>JBCCPK010000006.1:0-300000 GCA_039024915.1 Pseudomonadota bacterium
GATGCCGGGCGATAATGTTGAGATCAATGTCGAGCTGATCGTGCCGATCGCGATGGAAGAGAAGCTGCGCTTCGCTATCCGCGAAGGCGGCCGCACCGTCGGCGCAGGCGTCGTCTCCAAAATTACCGATTGATTGTAAACAAAACTGGCGGGCGGCCGGCACATGCCGGTCGCGGGCCCGCAGCGGGTGAAGATGGCGCTGCTGCTTCGGAAAGAAGGTTTCATGAGGTGGGTTACAGTCCCTCCTTTGTGAGCCGTGGCTCTTGAAAGACAAGATACAATGCAAAGCACGAACATACGTATCCGGCTTAAGGCATTCGACCACCGTGTGCTCGATTCATCGACGGTTGAAATCGTGTCCACTGCTAAGCGGACCGGTGCGCAAGTGCGCGGACCGATCCCACTGCCGACGCGGATCGAAAAGTTCACAGTGAACCGCTCGCCGCATATCGACAAGAAGAGCCGCGAACAGTTCGAGATCCGGACGCATAAGCGCCTGCTCGATATCATTGACCCGTCTCCGCAAACGGTCGACGCGCTGATGAAACTCGATCTTTCGGCTGGCGTAGACGTGGAGATCAAGCTGGGCGGTTAATGCGCCCCCGTTTGCTCTAAGAACACATTGCATCCGTTTGGATGCTCACAACAAGGACAGGACCCATGCGGTCAGGACTTATTGCACAGAAGGTCGGAATGACCCGGATTTTCGCCGAGGATGGGCGACATATTCCCGTCACCGTGCTGAAAATCGACAACTGTCAGGTTGTTGGTCAACGGACCATGGAAAAGAACGGCTACACGGCCGTGCAGCTTGGCGCCGGTCTGGCCAAGGTGAAAAACACGAATAAGGCAGACCGCGGAGCGTTTGCGAAAGCCAATGTAGAGCCGAAGCGGAAGCTCGCGGAGTTTCGGGTTTCCGAAGACAATCTCGTGGATGTCGGCGCAGAATTCACCGCGGACCATTTTGTTGCGGGCCAGTTTGTCGATGTTTCCGGAACATCGATTGGTAAGGGCTTCGCTGGCGCAATGAAGCGCCACAATTTTGGTGGCCTGCGCGCTTCGCACGGTGTCTCGATTTCCCACCGTGCGCATGGCTCGACCGGTCAGTGCCAGGATCCTGGAAAGGTCTTCAAGGGTAAGAAGATGGCCGGCCAGATGGGCAATGAGCGCGTCACGACGCAGAACCTCAAGGTGGTCAAGACCGACGTTGAACGTGGCCTCATCATGATTGAGGGTTCGGTGCCAGGCTCCAAGGGCGGCTGGGTCATGGTACGCGATGCTGTCAAGAAGTCTCTTCCAGATGGTGTCCCGATGCCAGGCGCTTTCCGCGCAGCAGCTGCGGCCGAAACCGCTACCCAAGTTGAGGAGACGGCCTGATGGACCTGAGTGTCACGAAATTTGACGGCAAATCAGCTGGTAAATTGGCTGTGTCGGATGATGTGTTCGGGCTCGAGCCGCGCGCTGATATTCTTCAGCGCATGGTTCGTTACCAGCTCGCCAAGCGGCAGGCCGGTACCCACAAAACCAAGCAGCGCGCTGAGATTTCCCGCACAGGTGCGAAGTTCGGCAAGCAGAAGGGCGGCGGTCGTGCCCGTCACGGTTCGCGCCGCGTCGGCTCATTCATCGGTGGTGGCAAGGCTCACGGACCGGTGGTTCGTAGTCACGCCATCGATTTGCCGAAGAAGGTGCGTTCGCTCGCGCTCAAGCATGCCCTTTCGGCAAAGCTGAAGAGTGAAAGCCTGGTGGTCATTGACAGCTTTGACGGTGTCGAGGCCAAGACGAAAGCTGTCGCGACGGCGTTGAGCGCTCGCGGGCTGACCAATGCGCTCTTCATCGATGGTGCGTCGGTAAATGACAACTTCGCCAAGGCGGCTCGCAACATCCCAAACGTGGATGTGCTGCCGGTCCAGGGCATCAATGTTTACGATATTTTGCGCCGCAACACTCTCGTCCTGTCCAAGGATGCGGTTGAGGCGTTGGAGGCGCGCTTTCAATGAGCACCAACCCTAAACTCTATGATGTGATCGTCTCGCCGGTGATCACGGAAAAATCGACCATGGCCTCCGAAGACGGCCAGGTCATGTTCAATGTGGCACCTACCGCGACCAAGACCGAGATCAAGCAAGCGGTTGAAGCGTTGTTCTCAGTCAAGGTGAAGGCGGTGAATACGCTGGTGCGCAAAGGTAAAGTGAAGCGCTTTCGCGGCGTCATCGGTAAGCAGTCCGACCAAAAGAAGGCCATTGTGACGCTTGCGGATGGTGAATCCATCGACGTTACAACTGGTCTCTAAGGCGCGGGGCAGGGAACCAATACAATGGCTTTGAAGACGTTCAATCCAACTTCGCCGGGCCGCCGACAACTGGTAACGGTTGATCGATCGGCGCTCCATAAAGGTAAGCCGGTCAAGACGCTAACCGAGGGTCTCACCTCCAAGGGCGGCCGGAACAACACGGGCCGGATTACGGTTCGTCGGCGCGGTGGTGGTGTGAAACGCACCTATCGCATCATTGACTTCAAGCGCCGCGCAAAGCTCGACGTACCTGCGACTGTTGAGCGCCTGGAATACGATCCCAACCGCACCGCATTCATCGCGCTTTTGAAATACAGCGATGGCGACCTTGCTTACATTTTGGCGCCGCAGCGTCTCAAAGAGGGTGACACTGTCGTCGCGGGCAACAAGGTTGATGTGAAGCCGGGCAACGCAATGCCGCTGGCCTCTATGCCGGTTGGCACCATCATTCACAATGTTGAGATGAAGATTGGCAAGGGTGGGCAGATCGCGCGGTCGGCGGGAGCCTATGCGCAGCTCGTTGGTCGTGACGGTGCCTATGCGATTGTTCGGCTCCAGTCCGGGGAGCAGCGCCTGATCCATGGCCAGTGCTTCGCGTCGGTCGGCGCCGTGTCTAACCCCGATCACATGAACACCAACCTCGGTAAGGCTGGCCGTTCGCGCTGGCTGGGTCGTCGCCCATCGGTTCGCGGTGTTGTTATGAACCCGGTTGATCACCCCCATGGTGGTGGCGAAGGCCGGACCTCAGGCGGTCGTCACCCGGTGACACCTTGGGGTAAACCCACCAAGGGCAAACGGACCCGGTCGAACAAGTCGACCGACAAATTCATCATTCGCTCGCGCCATCAGCGCAAGAAATAACGGAGACCAACGTGGCACGTTCGGTTTGGAAGGGCCCGTTTGTAGACGGGTACATCTTGAAGAAGGCTGATAAGGCGCGCGAAAGCGGTCGTAATGACGTGATCAAAGTCTGGTCGCGCCGCTCAACGATCCTGCCGCAGTTCGTCGGCCTGACTTTTGGGGTTTACAACGGCCAGAAGCATATCCCGGTGTCGATCTCTGAAGACATGATCGGGCACAAGTTTGGCGAGTTTGCCCCGACACGAACCTATTATGGCCACGCTGCCGATAAGAAGGCGAAGAGGAAGTAACGATGGGCAAAGCATCTCGTGAACGGGCGCTTGCCGATAATGAGGCCCAGGCGGTTGCACGCCGCCTGCGTGTAAGTCCGCAGAAACTCAATTTGGTTGCATCCATGATCCGCGGAAAGAAGGTTGAAAAGGCTCTGGCCGACCTGACTTTTTCCCGCAAGCGGATCGCCGTGGACGTCAAGAAGGCATTGGAGTCGGCCATCGCTAACGCCGAAAACAATCATGACCTTGACGTTGACAGTTTGATTGTCGCGCAGGCGTATGTCGGCAAGGCTTTGGTGATGAAGCGTTGGCAACCCAGGGCGCGGGGCCGTGTGGGACGTATTCACAAGCCTTTTTCCAATTTGACGATCATCGTCCGCGAAGTTGAGGAGGCCGCCTGATGGGCCAGAAAGTCAATCCGACCGGCCTGCGTCTGGGTATCAACCAGACCTGGAACTCCCGCTGGTTTGCAGACAATGATTATGCGCGCTTGCTGCATGAAGACCTCAAGATCCGCCGGTTCATTTCCGAGGAGTTGCCAAAGCTGGTCAAGAAGGGTGGCAAGGAGGATCGCCGCGGCGGTGCTGACCCTGCAATTTCGAAGATCGTTATCGAACGCCCACTGAAAAAGTGCCGTATCTCAATTCACACCGCTCGGCCCGGTTTCATCATTGGTCCGAAGGGTGAGAATATCGAGCGTTTGCGCCGCGTCGTATCGAAGATGACGGATTCAGAGGTACATCTGAACATTGTTGAGGTGCGCAAGCCCGATACAAACGCAACCCTCGTTGCTCAGTCGATCGCGTCACAGTTGGAACGTCGTGTTGCCTTCCGGCGAGCGATGAAACGCGCTGTGCAGAACGCGATGAAGGCTGGTGCCCTGGGCATCCGCATCAACTCCGGCGGTCGCTTGGGTGGTGCAGAGATTGCGCGGACCGAGTGGTATCGCGAAGGCCAGGTGCCGCTGCACACATTGCGGGCTGATGTCGACTACGGGACGGCGGAAGCAAAAACGGCTTACGGGATCATCGGCATCAAAGTCTGGATCTATAAGGGCGAGATCATGGAGCATGATCCGCTCGCGTCCGAAAAGCGCGCCATGGAAAGTGCCGGTGGCGGCGGTGGAGGGCGTCGCCGGGACTAAGCTTCGGCGCGGTCTGGTAAGACGATTGAATTGAAACCGTGTTGTGCGTCCGCTTAAACCAGTTTTCAGCGGAGACCTGGCACGAAAACGTAGGAACGAAGACGATGCTACAGCCGAAACGGACAAAGTTTCGCAAACAGCATAAGGGCCGCATCAAGGGCGTTGCAAAAGGTGGCACGGAGCTGACCTTTGGCGCATTTGGCCTGAAAGCACAGGAGCCTGAGCGTGTAACGGCTCGGCAGATTGAAGCTGCTCGCCGTGCCATGACGCGTCATATGAAGCGTGCAGGTCGCGTTTGGATTCGCATCTTCCCAGACGTGCCAGTGACCAAGAAACCGACCGAAGTTCGCATGGGTAAGGGCAAGGGCTCGGTCGAGTATTGGGCAGCCAAGGTCAAGCCTGGCCGCATCATGTTTGAAATCGATGGGGTGCCCGAAGACGTGGCGCGTGAGGCCCTTCGTCTTGCAGCAATGAAGTTGCCGGTGAAGACCCGTTTCGTTCAGCGCATCGGCGATTAGGGCAGGAGTACGCAACGATGAAAGCACAAGACGCTCAAGTGATGACGGCCGATCAGCTCGTTGATGAGCTGGTCAAGCTGAAGAAAGAGCAGTTCAACCTGCGTTTTCAGCGCGCCACCGGGCAACTCGAAAACACAGCGCGCTTCCGGCAAGTTCGCCGCGATATCGCGCGCATCAACACCGTGCTGAACGCCAAGCGGCGCGAAGCGGCGGCCGCGTAAGCGGCGCGAGGCCAGGAGACAGATATGCCAAAACGCGTCCTGCAAGGTACGGTCGTAAGCGACAAGACCGACAAGACGGTTACCGTTCTCGTCGAGCGTCGATTTACGCATCCTTTGCTTAAGAAGACCGTGCGCCGCACCAAGCGGTACCACGCACACGATGCGGACAACGCTTTCAAGAACGGTGACACCGTTCTGATCGAAGAATGCCGTCCGCTTTCCAAATCCAAGACATTCATGGTTCTGGGCGATGAATCGCGCGCGCTTATGGCGTCGAACGGTTGATCGAACAGGTTGAGATTTAAGAGAGGCTTAGTGCCATGATTCAGATGCAGACGAACCTCGACGTCGCCGACAATTCCGGTGCACGCCGTGTTATGTGCATCAAGGTTCTGGGTGGCTCCAAGCGCAAATATGCGGGCGTGGGCGACATCATCGTCGTCTCCGTCAAGGAAGCCATTCCCCGGGGTCGCGTCAAAAAGGGCGATGTCATGAAGGCGGTTGTCGTGCGCACCGCCAAGGATATCCGCCGTCCCGACGGTTCGGTGATCCGCTTCGACCGCAATGCGGCCGTGCTGGTCAACAACAACAAGGAACCGATCGGTACTCGTATCTTCGGGCCCGTCCCGCGCGAGCTGCGCGGCAAGAGCCACATGAAGATCATCTCGCTCGCACCGGAGGTGCTGTGATGGCTGCACGGATCAAGAAGGGCGATACCGTTGTAGTGCTTGCCGGCCGCGACAAGGGTCGATCAGGGCAAGTGCTGCAGGTCCTGCCGAAGGAAAATCGGGCTTTGGTCCAGGGTGTGAACCTCGTCAAAAAGCACCAGCGCGCAGCGCCGGGCAAAGAGGCGGGTATCATATCCAAGGAAGCGCCCATTCAGATTTCGAACATCGCTTTGCGCGACCCGAAGGACGGCAAGCCGACCCGGGTTCGCTTCGAGACGAAAGACGGCTCCAAAGTCCGCGTTGCGGTTCGCTCGGGAGAGACGATCGATGGCTGATGCAATGACATACACCCCGCGCATGAAGACGCTTTATGAGGACACGATCCGCGCGAAGCTGCAGGAAGAGTTCAACTTTGCGAACCCTATGCAGATTCCGGCACTCGATAAGATCGTGCTGAACATGGGTGTCGGCGAAGCGGTTGGAGACAGCAAGAAGGTTCGTACAGCTGCCGAAGACCTGTCAGCAATTGCTGGCCAGCGTGCGGTGATCACCCATGCTCGCAATTCGATCGCCGGCTTCAAGGTGCGCGAAGAGATGCCGCTTGGTGTCAAGGTCACACTCCGCAAGACGCGCATGTACGAGTTTCTCGACCGTCTGGTGACGATTGCCCTTCCGCGTGTTCGTGACTTTCGTGGGCTGAACCCCAAGAGTTTTGATGGCAACGGCAATTATGCGATGGGCATCAAAGAACACATCGTCTTCCCCGAGATCGATTACGACAAGGTCGACCAGATGTGGGGTTTCGATGTGATCATATGCACGACCACACGGAACGATGATGAAGCGCGGGCATTGCTCAAGAACTTCAATTTCCCGTTCCGCGGCAACTAACGCGTTTTTCAAAGAGGATCGAACAGACAATGGCTAAGAAAAGCGCCATCGAAAAAAATGCCCGTCGCCGCCGCATGGTTGACCAGTATGCCGCCAAGCGCGCTGAGCTGAACGCTGTCGTACGCGACAAGAATGCGAGCCCTGAAGAGCGGTTTAATGCGACGTTGAAGCTCGCTGAGTTGCCACGCAATGGCTCGAAGACACGTATACGCAATCGCTGCAACGTTACAGGGCGTCCGCGCGCCTATTATCGCAAGCTCGGCATGTCACGCGTTGCATTGCGCGAACTGGGGCTTTCCGGCGATGTGCCGGGCCTTGTGAAGTCGAGCTGGTAGGAGGTCTTTGGTATGGCTATGACCGATCCAATTGGCGACATGCTGACACGCATTCGTAACGCGCACATGCGCAACAAGACGACCGTCGTCGCGCCAGCTTCGAAACTTCGTGAGCGCGTTCTGCAGGTTCTGGTTGATGAGGGCTACATTCGCGGCTATTCGCGCACCGATTTGGGTGACGGACGCTCGGAAATCAGCATCGAATTGAAATACTTCGATGGTGCGCCGGTCATCCGTCGATTGGAGCGCGTTTCGAAGCCCGGGCGTCGCGTTTACGCATCCGTGCGGAACATTCCGACCGTCAACAACGGGCTGGGTGTATCTATTCTGTCCACGCCTAAAGGTGTCATGGCGGATCATCAGGCGCGCGAAGAAAACGTCGGTGGCGAGGTTTTGTGCCAGGTCTTCTAGCGTTTTGCGTCTGAAGAAACCGGCTCATTAGAAGGACACATCACATGTCACGTATCGGAAAGAAGCCTGTCGCGCTTCCCAGTGGCGTCACCGCCAACGTCGATGGCCAGACGGTTTCCGTCAAAGGGCCAAAGGGCGAATTATCCGTCACGGTCGTTGACGAGTGCACAGTTGCACTTGGCGACAGCGGCATTGAAGTTAATCCACGCGGCAAGGACAAGCGGTCCCGCTCGATGTGGGGTATGTCGCGGACGCTCGTGAACAACATTGTCGTCGGTGTATCGGACGGCTTCGAAAAGAAGCTTGAGCTCAACGGTGTCGGCTATCGCGCGCAGGCACAGGGGTCGAAGCTGACGTTGGCGCTCGGTTATTCGAATGACGTCATCTATGACGTCCCTGACGGGGTTTCCGTTGCTGTGCCGAAGCCGACTGAGATCGTGTTGTCAGGCATCGACAAACAGCGCCTTGGTCAAGCCGCAGCGGAGATCCGCAAGTTCCGGCCGCCCGAGCCCTACAAGGGTAAGGGCATCAAGTATGCCGATGAGTACATTTTCCGTAAGGAAGGTAAGAAGAAGTAGGTGGCATGAAGCTCATTTGAGCGATCACCAAGTCGAAAGCCTGCGGCCGCATCCCGCGCTCAACGTGGGACACAGGGTTGTCAGCAAAAAAGGCCAGAACAATGCCCAAAACCACAACCACTGAGCGCCGCCGCGCGCGCGTTCGTCGCCAACTCAAAAAGATCGCCAACGGTCGTCCTCGCCTGTCAGTGCACCGTTCAGGCAAGCACATCTATGCTCAAATCATAGATGATGATGCCGGTCGTACGCTCGCCGCCGCTTCCTCACTAGAAAAGAGCATGCGCGAGAGCTTGAAGACCGGCGCTGATGCCACTGCCGCCGCTGAGGTTGGTAAACTGGTGGCGTCACGCGCTAAGGAAGCGGGCGTGGATGCTGTGGTGTTCGACCGTGGATCCTATCGATACCATGGACGCGTGAAAGCGCTTGCCGATGCCGCCCGTGAAGGTGGCCTATCGTTTTAACCGCCATTTGGGCATGTGCCCGATGGTTCCCTCCGGTCTCGAATGATTGAGGCCGCACTTGGCAGCAGGCTTGTCGGATTGATTTGCCCCTGCGAGACACATAAGGAAATTGCCCATGGCACCGCGTGAACGCAATCGCGATCGCGACGAAGAAAAAAGCGAGTTCGTCGACAAGCTCGTCCACATCAATCGCGTTTCAAAAACGGTTAAGGGCGGTAAGCGCTTCGGTTTCGCCGCCCTTGTTGTTGTTGGCGACCAGAAGGGTCGGGTCGGCTTTGGTCACGGTAAGGCCCGTGAGGTTCCTGAAGCGATCCGTAAGGCGACCGAGTCGGCAAAGCGCACCATGATCCGCGTGCCGCTGCGTGAGGGTCGGACGCTGCATCACGACATCAAGGGCCGCCATGGCGCCGGTAAGGTGCTTCTGCGTGCCGCGCCTCCGGGCACTGGTATCATTGCTGGCGGTCCGATGCGTGCCGTTTTCGAGACACTGGGTATTCAGGATATCGTTGCGAAATCCCAGGGCACCTCGAACCCCTACAACATGATCCGCGCCACATTCGATGCGCTGCGAGAAGAAGATAGCCCACGCTCGGTTGCCGCGCGCCGTGGCTTGAAGGTCTCTACGTTGCAGGCGCGTCGCGGTGACGCTGTTGCCGCCGAAGGCTAAGGGTCTGAGCGAAGGAAAAGCTGACAATGGCTGAGAGCAAAACCATCACGATCGAACAGATCGGAAGCCCGATTGGGCGCCAGCCGGATCAACGGGCGACCCTCAAAGGTCTCGGGCTGAACAAAATGCGGCGGCGCAAAACGTTGGAAGATACCCCAGCGGTCCGTGGCATGATCAACAAGGTCCAGCACTTGGTGCGGATCGTCGAAGACGCTTAACCGGCGATCGTCTAAAGCGAGCGGACGTGCATGGCAGCGTTCCGCGCAAGTGGAGACAATGAAAATGAAACTCAACGAACTGTCAGACAAGCCTGGTGCGGTTAAAGCCAAGAAGCGCGTCGGTCGTGGCATCGGCTCCGGCAAGGGTAAAACCTCTGGCCGGGGCGTGAAGGGTCAGAAGTCGCGTTCAGGTGTGGCCATCAAGGGCTTCGAAGGCGGGCAGATGCCAATGTATCGCCGCCTGCCTAAGCGTGGCTTCACCAACATCTTTGCCAAGGACTATTCCGAGGTTAATGTCGGGCGCATCCAAGCGGCTCTCGATGCCGGTAAGCTCGATGGCAAGGCCCCGATCGATGCCACCGCGCTCGTCGCAAGCGGCGTCATCACCAAGCTGGGTAAAGACGGTGTTCGATTGCTTGGCAACGGCGAATTGACTGCTAAGGTCGACATTACTGTTGCGGGCGCCTCCAAGGGTGCGACGGCTGCGGTTGAAAAAGCTGGCGGCAAGGTCCACATCGCCGAAACAAAGGCTGCCGAGGGCGGCGACAAAGCCGCGGGCTAAGCGCGCGGCGTTGGCTCGCGTTAAAATGCGGGTCGCGCTTATCTAAGAGGCTTTGACGGATCTGTCGGGGCCGGCAAGACGAGAGATCGCATGGCGTCAGCAGCAGAGCAGCTAGCATCAAATTTTTCCTTTAAGGCCTTTTCCAAGGCCGAGGAGCTCAAGAAGCGCATCTGGTTTACCCTAGGTGCGCTTCTGGTCTATCGACTTGGCACCTATATCCCCATGCCCGGCATCAACCCGGATGCCTTTGCCAACGCGTTCGATCAGGCTGCGCAGGGCGTTGTCGGCCTGTTCAACATGTTCACTGGCGGGGCCGTCGAGCGCATGGCCGTCTTTGCGCTGGGCATCATGCCGTACATCACGGCATCGATTATCATCCAGCTGATGACCACCGTTTCGCCGAAGCTAGAGCAGCTTAAGAAAGAGGGCGAGGCGGGCCGTAAGGTCATCAACCAGTACACCCGATATGGCACGGTGTTACTGGCGGCTGTCCAGGCCTATGGCATTTCTGTCGGTCTTGAATCGGCGGGCACGATCGTTACTGACCCAGGCTGGTTTTTCCGACTGACGACGGTCATCACGCTGGTTGGCGGCACCATGTTCCTGATGTGGCTGGGTGAGCAGATCACCTCGCGCGGCGTTGGCAACGGTATCTCGCTGATCATCTTTGCTGGCATCGTTGCAGAACTTCCGCGCGCCATTGCGCAGACGCTGGAGCTGGGTCGCCAAGGTGCCATCAGCACCGGCCTGATCCTGACCATTATCATCCTCGCGATCGTTGTCATCGCCTTCATCGTGTTCGTGGAACGGGCGCAACGCCGCCTGTTGATCCAGTATCCGAAGCGCCAGGTCGGCAATCGGATGACGCAGGGTGAAAGCTCGCATTTGCCGCTGAAGCTGAACACAGCGGGCGTGATCCCTCCGATTTTCGCGTCTTCGCTTCTTTTGCTTCCAGCGACGCTCGCCGGCTTTTCCGGCGGCGAAGGGCAGGCAGCCAGCGGATGGGTGGCGACCGTCACAGCGCTGCTCGGCCATGGCCAACCGCTCTACATGCTACTGTATGCTGCGCTGATCATTTTCTTTGCGTTCTTCTACACGGCTATCGTGTTCAATCCGTCCGACACAGCGGACAATCTGCGCAAACATGGCGGGTTCATCCCGGGCATACGCCCAGGCGAGCGGACCGCGACGTATATCGACTATGTCTTAACGCGTGTGACCGTTGCTGGTGCGTTGTACCTCACCATCGTCTGTCTCATACCCGAATTCCTGATTTCCTACTCCGGAGTTCCCTTCTATTTCGGAGGGACATCGCTTCTCATTGCGGTCACGGTGACGATGGACACCGTCCAACAGGTGCAAGGTCACCTCTTGGCGCACCAGTATGAGGGGTTGGTGAAAAAAGCGAAGCTCCGGGGGAAACGCAGATGAGACTTATACTTCTTGGACCGCCAGGGGCGGGAAAGGGAACGCAGGCAGCACGTTTGGTTGAACGACATGGCATACCGCAGCTGTCCACCGGGGACATGCTGCGAGCAGCCGTCGCAGCAGGCACACCGACGGGGCTGAAAGCAAAAGCCGTTATGGAAGCTGGCGATCTCGTATCCGACGATATCGTCAATCAGATTGTTGCCGATCGGATTTCCGAGCCTGACTGCGCCCCCGGCTTCATACTTGATGGCTATCCGCGCACCTTGGCTCAGGCGGATGCGGTCGAGACGATGATGGCGGAAAAGGGTCTTACGCTTGATGCGGTCGTTGAATTGGTGGTCGATGACCGCGCGCTTGTCGGCCGGATCGTCAAGCGTGCTGAGGACGCAGCAGCGGCAGGTCAACCCGTCCGTAAAGACGATACGCCGGAAGTCTTCGATGAGCGACTGCGTGCCTATTACAAGAGCACCGCGCCGTTGACTGGGTACTACTATGCTAAGGGTTATCTGAAGACGGTCGATGGCATGCTTTCGATTGACGGCGTGACCGACGAAATCAACGGTGTGCTGGGCAGCTGAGAAGCCCGACACCAGGTTTGGTTTCAGCGTTTAAGCTGCTTTGACGGCATCCTTACGTAGAAATGAAACGGCACGCTTGACAAACGCGGGATCAGGGCATAGGCGACCCTATCTTCCCAAACATGTCAGCGCTGGCACCTTTTGTGCATTCGTTCGTCAATGGGTGACCGCAAGGGCCGGCCTCCACCGGACGCGGTTCAATAGTCACGCGGGTACGCGCTTTGCGCAGACCCCCACATGGAGATTATCGATGGCCCGCATTGCAGGCGTAAACATCCCGACCAATAAGCGCGCAATCATTGCGTTGCAGTACATCCACGGCATCGGCGCTGCCAATGCCAAGGACATCATGACCAAAGCGAACGTCGATGAGGCGCGGCGGGTTAATGAGCTGTCCGATTCTGAAATAATCCAAATCCGTGAGATCATTGATCGTGATTACACCGTTGAAGGTGATCTTCGTCGGCAAACGTCGATGAACGTGAAGCGGTTGATGGATTTGGGGTGCTACCGTGGATTGCGTCACCGGCGCGGTCTGCCCGTGCGCGGTCAGCGCACACATACGAACGCTCGGACCCGCAAAGGCCCTGCAAAAGCAATTGCAGGCAAAAAGAAGTAAGTGAGCCGCGCCTGCTGGCGCGGTTTTCGGTGGAGCCGGCTGGGCCCCTCGCAAGGCGATGGCAACGGCTGGCTATGAGATCGACAAAGGACCAAAATGGCCAAAGATACCTCCCGTGTTCGGCGCCGTGAGCGCAAGAACATAACATCAGGCGTTGCGCATGTGCGCTCGTCCTTCAACAACACCATGATCACCATCACCGATGTTCAGGGAAATGCTATTTCCTGGTCATCATGCGGCACGATGGGGTTCAAGGGTTCGCGCAAATCAACGCCCTACGCTGCGCAGGTCGCAGCTGAAGACGCCGCGAAAAAGGCGCAGGAGCACGGCGTGAAAACGCTTGAGGTCGAAGTATCGGGACCGGGCTCGGGTCGCGAATCGGCTTTGCGCGCTCTGCAGGCAGCCGGTTTCACGATCACCTCGATCCGTGATGTGACACCGATCCCGCACAATGGGTGCCGCCCGCCCAAGCGTCGGCGCGTTTAGCGCTGCTGACTTGTTTCTGCGGCTTCGCGTAGCGCTCGTAGCGCTTTGAAGCCTTTTCCCTGTAGACGCGTGCCGGACCCGCTAGCAGTCACCCGCGCACCGTCAAACCCAAAGGGGTGCTAAAACGTGATTCACAAGAACTGGCAGAACCTCATTAAACCGTCCAAGCTTGAAGTAAAATCAAGTGACGACGGACGTATCGCGCAGATTGTTGCTGAGCCGCTTGAGCGCGGTTACGGCTTGACGCTGGGCAACGCGCTGCGCCGCATCCTGCTGTCATCTATCCAAGGTGCTTCGGTCACCGCGATGCAGATTGACGGCGTTCTTCACGAGTTTTCCTCGATCCCAGGCGTTCGCGAAGACGTTACCGACATCGTGCTGAACGTCAAAGAGATTGCTTTGCGCATGGAAGGCGAGGGACCCAAGCGCATGATCGTGCGCAAGCAGGGTCCTGGTATCGTAACCGCTGGCGATATCCAGACAGTCGGTGATGTGGAAATCCTCAACCCTCAACATGTGCTGTGCACGCTTGATGAGGATTCGGAAATCCGCATTGAGTTCACCGTAAATACGGGCAAGGGATACATCGAAGCTGAGCGCAACCGGCCAGACGACGCGCCGATCGGGATGGTGCCGATCGACTCGCTTTTCTCGCCAGTCAAGCGCGTTGCCTACAACGTACAGAACACGCGCGAGGGCCAGATTCTCGATTACGATAAGCTGACACTGGACGTCGAAACCAACGGTGCCGTTACCGCCGAAGACGCAATCGCGTTTGCGGCGCGTATTCTGCAGGACCAGCTTCAGATTTTCGTCAATTTCGAAGAGCCGGAGAAAGAGCAGGTCGAAGAGGACTTGCCAGACTTCCCATTCTCGCCAGAGCTTCTCAAGAAGGTTGACGAGTTGGAGCTTTCGGTCCGTTCGGCAAACTGCTTGAAGAACGACAACATTGTCTACATTGGCGACCTGATCCAAAAGACGGAAGCGGAAATGCTCCGTACCCCGAACTTTGGCCGTAAATCGCTCAATGAGATCAAGGAAGTGCTCGCGTCGATGGGGCTCCATCTGGGTATGGATGTCCCGAATTGGCCGCCTGAGAACATTGATGAGCTTTCCAAACGGTATGAAGAACACCAGGTTTGACCACCTGGCAGGAGCAACATGCATCGGCTGAACAAGCAAGTGCTTGGAAGGCTGCGCAATAAAGGAGAAGGGCCATGCGCCACGGTAAATCAGGCCGCAAGCTCAATCGCACCGCAAGCCATCGCAAGGCGATGTTCGCCAACATGGCGGCGTCGCTAATCACACATGAGCAGATCAAGACCACCTTGCCCAAGGCTAAAGAGATGAAGCCGATCATGGACAAGCTCATCACGCTGGCAAAGCGCGGCGATCTGCATGCGCGTCGTCAAGCTTTGTCGCGGGTCCGCGACGAGGCAGCGGTTCGCAAGCTGTTTGGTGTTCTTGGTGAGCGGTACTCGGATCGCCAGGGTGGGTATACGCGCGTCCTCAAAGCTGGCTTCAGGTTTGGCGATAATGCACCAGTGGGTGTTATCGAGCTTGTTGGTCGTGATGTCGAAGCGAAGGGCGCGGCCGATCGCGCGCGCGTTGAAGCAGAAGAAGCGGCGGAGGAAGTCGCGGCCTAATTTGGCCCGGCACCCTGTGAGAATAGGAAAGAGGGCGGCCTTGGAGCTGCCCTTCTTTTTGTCTAGCGTCCGCAGTGAGGGCTTTTTTGTAAGCAAACGGATTCGCCCATGATCAGCGGAACATTTCTCCGATTTTCCAATCGCTTGCTCATGGCTGTTTCCGCTTGTGTGAAGGCCCTTGCGGCACTGGCCGTCTTGGCAGTTTCCAGCCTGCTTTCGGTGCCGGCGTACGCCCAAGCTACTGATGATGTTCCCGGACGCATTCTCGACTTTCTGTTCGAGCAAGGCCCGGAAATCGTGGAGGGGCTCAATAACGAGGGCGTACACCGGCAAACACCTGGCAGCATGGGCCAGCTGCAGCTCTCGTTCGCACCGGTGGTTGACCTGGCAGCCCCGGCGGTCGTTAACGTCTTTGCGACGCGCCGCGAGCGCTTGCGCGATCCGTTTGCAACGATGGATCCCTTTTTCAGGCGGTTCTTTGGCGACCAGATGCCGCGTCGTCCGCGCGAGCGCATGGCGTCCTCGCTGGGTTCCGGTGTTATTGTTGATCCCTCAGGCATCATCGTAACGAACAACCATGTTATCGATGGCGCGGATGAGGTTCGCGTTGCTCTGGCTGATCGTCGGGAATTTGCCGCTGAGGTCCTTATCCGAGATGAGCGGACCGATCTCGCAGTTCTCGAAGTGTTGGACCTTGATGGGACATTGCCTTCAATCCGCATCGGCGCCTCGGATGACCTATTGGTTGGTGACGTTGTGCTCGCGATCGGCAATCCGTTCGGCGTTGGACAGACGGTAACCCAGGGCATCGTGTCGGCGCTGGCGCGCACTCAAGTTGGTGTGACCGACTTTCAGTTCTTCATCCAGACCGACGCAGCCATCAACCCAGGCAATTCGGGCGGCGCACTTGTTGATTTGTCGGGCAACCTGGTGGGTATCAACACAGCCATCTTCTCTCGGTCCGGTGGCTCAAACGGTATCGGCTTTGCCATCCCCACGGAGATGGTTCGCGTTGTGCTTGATCAGTCCGCCTCCGGCGCAGATTTCGTTACCCGGCCCTACCTTGGCGCTCAGGTCCAAAGCGTTACACCGGCGATAGCCGAAGGGTTGGGGCTTCGACGCCCGCGCGGTGTCTTGCTTGCGGATGTGATAGCAAATGGACCTGCGGATCGAGCAGGCCTGAGAAGGGGTGACATCGTCGTTTCGGTCGGCGGTAACCCGGTCAACGATCCCGACGCCTTTGCCTTTCGTTTTTCGCTTGGCGGCATTGGTGGATCTCTGGATTTGGTTTACCTGCGAAACGGCCGGGAACGCGAGACTGTCATCGCGCTTGAAGGCCCACCGGAGACCACCCCACGAGACATTCGCCTGATCGACGGCGGCTCGCCTTTCACGGGGCTGCAGGTCGTCAACCTCTCCCCTGCAGTTGCCCAGGAGCTAGGGATCGACCAATCAAACGGTGTTATGATCACGGACGTTCGTCGGGGCAGCCCCGCCGAGCAGCTCGGCTGGCGTCAGGGCGATCTCGTTCTGCAAGTGAATGGCGTACAAGTGAGCGATACAGAAATGCTTGAGACGCTTGCCGCCGCGCGTGTCAGACGTTGGGATATCGTCTTTGAGCGCGATGGTCGGATCAGGTCGGCGAACTTGCGGTTTTGATGCATGGTGGCAGAGACAGACTTATTCGCCGAGGATCCGACTTCTAGGACCGAAGAGGACCCTGCCGTGCGTGGCACAACCGTGCCACTCGCCGAACGCTTGCGCCCCAAGACCCTTGAGGCCGTCGTCGGCCAAGACCATTTGCTCGCCAAGGACGGAGCGCTTCGCCGCTTGGCCGCAGCGATTGAGGCTGGTGCGGGCTTACCTTCACTCATCTTTTGGGGACCCCCAGGCACGGGCAAAACAACCCTGTCACGGTTGATCACGGACCTCATGGGCGAGAAACCTCGCTTTCGCCAGCTCTCGGCTTTGACGAGCGGGGTCAAAGACCTGAAGTCAGAGTTCGAGGCGGCGCGCGTGGCAGCCAGCACGGGTCGCCGGACGGTTCTGTTCGTCGATGAGATCCACCGCTTCAACAAGGCGCAGCTCGACAGTTTTTTGCCTGTCATGGAAGACGGCACAATCACCTTGATTGGCGCTACGACCGAAAATCCATCGTTTGAGCTGAACCCCGCGCTTTTATCCCGCTGTGAGGTGCTGATACTCGAGCCATTGGGCGCGGATAGTCTGTTGGTGTTGATCCAGCGGGCGCTCGACATTTTTGAGCTTGCAAGCCTTGTCGGCGAGGAAGCTCGCCGACTGATTGCCGCGCGCGCCGATGGTGATGGCCGCCGCGCAATCGCCCTTGTTGAGGCAGTCGCTGCTGGCCAACCCCCAGAGAAGAAGTCTTTCACAGCCGAAGCCGTCGCAGCGCGTCTGGGAACGGTCTTGGCGCGTTACGATAAGGATCGTGACGGCCACTATGACCTGATTTCTGCCTTGCATAAATCGGTACGCGGCTCTGACCCTGATGCCGCGCTTTATTGGTTTGCCCGCATGTTGGAGGGCGGCGAAGACCCGTTGTTTCTCGCTCGACGACTGATCCGGATGGCAAGCGAAGATATCGGCATGGCTGACCCACAGGCGCTTACAGTCTGTGTAGCGGCGCGCGACGCCTTCAGGACTTTGGGCACCCCGGAGGGAGAGTTGGCATTGGCGCAGGCGGTGGTGCACGTCGCAACGGCTCCTAAATCAAACGCCGTCTATGTCGCCTATAAGGCTGCGCGCGTTGCAGCTCGCGAGGGTGGGTCGCTGACGCCGCCCCCTGAGATCTTGAATGCGCCGACTGGGCTGATGAAGGATATCGGCCGTGGTGCGGGCTATCTTTACGACCATGATCAACCTGAGGGTTTCTCCGGTCAGAATTATTTTCCTGAACAGTTGGGACGACGGTCCTTCTACGATCCACCAGAGCGCGGTTTTGAACGTGAGATAACCAAGAGACTGCGTTATTGGCAGGGCCTTCGTGAGGCCCGTGGGAAAGCACGGGGTGCCAAGTGATGGCGTTGGGTGCTGGTCTTTTGGTGTTTGTTGGAGGCGGTACAGGCGCATTGCTGCGTTATGGTCTGGTCCGTTGGTCGGAAACCGCGTTCGGCGCCGCATTCCCCTATGGCGTTCTTTTGGCCAACATTATGGGTTCATTCGCGATGGGCATGCTGACGGGTTGGCTAATCGCACGCGCTGGCGGCTTGCAAGGGTTTCTTGACCTTGAAGGTCATGAAGCCGCCAGGGCTGCGCTTGCGACGGGCCTCCTAGGCGGCTTCACAACCTTTTCTGCGTTCTCGCTTGATGCGGTCCGGCTATGGGAGAACGGAGCAATAGGCTCAGCGGTCGCTTATGTTGCGCTTAGTGTGGGCCTTGCTATTGGGGCACTCATCGTGGGGTTGACAATCGCTCGCCAGGTGTGGGCATGAGCGGCGTCGAGCAGCGGCAGGTAAGCCAGGACGAAGCGGGTATGCGGCTCGACCGCTGGTTCCGTGAGCACTATCCTGGCCTTGCCTTCGGAGCGTTGAACAAGCTTTTGCGCAAAGGCTCTATCCGCATTGATGGCGGCCGCGCCAAATCGAACAGTCGGCTGGCAGCAGGGCAACTGATCCGGGTTCCTCCTCTGGGCGCAGATGCGATGGTGGAGCGTCCTTCGAATTCAATAGCGCCGCAACAGACCGACACCCTGTCCGAACTAAAACGATTGACGCTGTTTGAAGATGACGCCTGTCTGATCTTGAACAAGCCATTTGGCCTGGCCGTTCAGGGAGGCTCGGGCTTGAACCGGCATGTGGACGGTATGCTTGAGGCCTTAAGGGACAGGCTAGGGCGCAAGCCGCGGCTGGTCCATCGCCTCGATCGCGATACCAGTGGAGTGCTGGCCATCGCGAAAACGAAGGCGGCAGCGACTGCGATGGCCGCATCCTTCCGTGGCCGGGCAACGCGTAAGATCTACTGGGCTTTGGTTCGAGGCGTGCCGAAGCCGAGGCAAGGACGCATCTCAAATCATCTTGTTAAGGGAAGCGGCGACGACGGCAATGATCGGATGCGGATTGCGCGGCACGGCGAGGCCGGCGCGGACCACGCGCTCACCCTTTACAACGTTATTGAAACAGCGGGACAACGGCTCACATGGCTGAGCTTACGTCCGATCACCGGACGAACGCACCAGTTGCGTGCTCACTGCAATCACATCGGCCACCCGATTATTGGTGATCCCAAATACTTTGACGTTGAGAACTGGGAAATACCAGGTGGCATTCAAAAGCGGTTGCATTTACACGCGCGTCGCCTTGTTATCCCGCATCCGAAGGGCGGACTGTTGGACGTCACAGCGCCTCTGCCGCCGCATATGCAGCAAAGCTGGAATCTTCTCGGGCTTTCGGCGGACGACAACGGTCAGGATGACGATTGGGACAGCTAGGGCGTTGGCTGCTAGGATAGATGTGTGGACAATGAACTGATCCTTTGGGCTGCTCTGGGCGCTCTGATTGCGCTGTTGGCGCTCGCTGTTTGGGCAGGGCGTCGCGGGTTGCACGCGCTGGGCGTTGTTGGACCAGGTCAGCGACCGACGGCACAAGCGCGGCAAATGGACGAGTTGATTATCGAGCTGCGCAGGCTCAACGCAAATCTTGAAGCAGTTGTTGAGGCAAACAGTCAGCGCAGTTCGAAGGCCGACAATGAGTGATACGACTTCCCCGTTCGATGCGATCTTCGACGGCCATGCAGAGGAACCTATGCGTTCTGCGCAACGCGGAATGCGGCCAGAGCTGCCGAAGCGGTTCTGGTCGGATGTTGCGCTCTCAGAGTCCGGCGGTTTTTATGAAATTCAGCTAGATGGCCGTCCCGCGCGCACTCCCGGACGTAAACCGCTGGGATCGGCCAATCTCGCCGTGGCCGAGCAGCTCGCCATCGAGTGGCGCAACGTTGGAGAGCGGCTTGATCCGCTGACGTTGCCGCTGACCCGCCTGATCAACGTGGCAATTGACCGGGTCGAGGCACGCCGTGACGAGATCGTAGATGACCTTGTCTCCTATGCCGGCTCTGACCTGCTGTGCTATCGTGCTGACCGGCCTGAGGGGCTTGTCGCTATCCAGGCCGAGCACTGGGACCCGCATCTCACTTGGATCGATAAGGTGTACGGCGTTCAACTGAACTTAGCCCAAGGTGTCATGCCCGCCGAGCAGTCTCCCGGGGCGCTGGATGCCTACGGCAGTGCCGTTCGGACAATTGCCGCAACTGCTGAAGTCCTTGCAGCGCTGAGCCTGGCGACCACGCTTACCGGTTCTGCGGTGTTAGGCCTACGCTTGGCCAGTGGAACTATCACCTCCGATGAGGCGTGGGCCGCCGCGCACGTCGATGAGGACTGGAACCGACGACAGTGGGGTGAAGACGACGAGGCAACACGTCTGCGCGAGGGCCGGAAGCGGGACTTCCATTGTGCGGCGTTTGTGCTCGCGGCCCATGCGCCCGAAGCATCCTAGAATTGGAAGACCGTGGGTTGGCCTGTTGCTCGTCCTGCCACCGGACTCAGTGATGTCCGCCCTTCGGATGGTTGGAGTGCGTTGCAGCAACTGGTAAGCGAAGGCGTTGTTTCGCCATTTGGAGGCTTACCGCCCATGACCGTTCTCGAAGAGTTGGAGACACGCCGCGCAGAGGCGAGAGCCGGCGGTGGTGAACGGCGGATCAACGCCCAGCACAAGAAGGGCAAGCTCACCGCACGCGAGCGACTGGGGGCCTTACTCGATGATGGCTCCTTCGAAGAGTACGACATGTTCGTGCAGCATCGCTGCAAAGAGTTCGGCATGGACGAGACACGCTATTCGGGCGACGGGGTCGTGACCGGTTGGGGTACGATCAACGGCCGGGTCGTTTATGTTTTTGCCAAAGACTTCACCGTATTCGGTGGGTCGTTGTCGGAAGCGCACGCCGAGAAGATGATAAAGATCCAGGATATGGCGCTGCGCAATCGCGCGCCGATTATCGGCCTGTTCGACGCGGGTGGCGCGCGAATACAGGAAGGGGTGGCTGCGCTTGCGGGCTATGGTGAAGTGTTTCACCGTAATGTTCGGGCGTCCGGTGTGATCCCACAAATCTCCGTAATTATGGGACCGTGCGCGGGTGGCGATGTCTATTCGCCGGCGATGACCGATTTCATCTTCATGGTTCGCGACACCAGCTACATGTTCGTGACCGGACCGGATGTTGTGAAGACTGTGACAAACGAGACGGTCACCGCTGAAGAGCTCGGTGGTGCTAAGATTCATACAACAAAATCATCCATTGCAGACAAGGCATTTGACAATGACCTTGAAGCGTTACTTGAAGTCCGAAGGCTGATCGACTTCTTGCCCGCTTCGAACAGCGCAGAGCTTCCGGAAATTCCGTGCTTCGATAGTGTGCAAAGCCAGGACGATAGCCTCGATACGCTTGTGCCTGCCAATCCGAACCAGCCCTATGACATGCGCGAGCTGGTCCTTAAAACGCTCGACGACGGCGATTTTTACGAGATTCAAGGGGCGTTCGCGCAGAATATCATTACTGGTTTCGGACGCATCGAAGGCGCACCGGTCGGTATTGTCGCCAATCAGCCCATGGTGTTGGCAGGTGTCCTCGATTCAGACGCCTCCCGAAAGGCTGGCCGCTTTGTTCGGTTCTGCGACTGTTTCAACATCCCGCTTGTGACGTTCGTCGACGTTCCGGGTTTCCTGCCCGGCACCGCGCAGGAATATGGCGGTCTCATCAAGCATGGTGCCAAACTGCTCTACGCTTTTGCCGAAGCGACAGTGCCGAAGATCACGGTCATCACCCGCAAATCCTACGGCGGCGCCTACGTGGTTATGTCGTCGAAGCACATCGGTGGCGATATAACGTACGCATGGCCTTCGGCTGAAATCGCGGTGATGGGCTCCAAGGGTGCCGCCGAGATTCTCTACCGGCATGAATTGGACGATCCTGAAAAAGTCGCGGGGCGCATCGCGGACTATGAAGATCGCTTTGCGAACCCGTTTGTGGCTGCCGAGCGCGGCTTTATCGATGACGTGATTCTGCCGCACTCGACCAGACGCAGGGTTGCGCGTGGTTTGCGCCTCCTGAAGTCGAAAGCTGTCGACATCCCCTGGAAGAAGCACGACAACATTCCACTCTAGGCCACCATCAGAAGCGACGTGGCCATGTCTCGCGTCATGCTAGCGGGGCGGGATGCAGCTGACCGACGAGGGTCAGAAGTCCGATCAGGATGGGTTGGTGGATGAGATAGATCGCCAGACTATGCCTACCCATCCAACTGAGCACATCGTAAGTGGGCCAGCTTGAAATATCGGCGGTGGCAGTTGGCCGGCTTGCCAGCCACGGCAAAAGCCAAGCCCGGCCCAGAGCGCACGCGATGCACCCAACGGCGAGCCACGGCATCATCGGTACCCAATCCGCTGTCACTGGCGCGCGGGTTCCGAGCCCGATCCAGATAAGGGCGGGGGTGTTAAACGCTTCAAGCGCAACCGCCTCGTGAACGATCAGAACGACCGCACCGACGCTCAAAGTAAAAAAGGGATGAGCCCCAACAAGCAGAGCCAGCAGAATACTGGCGACGAAGATATGATGCAGAACACCGAAATAGATCGGTGCTTGGGGCAGCGCAAACAGCGTGACGATTGTGATCAAGGCAGCAGCGCTCGCCAGAAACACCATGCGCCGAAGAAAGCGATGATTGGTGATCAGTGGTCCGTCACAGGCACGATCGGCGAGGGCAATCGACAGGCCGCTGATGGCGAGAAACGAGCCGGCGATGAACGGAGCGATCACGCCAAGGAGCGCATCTCGCTGGGGAGACCAGGCCCAAACACCCAGAAAGAGGGCATCCCAGAAAGCGTGATAGATGATCATGGCAACCAGCGCAGCGCCACGTGCGCGATCGATCCAAACAAGCCGCTCGCGCGTCAACTTGGGCGGGCGTTTAAAAGCTCGTAGATCGAGCGCCATGCCATCACCTTTCGGTCAAGTTGCCGGCTTTTGTGCACTGCCGTAGGAAAGGACGATTCATCTAGCTGGGGTGGGCTTACTTGTTCAACGCTCTTTTGATTGCCAACCGCGGCGAAATCGCCTGCCGCGTCATCAAGACCGCACGTGCGATGGGAATTCGAACCGTTGCGGTCCATTCTGAAGCAGATAGCTATGCACTGCATGTGCGCATGGCTGATGAAGCGGTGTTGATTGGCCCGCCGCCCGCTGCACAGTCCTACTTGCTTGAAGATGTCATCATCGAGGCTTGCCGCAAGACCGGTGCCGATGCCGTACATCCCGGCTATGGCTTCCTGTCCGAGCGGCCAAGTTTTGCGGGTAAACTGAAGGAGGCAGGTATCGCTTTTGTTGGCCCTAATGTTGGGGCGATTGAGGCAATGGGCGATAAAATAACCTCCAAGAAGGTCGCATCCGATGCCGGCGTTTCGACTGTGCCCGGTTATCTAGGCATTCTTGAGAGCCCCGATGAGGCTGTGCGCATTGCCGGTGAAATCGGCTATCCGGTCATGATCAAGGCATCGGCCGGCGGTGGCGGCAAGGGCATGCGCATCGCCTATTCGGACGATGAGGTACGCGAAGGGTTTGAGCGTTCGAAGTCTGAGGCGGCGTCGTCATTTGGAGACGATCGGCTCTTTGTTGAGAAGTTTATCGAGAACCCACGTCACATCGAGATCCAGGTTCTCGGCGACAAACACGGCAACTGCGTTTATCTCGCTGAACGTGAGTGCTCCATCCAGCGGCGAAACCAGAAGGTTATTGAAGAAGCGCCGTCGCCGCTTTTGGACCCCCAAACGCGCGCCAAGATGGGGGAGCAGGCTGTGGCTTTGGCCAAGGCGGTCGATTACGATTCCGCTGGCACTGTCGAGTTTGTTGTTGGTCAGGACAAGAGCTTCTACTTTCTGGAGATGAACACCAGGCTGCAAGTCGAGCATCCGGTAACGGAATTGATCACCGGCGTCGATCTGGTGGAGCAAATGATCCGATCTGCAGCCGGGCAGCAGCTTGAACTCAAACAAGATGATATTTCCATCAACGGTTGGTCGGTTGAGTCGCGTGTGTACGCCGAAGACCCGGCACGCGGCTTTCTTCCCTCAATAGGCCGTCTGACCCGCTACCGTCCGCCGCCCGAAGGCATGCACGGTGGCGAGATGGTCCGTGTCGACACCGGTGTGGTCGAAGGCTCGGAAATCTCGATGTTCTATGACCCGATGATCGCAAAACTTGTGACACATGCTAGCGATCGTTCGTCCGCCATTGCCGCAATGGAGGATGCCCTTGACCGCTTCGAAATCAAGGGAATTGAACACAATCTCGGTTTCCTTTCAGCCCTGATGGCGCACCCGCGGTGGAAAGCGGGCGAGCTGACCACCAACTTTATCGCCGAAGAATTTCCCGACGGCTTCCTTACACCGGAGCCCGGAGCCGAAGAGCGATCGACATTTGCAGCCGTCGCGCTTGCGATAGAACTTGTGCACCAGAGGCGCCTCGATCATCTCACCGGGAGACTACGCCCCAACCTTGCTCCCGTGGACGCCAATTGGCGGGTCTTGTTGCAAGGCGACGCCGTGGATGTCAGCGCCGTAGAGGGAGATGCCCTGCCGCCGCTTAAAATCACGGCCAACATTAACGGCATCGCCACCTCCATTGAATCGGACTGGAAACCCGATGATGGTTTGTGGCTCGGGACTGTCTCTGGAAAGACTGTGGCCGCGCGGGTCAAGCGTCACGGGCACAAGCTGACTATCGAACGGCGCGGTGTTCGCTTGGATGTACAGGTGGTGCGGCCACATTTAGCGCCTCTGGCCGCCCTCATGCCAGAGAAGGTCGCCCCGGACACCTCGCAGTATCTTTTGTGTCCCATGCCGGGGCTTGTTGTCTCTATGAGTGTTAGCGAAGGTGATCAGGTCCAGGCCGGGCAACAGCTCGCCGTCGTAGAAGCCATGAAGATGGAAAACGTCTTGCGGGCCGAGCGCGACGCAATCGTCAAAGCTGTTCATGTCGAGGCCGGTCAAAGCCTCGCGGTCGACGAGATCATGGTTGAGTTCGAGCAGTAGAGAGACGCTGGCGGCCTTCCGCATGGGTCGCGTCTGGCACGCGTGCAAAAATGTCCGAAGCACCAGGTAACAGGTACTAGCTCGGCGTAACAACCGGGTTGAATATTCTGACTACGCCAGAGTGCTTGCGGACGTTAAGGCCGCAAGTACAGCGGACGTAGGCACCTGACAAGTGCTGCGGGCAGGCTGCGAAAACGTGCGCTAAAACAGCCTAATATCGGCGGAACAGCGCCACCAACTTACCCTGAATCTTGACGCGATCTGGACCGAATATCCGGGTCTCATAGCTCGGGTTAGCTGCCTCAAGCGCGACCGACGCCCCACGTTTGCGCAACCTCTTGAGAGTTGCCTCTTCCTCGTCGACCAACGCCACTACGATCTCGCCATTGTCGGCATTGTCAGAGCGTCTAATCAACACGGTATCGCCGTCGAAAATACCAGCCTCGATCATCGAATCGCCCCGCACTTCAAGGGCAAAATGCTCGCCGCCCGCTATGAGTTCCGCAGGAATCGAAACCGAATGGCTATGGTTCTGGATTGCTGATATCGGCGTACCAGCCGCGATCCGGCCCATAACCGGAATCGACACGCTTTCGCCACCTTGAACATCCTTGGCGACGGCTGGCTTTTCGGAGGCCTGACCGCCAGAACCCTGAATAACGCTCGGCGTGAACCCGCGCGTGCGCCCACCGATGCTGGGATTGTGCAATTCAGGCAACCGAATGACTTCCATTGCGCGCGCACGGTTTGGCAAGCGACGGATAAAGCCACGTTCCTCCAGCGCCGTGATCAATCGGTGAATGCCCGACTTTGACTTAAGGTCCAAAGCGTCTTTCATCTCGTCGAAAGATGGTGGAACACCGCTTTCGCGAAGGCGCTCATGAATGAACATGAGCAATTCGTATTGCTTTGGCGTCAGCATCGCAAAGACCCTTTTTGCAAATTAGGCAGTGATCAGCCCCAAAACCGACTCACTGGTACAAATCCAGAACAAGATACATGTTCTTGATGTGTTCTTCAAGCGGGTGTGCTGAATGAAATAGTCAGCGGGGTCAGCTGTGGCGTCCGCACTTACTGGTCGCGTACGGGTCTGCATTCGTGCGTGGTTCCAAGTGCACAGCGATACCCAGGCTGCGTTGACGAACTGGACGTTCAAATCCGAGCTGCCGTGATTGGCGGTCGTTTTGCCAGAGTTGTTGATATATCGGCAGCTGTTGGGATACGCGAATGGGCGTTTTGTGAACTCTTTATCTTGAGGTTTGGGGCAGGGGAGGCAAGCCGCCCCAGATTATGCCAGAGCATCAAACGCCATTCCATACTCTCAAGATCGGCAACAGCAACGATACGGGCTGGGACTAGCAGCCGCGAAACTACCACTTCCGGTTCGTCTTCATTTCTGCCCACAAGCCAGATCTTTTCACGCGGGCTGAGCGCGTAGGCTTATTTGTCCAGGCCGGACAGTTGTGTTTGAGCGCAAACAGCCAACCGCTTCACTAGTTTGAGCTAATCGATACCCGAAGCACCTCAATTATGGGTGACGGGTGCGGAGCGCATCCGCGAGACCGTCTCGCGTTCAGCGCGCTTGCAGCGGATCGGTGGTAAATTCTTGTCGATCAGTTCCATATCGTCCAGCACCATCTCACCCATGCGCTTGAACGCGAGGTCGAGGGCGCCTGCGCGATGGGCTGAGCGAATGAAACCCGGCAAAGACCGCACGCGATGGTTCGCTGGGAGGGGCTCCTGGGGAAAAACATCGCTGGCGGCAACAATGTGGCCCGATGCTACCGCATCCATCAGGGCATCAAAGTCTACCACATCCGCTCGGCTGAGAAGGATGAACGCCGCACCACGCCGCATGCTGGCAAAGCTGCTTGCGTCAAGAAAGCCACGGTTTTGGGTTGTCACCGCGGCGACCACAAATACGGTATCACTTCGCGTCAGCACCGCCTCCAAGCTCGCCGCGCGGACCCCCGCGTCCGCCAATACGGCGTCAGGCAACCACGGGTCGTAAACGGCGATATCGGCACGGAATCCTCCCAGCAGACGGGCCAGCGCGCGTCCCAGATCGCCGAAGCCGATGATGCCAATGGTGGAACCACTCATCAGCCGCGCAGATGCGTTGCCATCGCCGCCCCAAAGCTCGGTGCCCGCACGGAAGGCATTGTCTGCGTCGATCACTGTACGGGCGAGGTTGAGCGCAAGCGCCAAGCCCATCTCCGCGACTGGTTCGGCAAACACGGCACCTGTTGTCACCACGTGTATGCCACGCGCGAAAGCATCATCGTAGGGCATGTTGTCCAACAGGTTGGATTCAACATTGAAGACGCAGCGCAGTGCTTCCATACGCGCTAGCGTTTGTTTGCTAAGCGGCGGCTGCCCGATGATATAGCGTGCTTTCGCAAGCACTTGAGGGTCGAGCGAGACAATCTCGGTCTCAGATACCTCAACCACCTCATATCGGTCGTGAAGCGAGGCCAGGTACTCGGTGCTGAAAATCAGTTCCAAGGTGCGCGGCTCGGGCGCGGCGATCACCAGCGGTCTTTCGGTTTGCGTCATCAGCTGATCACCTTGTGCGCCACTCTGTGAGGCGCCTCTCGTTACGGCTGTGCAGAATAAATCGGTTTACAAACAAAAGTAAATCGGTTCATTTTGATGGACAAGAAGAGCCAAAGGGCCAGGACTGTGTCCATAAACGAGCCGAAACGAGCCTCCATTCATGACGTTGCGCGCACCGCCAGTGTGTCAGCTGCGACGGTCTCTAAGGTCTTGCGCGGCGCTTCCACCGTCAAATCCGCCAATGTCGAAAAGGTGAAGGCTGCAGTCGAAGCCCTTGGCTATCAGATGGACCCACTCGCTGCCGGCTTGCGCCAATCACGCCGCCGTATTCTTGGGCTGATCGTTCCAGATCTTGAGAGTGAGTTTTTTGGCCGGATCGCCGCGCGCGTCGAGCTTCTCGCTGAAAGGGCTGGCTACAGCCTATCGATTGCATCCAGCCATGAATCCGAAGAGCGTGAGGCGCAGCTTGTCGAACGCATGCACGTCCTGAAAGTCTCGGGAACCCTGCTTGCGCCGGTGCGCAGCGAACGTGGGGCCGGGGTTCAGCGGATGAAAGCGCTCGGCCTGACCGGTGCCCTCGTCGACCGCGTCATTTCGGATGACGTCTATGACACCATTGGCGTCGACAATGCGGGCGCTAGCGCGCAAGTCGCCAGGCTCCTCGCTGAAAAAGGCCATAGGCATGTGCTGCTGATCGGCCTCAATGAAGTCTCCCGCAATGTACGCGCCCGCGCCGGTGCCTTTACCAAGGAAGCTGGGTCCCTCGCGCCGGACATGCGTGTCGACTCACTGATGATCGATGAGCGGACCGACAGTTCGCGCGGGCGTCTGTCGGACTATCTCGATCGGCAACAGCCGACGGCTGTCTTCTCCTTGTTTCAAAAGGGCACGCTTTTGGCACTGGCGGAGTTTCGACGGCGCGGCATCCGCTGCCCAGACGATGTTTCACTGGTCGGGTTCGATGATGCCGAATGGATGCGCGTTACCTACCCATCGGTGACGGCGGTGGTTCAACCCTTAGACCGGCTAGCTGACATCGCGTTTGAACGACTTCTTGCCCGCGTGGAAGGACAAACGGGCGCGTCTATCTCTCGGCTGGAACCGTGTGCTCTGACAGCGCGTGAATCGTTGATTGCAGTGCAAGCGGCTGGCCCTCGCCGAGCGCGGAGGATCAGCTGACCGGCCTAGTCTCAACTAACAATCTACCAGTCCAATAAGCCCGCAAAAAAGCGGGCAAGACCACAAGGAGGAAACCAATGGTCACCATGACAGGAACTCTCAAGCGCGCCCTGATCGGCACGGTCGCCGCAATCGGTGTACTGGCTGCGCCGGCTGCGATGGCCCAAGACGGAGAGTACGGCGTTTTGATGAAAACGCTGGCCAACCCCTTCTGGGGCGCAATGGGCACCGGCGTTGAAGACGGTGCGCAATCCGCAGGAGTGGAGTACTTTATACAGGCAGTGGAAAGCGATCAGGCCGCCGAGCAGCAGCTGAATGTCTGCAACACCATGCTTCAGCGCGAGCCGGTCGCGATGATCACAGCCGCTATAAACTCGACCAACCTGCTCCCTTGCCTCAGCGCGGCGCAGGACTCCGGCATTCCGGTGGTCGATCTTGATGGTAATCTTGATCCGTCCATCCTTGAAGCCGAGGGCATTGAAATCGCCTTCCGGATCGGTTCCGACAATTTGGCCGCAGGCGCTCAGGGTGCGGAATACATGGCCGAGCAACTTGGCTCAGACGCAACGGGGCCGGTGCTGATTATTGAAGGGCTGTCCGGCAACGTTACCGGCCAAGCGCGCGTCACCGGGTTCGGTGAGCGCCTGGCAGAGTTGGCACCGGGCCTTGAAATCGTGGCATCGCTGCCCGGCGACTGGGATCGCGGCAAGGCCGCCACGATCACCAACGATATTCTCATCCGTCACCCTGATCTGGTCGGCATTTTTGCTGCGAACGACGGCATGGCACTTGGCGCCGTTGAAAGCGTCTTTGCAGGCGGCCGGGGTGGCGAGGTTGTCATCGTTGGTGTTGATGGAAACTCAGATGCGGTCCGGTCGATCAATGACGGTCGTCTGACCGCCTCGGTGGCACAGTTGCCTTATCTGGTAGGCCTGCAAGCGGTTGAGAACGTCGCCAAGGTGCTTGCTGGCGAGGAGGTGCCGGGCTTCATTCAGGTGCCAACCATGGTGTTGACCCAAGAGGTGCTGGAAGCGGGCACTGAGCCGATGCTCGAGTTCGTGAAATAAACACTAGCGCGCGGTTCCTTCTGGCGGCGCCGGCTTGTTGCGGCGCGCCCCGTGTGGGCGTGCCGCATCAATCTCCCCATCACACATAGCTTTCCCATGAGGGCCTGATGTCAGTTGAAGCGGCAAACACGAAGCGTGCGGCGGCGCAGCCTGGCCTATGGAGACGGGCGCAAGCGGCTTCACAAGAGCGTTTGCATTTGCGACTTGAGTCACTTGTCGTGTTGGTTGGTTTGTGCGTCATCATGACGGTGTTGTCGCCGTTTTTTCTGTCGGTCAGCAACTTCCTGAACATCCTGCTCGCCACAGCAACCATCGGCGTTCTGGCCATCGCTGCGACCTTTGTCATCAGCTCAGGTGGCCTCGACCTGTCGCTTGGCTCGGTCATGGGCTTATCAGGCGTTGTCGGTGCCTATGTTGCCGTTACCATAGGCGCGCCTGCGGGTTTCGGTGTGTTGGGTTGCCTTGCCGCAGGCGCTGCTGCAGGCTTCGTCAATGGCTGGCTTGTCACACGCGCCGGTGTACCCGCCTTCATCGTAACACTGGGCATGTTAGGGCTGGCCCGCGGGCTCGCCTTGGTGATCTCCGATGGCCGAGTGATCTACGGATTGCCCGCCGAGTTGGTATACCTCGGTCAGGGGCGACCTTTCGGTGTTCCCATGCCGGTGTTCATTCTCATCGCAACGGCCCTCGCTTGCCACTACATCCTCGCTTACACGCGCTTCGGCCGCTACACGCTGGCGATCGGTGACAATGAAACGGCCGTACGCACTGCTGGCATTAAGGTCGAGCGCCACCGGGTGATCCTGTACACGCTATCGGGTGCGCTGGCAGGTCTTGCAGGCATGCTGTTCATGGCCCGGATCAATGCCGGTGATCCAACCGCTGGCCTGACGTATGAGCTGACCGCGATCACCGCCGCAATTATCGGCGGCACCAATCTGTTCGGTGGCAGGGGATCGATCCTCGGCACGCTGGTCGGTGCCTTGATCATGGGTGTCTTGCAAAACGGGCTGAATCTGCTGGCCGTACAGTCTTACTATCAGCAGATGGCCATCGGCGCGGTGCTCATCCTGGCGGTGTTTATCGACCAGTATCAGTCCCGCCGGGAGACGCGCGTATGAGCGTTCTGACTTTGAAGGCGATCCGCAAGAGTTTTGGTGCTGTTGACGTGCTGCATGGCGTCGACCTCACCGTCGGGGAAGGCGAAGTGATCGGTTTGGTCGGCGATAATGGAGCGGGTAAATCCACGCTCATGAAAACGATCACTGGCATGTACCGCGCCGATGATGGCGATATCGAACTCGATGGTCAGTCGATCCTGCATCTGGACCCCGGCCAGCGCCGTGCGTTGGGGATCGAGATGATTTACCAGGACCTTGCGCTCGCCAAGCAGCAGGACGTGGCCAGCAACATCTTCCTCGGTCGAGAGCCGGTTCGGCGCTTCCTAGGCGTCATCCCTGGTATGGTCGATAAAAGGACGATGGACAAAAAAGCTCAGGATATGATCGATCGGCTGGGCGCGCACTTGCCATCGATCAACCGACCTGTGGGCTCGTTCTCAGGGGGACAGCAGCAAACGGTTGCCATCGCACGCGCTCTGACCTTCGATCCCAAACTGGTGATCATGGATGAACCGACGGCCGCGCTGGCGGTGCGTGAGGTGCAGAGCGTCCTTGACCTGATCCGGCGCCTCAAAACACAAGGTATCTCGGTGATCTTGATTTCGCACCGTCTCAACGATGTGCTGGGGGTAACGGACCGCATCGTCGTCTTGCGGCAAGGGGTTGCGACGGCAAACCTGAAAACCAGCGAAACCAGCATGGCAGAGGTCGTCAGCGCGATTGTTGGCGGCAATGATATGGCGCACGCTGCTGAGCACGAAGCGGCTGGCTGAGCCGCTTTTGGAGGAGAACCACCATGGAAGGTTTTGGCGTTCATACCAGCATGTGGACCATGAACTGGGACCGTGAGGGCGCAGAGCGCGCGGTGGCCGGGGCGTCTCACTACGGGGTCGATTTCATCGAAATTCCAATGCTGCAACCCGAGCAAATCGATACGCAACACACCCGTGCCTTGCTTGAAGCCAACAATCTTCGTGCGATTTGCTCACTGGGTTTGCCCGAGGCGCAATGGCCGACCAACGACGTTAATGGTGCGATTGTCTATTTGAAGCTGGCTCTCGACAAGACCAAAGCGCTCGGCGCCGAAGCGCTTTCAGGCGTCACCTATGGCGGGATCGGTCAACGCTCGGGTCTGCCACCAACAGAGGCGGAGCTTGACGCCGTAGCCCGTACGCTCGAGCCGGTGGCGGCCTATGCGAAGAGCATCGGTCTTCTGTTCGGCGTCGAGCCGGTGAACCGCTACGAGAACCACCTCATCAACACGGGTTGGCAAGCCCGCGACATGATCGAAAAGGTGGGCTCGGACAACATCTTCATCCACCTCGATACCTATCACATGAACATCGAGGAGAAGGGGGCGGCCAACGGCATTCTCGATACGCGTGAGCACCTGCGGTACATCCACCTCAGTGAGAGTGATCGCGGCACGCCCGGTGAAGGTACTTGTGATTGGGACGAGATTTTCGCGACCCTTGCTGCCATAGGCTTCTCAGGTGGCCTCGCAATGGAGAGCTTCATCAACATGCCACCGGAGATCGCTTACGGTCTGTCCGTTTGGCGCCCAGTGGCCAAGAGTCATGATGAGGTTATGTCAAAGGGCATGCCGTTCTTGCGCAACAAGGCGCAGCAATATCGGCTGATAAACGCCTGAGTAGACGAATGGGTGGGTCGGGTTGGAATGACTCGCTAGGCTGAATTCACAACTTCACCGCCAAGTGCGGGCCGACGTCAATCATGGCATGTCTAAAGCGTACTCCAGCGACTAGCCGGACCTCTTTCACCTGGGAAGGATGCCGCCAGACCGCGTGTCGCTAACAGGCAATCTAAAGCGCTCGGGCCGATCTCGCCTAGATAACCAACACCAGCTCCTTTGTCATCGAGCGGAAGGCCCCCAGGTCAGCGGGTTGTGCACGTCGATGAAGTTTGAGTTTGCGGGATCGCCGGAGGGTCAGCGGATGGTCGGTCGACACAGACCCTAGCGCGGAAAACCTCGATATGTGTTTGCGTCGCATCAACGGAAAAGGCCACGGTCCCTTCGGATCGTGGCCTTATGTCATGCGGATAGGTCGGTTGTTCAGACCATCGACAGATCGTCAACGATACCAAACGTTCGAATGTCTCCATCGTCTGTGGTGACTGTGCGCCCAATCACCGCGCCGCTCGCATCATAGTTGTACTCGATGCTTGCCCAACTGAAGGCATCCAGGGGATCCGTCTGCGAACCTGATGTTGTGATACCGTTCTCGAACCCTTCGGTGAGAATGCGCCCATCATCAAATGTGAAAGTCCGCGTATCCCGGCTGCCATCTTCATTGAAGGTCTCATCGACAGTCGCCCAAAGGAAGGTGTCGGCCGTATCAAAACGTTTTATGGTTGTGACCGCACCATTGTCGAAACTGGTCTCGGTTTGCTGACCGTCATCGCGGATCACCGTTTGTGCGGTTACGTTTCCGGCCTCATCGAAGGATTGGCTGAAGACATCCCACTGAAACAGATCGGCCGTTTCGCTGTCCGTCCGGGTGCGTTCGCTCAGCACGCCATCTGTGAAGGTTTCTTCGGTCTCGCGGCCGTCGTCGTATATCGTCGTCCTCTTGGCGACCGTTGAGCCATCTTCTTGAAACTCGGTTTCGACGGATGACCATATTTTGTCATCACCGACGTCTGTGCGCGTGGTCTTCGTCAGAACGCCTTCGACGTAGTCAAAGGTCGTCGTGATGCTGTCCTCGTCAGGGCCACTTAGCGTGGCGCTCGCGATTACGCCCTCTTCATAAGTTTCCTCGCGAACGCGGCCATCGTCATAATCGATGACACGGCTCACAAGAACGCCTTCATCGTCCGTGGTGTCGGTAATCTTGTCCCAAATCTTATCGCCGTCGACGTCCTCGCGAACGGTCGTGTTCGGCGGCAGCGGTGCGGTATCCTGAAGCGTAATCGTCACATCACCTTGGCCGTCTTTGATCTGAAAATCGCCGATGACACCCTGACCAAAGTCGACCAGCCGCCAGATCTGCTGTTCCGTACCTTGGTCGTCGTTCCGCAAGGGACCTGCCGGGTCGGTCAGTGAACCATCTGCAGTTCGATCCGGATCATCAAAGATCGGGATGCTGAAGCTGGCCGTTTCTTTCGTAATCGTGAAAGCGATGGAGTCATTAAGTGCACCACCCGATGGCGCTTGGATGCCATCAAGGCTGCCGAAAACGACGGGACTGAAGAAGCTCCAATCGCCCAGACCAAACTTATAGGTGTCCTCGCCGTCATCGCCTGGACGATAAAGCGCAAGACCCACACGCAACCCATCCTCGGGCAGGTTCTCTGTGGTAAATGTAAAGGTGAGGATCGTGCCTTCGTCTTCGGTGGCCACGGTCTGATCGACCGAGATGCTGACGACCGGCAGTTCATCGTCGCTGTCAAATTCGGTGAACGCTATCGAGCTGTTCGTGACGGTATTGGCCTGCTCATCATCAGGATTATCGATAACGTTCCAGAAAACTTGCCTCGGGCCATCGTCGATGGCCGGGAATTCGGCAAAGCCATCGAAGGCAATGTAGCCCTCTTGCTCGGTGACACGTATCTCAATGACCGAAAAATCTAGTCCGTCGGAAACGTCGAAGTTGTAGCTGGTCGGATCGACGATCCCTTCAAAGTCAGCCCCGCCGAAGAAAAAGGGAAGCAGATTGAACTGATTAAGTTCTGAATCGACCCCCGTAAGGGCGTCATCGATCGTGCCGTTCTGGTTGGGAGTCGCATAGAGGTACAGCGAGACAAACTCGCCCTCTGCAGGGGCCTCATCAAGCGAAAACCGGAAGAAGGTGGTCGACGCCGGGTCTTCGACAACGAACGGCGGATCGATGGAGAATGTTACGTTGGCCATAGTTGGACTGTCCTACTGATCAAGTGACGGAATGCGTCGGTTCTTGTGCCCGTTCGACGGCCAAAAGGCCGGCGCTTCGCCAATTTTCTCGCATGCTGCGAAATCTCAAAACTGCGTACACGAACAGGGCATTGCTGCGCATTCAACCAAACGGGCATGGCGCATGCCTACCCAAGCGTTGCGACATTATTTGCGTACATAATTATCGTCAAGAGAAGTTGAATTTCTTTTTCAACTATTTGCCTGAATTGGAGAGATTCTAAATCAAGCCCGATAAAATCGTATTTATTTTGCCTACAAACAAATATTTGTGCGACCATCGATGGATATGAGAAAACAATAGCGTACGACTTTGACGTATATAATTGTGGTAATCGGTCAAACACTTGGCTCGGCAAACGACTGCATGCCGCTGAATTACCATACGCCCCACAGAGCGCCCTGCGATGGTGTACCGGGCTTCTGCAAAGGTCTTAGACTTATCCGAGCAGCTCTAGCCGCCGATACTGATTGGCAGCTGAAAACGATGGGTCTCGCCAGGCAGTTCGTTGGGCGCTGCGGGGAATCGCCCGGCACGAGCGACCGCCTCGAGGGCTGCGTTATCGGTATCGGGGCTGCCGGAAGACTGCAGCACACGGGTCTGTTGAACCTGGCCGTTTCGGTTGAGGACAATCTGGACGATCACCCGACCGGACTGGGCGCGAGCGCTCCTCGCGCGCCGTGCGATCTGCGCCTGTATCTGACCACCCCAACTTGCCATCAGGGATCGCTGCTGTCCGGGGTCAATGGATGCCACTTCTTGCGGTTGTGCAGTTCCTGCAATTGTTCCACCTCCGGTCCCAGCCGCTCTTTGTTCCCGGACCGCGGGCGCCGACGGCTGCGGACTTGGTTGAGCGCGCTCTGGCGGCGTCGGTCGCGGTCGCTCCGAAGGGGGCGGGGGAGGGACCGGAGCCGGCACGCTTTCCAATCTTGGTCGCACCTCTGGCTGAGATGGTAACTTGGTTGCGATCTCCTCGATCGGGGTCTCGACATCTGTCTGCTGGTCCGTGATCACGGGCTCGGGTTCGATTGGAGGTTCTGCTTCAGTTGTCGGCTGCACAGCCTCTTCTACTGGCGGCTCCGGCTCGGCGACTGTTTGCTCAAGCTGTGGATCGGGATCGTTGGCCGCCTCTTGTGCGGCCTCCCATTCCTCGATCACGGCTTGCATGGCTCCATCGGCGGCAGCAACGGAGACAAACACGTCCCCGCCAGACCCGCCGCTTTCGACGCCCTCTGCAGGCCATTGCAGCCATACGGCAACGTGAATCGCGAGCGCAAGTGCGAGAAAAACGACCTTCTCAATGGTTTGCCTCATCGCGAACCTGTAACCAGCACGATGTCACCTGTATCCAGCCGCGCCAGACGCTGGACTAGTTCGGCAACAGTTGCGCCGTCAGCATTTGCGTCCGCACGGACCAGAAGAACGTCACCGGAAGGCTGGCGAGCGGCAATCGCTTCGAACACCGCTTCGCCCGTGACTGTTCCAAAGGCCAGTTGACCATCCGCTGAGACGTACAAGGGCTCATTGCCTTCGGCGACAGCCTCCGACTGCGAAACTGGAAGTGCAATCTCAAACGGGTCCGGTGGCGCGATTTGGGCGGTCATCAAAAAGAAGATCAGCAACAAAAACACCACGTTGATCATCGGCACGTAGTTCTCAGCGCGTCTTTTGCGATCTGGCGCCCGCAACCTCATAGCTATTGCGCCATCACAAGACGTTGGAACCCCGCACTGCCGAGCTGCTCGGCGACATCGACAAGCCTTTGCAGCCTCGCCTCGTCCCGTGCACGGATGACGATAGGGTCGTTGATCGTGTCGGTGAGAGCTTCCAGCGCACGGATAAGCTCGGCCTCATCAATGCGTTCGCCATTCAGCCGGATCGCATCGGGAAGTATATCAACAATACGTGGCTGGTTGTTTTCTGACGCCGCCGTGCCTCCGGAACTTGCGGTTAGCGGGATGTAGTGGTCGAGCCCGAAGCGCGAGGCGAGCATAAAAAACACAAGCAGCAAGAACACCACATCGATCATGGGGGTCAGGCTGATTGCGCGGCGGCGCTTCTGCTTGCCGAGTGCGATCATTATTCCGCCGCTTGCCGTTCTGGTTCCGGCGCGCGGCGCACTGTTCCGCGCGTGAAGACCTTTGTTGCCAGCCCTTCAACATCGGATTGAACGCGGTCAACCACGCTTTCAAACCATGTCAGAGCGACCGACACGGGTATTGCCACCGCCATACCGGCTGCGGTCGTCAAAAGTGCTTCCCAGATACCGCCCGCCAGAGTGGCTGGGTCCGCGCGCCCACCTTCGGCTTGGAGCGCCTGGAAAGCAGAAATCATACCCAACACCGTGCCAAGAAGCCCAAGAAGAGGCGCGATGGCGGCGATAAGTTCCATGGCGCGCAGTCCCGAACGCGCTTCCTGAAGGCTGGCCGCAGCAAAGACTTCGACCTCTTCACGGGCCGCCTCGTCCGAGACGTTGCGATCTAGGCGTGCTGACATTGCGCTGCGAACAATCCGGGAGCGAATGTCGCGTCCTGCCATTATTGTTTGGGCCGCCTGACGGATCTCGTTGTCAGTCCACTCCTGAACGGCGCGGTGCGCACGAAGCTTTGACCATGCGCCCAGCCGCCAAAGCTGCCAGACCTTCCAGAGGATCAGCGCGAGGCTGAACACCGACAGAGCGGCAATCGCCCAAATGGCCGGTCCGCCTTGAACGAGAAAAATCTGAAGGTTCTGCAACGGCCCGCCCGAAGACTGATCCATCAATCTGCTCCGTTATCGCCAACGCCGTTGAGTGTACGGCCTAAGCGTAGGTTAGTTGATCGCAAGGCACGACCATGCGCTGCGATTGAGGAACGCAAGGCCGACGCCCCATGAGCATGGGCATGAGCACGGGCCATGGCGTCGGGTTAGAACGATACGCGGACCTCGGCGCCCATGCGGCGCTCAGCCCCAAGGGACGCTTCTGCACCACCGCGCGTGATGCCGGTGATGTACTCTTCATCAAAGACGTTATCGACGAACACGGTCGCTTTGACGTGATCGCGTTCAAAGCCAGCGCTGGCGTTGACGACCCAATAGTGGGACAGGAACTGGGTAGGATCGTTGGTGATAGACCCGTTCGAAAAAAAGCTGTCCGTGTAGGCTGCGTTAGCCGTCGCGAAGAAGCCGCTATCATGGTTGTAGGCAAAGCCAAGCGATGCCGTGAGGCTTGGAGCTTCGGGGAACTCGTTACCGGACAGATCCACGCCGTTGACCACCAGGGTATCGAACTCCGTCCGAAGCAGCCCCACCGACCCGAAAACCGATAGACCGTTCCCGAAATCGTATTGCCCCTCGAGCTCAAGCCCGATGCTCGTGGATTCGCCCGCGTTAAGCGTGCGCGCGAAGGGAACGGTCGCCCCTGCCACCAGTCTGGTGCCCGACTGCGCGATCTGTTGATCGGTGTAGCGCGTGAAGAAACCCGTCGCCCCAAAATTCCAGCGGCCATCGTCAGACCGGGTCTTGAAGCCAAGCTCAAACGAGTCGGCGTATTCAGGGTCAACCGTATAGATCGCGCCGTTGTTGGCTGCATCGCTTCCCGTAAATCCGGAACGGTAGCCGCGCTGATAGACTGCGGAGATCGTGGTCAGCTCATTGATGTCGTAGGCAAGGCCAAGCTTCGGCAGAAACTCCGTAAAGCTGGCTTCGGCGAGAATGTCGTTGTTGGCGGGCCCTCGGTCGTTAAAATCGTTCACCACAGTCTCACGAAGCAGACGCCCGCCGATGATGAAGCTGACGTCAGAATACTGCTCAAAGGGGCGCACGCGCAGATCGGCATAGATACTCAGATGCTCGGTCTCGTTATCTGACTCGAGGTCTTGCAACACGTTCGGCCCCGCACGTACGACCGAATCTCGTGGCAAGGTGAAAAGCCCATAATAAGCTCCGATGACACCTGATAGACGGTCTTCACTTTCGCCGATCTCGACACGTAAATCCTGCGTGAAGTCGCGCCCCTCGCGGTTCTCGCTGCGCTGATACAGCTGGCTTTGGGGCGTTGAAATCTCCGTGTCCGAAAGGACAAAAGAGCTCAATGATCGCAGCGTTAGCGTCGGGCTGAACTCATAACTACCTTCAAGGATGAAGTTCCGGTTTGTCGCCTCATAGACCTCGACTGTCGAGAACGCGGTTACCGAAAAGCGGCGATCAAAAAAGGAGTCATTGCCTGGAATGGCAGGATTGATGTTCACCGAGTTGACTGCGGGTCGGTCGAAGGTCTGCACGGCAGTGAACAGCAAAGACAGCCCGGGGATTTCGGACGGTTCGATCAAGACCTTGCCGCGAAGCGAGTAGAACTCATCGTCCTCGAACTCTTGCGCAAAGGGCGAGTTGTACGTGATGCCGTTGGTGCGGTTGCGCCATTCACCGCTCACGCGGAACGCAACCTGATCATCAATGATCGGTCCCGACAGGTAAAAGGCGCCGTCACGCTGGTCGAGCGTGCCCAGAGTGCCTTGGGCGGCTGCCTCCCACTCAAACGTCGGATCGCGTGTCGAGACGATCACCGCGCCTGCCAGGGCCGCACGCCCCTGGATTGCGGATTGGGGCCCACGAAACACTTCAACCTGTTCAACATCCCAGATCCCGCGAGAGCCACGCCGCGTCGCTTCAAGCGATTGCGTGGCGCCGTCTATGATGACTGCAGTGACGGGATTGTTGTTCTGCGGCTCGGTTAGGCCGTCGGAATTGACACCCCGAATAGAGAAGCCGGCATTGCCTCGATTGCCTTCGTTCCAGCGCACATTGCCAAGCAGACTGAACCCCTCGCGAAGATCGTCGATGCCCTGCGCTTCGATTGCGTCGCCTCCGATGACGCCTACGCTGCCGAAGGTGTCCTCATAAGCGCGGTCAATCTTGCCGCCTTCGATGACGATCTCGTCGAGAACGAACCCGTCAGCATCATCAAGTTCCTGGCCATTTGCGTACGATATTGTACCTAAAATGACCGCGACTGTACTTGCGGAAAAAGAAACCCAACGCATCCCAAGTCCCAATAGCTATGCGGCCTTTTAGGCGTTGGAAATTTCTTAAGTCAACCAGATAGGCGTACGCTTTCCTATTTTTTGCAAATTAGATGCTGAAAAACGAGGGTGGCCGGATTGTGACCGCTGAGCGTGTTCGACAGATTTGCCAAGACGGCGATGGCGAGACCGTCATCAGGCCGGACATAACAACAGGCCGAGTAGCCCGGCACGTCTCCGTCATGGCCCCAAAAGGGAGAATAAGCGTGCGTGAGCAGAGCATAATGTTGCTCGTGCGAGGTGAAGAGGTCCTTGCACTCTTCAACCATTGAGCCAATCGATTTGGCCAAACCAAGCAGATCGGAGATCGTCGCGGCATAACAGCCTGCTTCCGCACTCCATGACGGATTGAAGTGCTCGGTGGAATAGAACGCCGATCCATATTCGATGTTCCCATCCGTACGACCGTAGCGATAGCCCCGCGCAAAGCCGGCACTTGGCGCAGGGCCAGGAACGTAATGGATTGAGTGGTCGCCAATCTGGGCCGCCAGAGTGCTGGCGGCGACTTCTTGAAAAGGTTTCGCGGCGTTGGCTTCGATCACCTTGGCCAGTATCATCGCATTGGTGTTTGAATAGCGGACCTGTGAGGGATCATAGGCGCGCTCTGTAACGTCAAAAGAGAACTGCAATGCCTCGTCACGGGTCCACACCCGACCGAGGTCAGCATTGATGAGCGCACGAAAGGCGGGGTTGTACAGAGCGTCGGTGAAGCCCGTTCGGTGTTGGGCAAGCTGTGCGATTGTGATGTGCTCGCCGTCAGGGACATCCTTGAGGTAGCGGCACACTGGTGCGTTCAGCTCTATCTCTCCCGCACGCAAAAACCTTCGCAGGCACAGTCCGATTATCAGTTTGGACACGCTGCCAATGCGAAAGTGCACACCACTGCGCATGGTTTCGCGGGTCTCAAGGTTCGCAACGCCGAAAGTGGCCGTCTTACAACCTGATGGACCCGAAACACCCACGATAAGCCCGGGGAGGCCCTGACCGTGGAGTTTCTCGAAGACGCTGGATAAGCCAACCGCCCCATGGGCGGTTTCAACACCGGGTGCTTCTGTTTTCATCGCTGCCGTTCTCTCATCAGCCATCAGGGTATCTGAAGTGACATGGCCTAAGCGGACCACGTCATGAGGGGCAGCCAGCTTTGGGTCGCAAGAAACCCTGCTGCGATGCTCAGCCCGGCAATGCACGTCAAGGCTGCGACGCGACCTAGAGCGCTCATGTGACGGTACGTTTTAACGGACGCCCATATGCCAAGCAGCAGCAAAACGGGCCAGCCGATACTCAGAGCGAACAGCGTTACTGATCCGGCACCAACGACTCCAAGGCTGGCCACGGTGTCGATCGGTGCCAACATCCCCCAAAGGACATGAAGCACCTGCAAAGCTAGCAGGCCGGTGGCGGCTCCGCCAAGCAGAAGCCTCCAATATGAGCCAGGTCCCAAGCGCTTTCGAAACAGGCCTTGCAGCGATGTGAACAAGAGCAACCCAACGCCCAAGAAGGTTGCAAAGACCGCAACCCAGAACCCAGCGACGTGTCCGGCGGCGGCGAGCGCGCTTATCTTCCGGTAGCTGTTCTGTTGGTCGCCGAGCAAGAAGAGGTCTTCGCCCAGTGGCGTGAAGACATGGGTGCCAACCGGAGCACCCAAAGCACGAAAGATTCCATTGCCCAGCGGCTCCAGTTCCGCCTCGCCTATGGGAAGCAACGCAGATGCGATGGTGAGGTTGGGCGAGGCGTTCGAAACCCGAACAAGGCCAAGCGCGTGCGTGATCCAGGCGCGCAGCTCCATGTCATCGGTAAAGGGTCGATACCAGCCAGCAAGGTCAAGCTCGTTCGCAGTTGCCGATGAAGGGTTTCCAGTTTCGCCAACCACCGATGCGTTTTTGATAACGTGCTCCGCAAGAACCTGGCGAATAGCCGCGAAGCCTTGGCGGTTGCTCGTGTTGCTCGCGAGCGCGAAGCCGTCCGTGGATCCATCCAGGATCCCGAATGTCGCCTGTGCGCCGTCTATCCGGCCCCAATGCCCCCAGAAGACGTGATCGGCCTGCAGAAAGCCAAACGTTCCCAGCCCGTATGCCAGATCATAGCCTGCGCGCGCAGCCAGCGAGGTCTGCGGCCTGCGCATTTGGATGAGATCACTCGACAAGGGTGTTGTTGATGACGGTACTTCGGCGGATGCGTGTGCAGCGGCATAGATGGCAAAGTCTGCCATTGACATCGCAAGCGAGCCGGCGGGCCGGACTGAAAGCTCCCAAAAGTGTGCCCGGTTACCAGCATCATCAAACGTCGCCGGGCGGGACGCAACGCTCTCATTCCAAGCAAAGGTGGCAGTCGACAGACCCAAGGGGTCAAAGATGTGCCGAGACGCCAGCGCATCGAAGCTCTCGCCGGTCGCAGCCTCAAGCGCCGCTGCGGCTGCCGCGATACCCATGTTCGAATAGGAGTAGAAGCGTCCGGGTGGCCACCGCACCTTACCACCGTAACCCGCCAAGACGTCCGTTGCAGACAAAGGTTCAGAAGCGTCGGCATATTCGCGATAGGACGAACCTGGAAAACCTGCGGTATGTTCCAGCAGCATGCGTATCGTGAAGGGATCGCTTGCCGCCCATGGGTTTTCACCCCATCCGGTGGGCAGTAATGGCTCTGCTGGTTGATCAAGATCGACGGCGCCTTCGGCTGCGAGCTCCAGTGCGAGCAAGGCTGTGACGTTCTTTGAGACCGAGCCAAGTCGCAACAGGTCGGTCGTTGCGAGGGCCCGACCATCAGGCTCGATGGTGCCGAGGGCACGCACATCGCGGACAGCTCCATCTTCGATAAGGGCGTAAGCAACGCCAACCATTGCGTGTTCCACGCGGATGGCATCGATCCGCTCCCCCAACGTATCGTCCGCCAGGGTGTCTGAGACGGCCTGGGCGATTAAGGCAGCTGAAATGACAAACAGAAATAGGCAGCGCATCAGTTGGCGTCCCCATTTGCCGTTTCGGGTAAACGGGCGGGGCGCAGCGGAACGAAACCGCGTATGCTGCCATCCACATGGTGGAGCATTTCGCCATCAATCCCGAAAACGTCAAAGAGAATTTCCGGCCCAATCACCTCATCCGGCGCGCCCTGAGCAACAATTCTGCCATGCTGCATAACGATCAGGGACCGGGCGAACACCATAGCTTGATGCAGGTCGTGCATGACGGCGACAATGGTTGTTCCACTGTCACGGTTCAGCTTGGCCAGAAGCTCAAGAATCTCAAACTGATGATGTACGTCGAGATAGGTTGTCGGCTCGTCCAGCAGGATGATCTCCGTCTGCTGTGCAAGCACCATAGCGAGCCACGCCCGCTGTCGCTGGCCGCCGGAAAGCTCGGCAAGGGGCCTATTGCCCAAATCCGTTATGCCGGTGGCCAGGAGGGCATCATCGAGCGCAGCTTGGTCCGCTCGCGTCCAACCGGCAAATAGCGAGCGTTGCGGATAGCGTCCCTGGGCAAGCAACTCGAGCACCGTCATGCCCGGCGGTGCTTCCGGGTGCTGGGACAGGATACCCAGTTGTTTGGCAACCGCTTGCGTTGGCAGCTGATGAATGTTCTGCCCGGAAAGCAAGACCTCGCCGGCCTTTGGCTTCAAGACACGGCCGAGCGCTTTCAATAGGGTCGATTTTCCGCAGCCATTTGGTCCAATGATGATTGCGAAATCGCCCTTGGCGATGCGCAAATCAAGCCCACTACAGATCGTCGTTCCGCCATAGCCAAGGCTGAGTGACCGGCCCAAAAGCGCGACGTCTTGATCAGACATGGGCAGACCGCTGCGCTGCGCTGCCAGAGGTGGAGCGGATCATCAGAAACAGGAAGTAGGGTGCTCCAAGCAGAGATGTGACGATACCTGCTGGCAGCTGCGCGGGGGCGATCACTGTGCGTGCCGCCAAATCGGCGAATGCGCATAAGGCGGCGCCCACCAGAACCGCGACCGGCGCCGCAGCTCGATGTTGATGGCCCACCAACAAGCGTGCGGCATGTGGGGCAATTAAACCCACAAACGCGATGATCCCACCGATCGCGGTGGCGACGGACGCCAGGATAACCGCCACCGCCAGCAAGGCGAGCCGTGTTGTCTCGAAAGGAAGTCCAAGCCCGACAATCGACGTGCGGTCGAGGTTCAGAACATCCAACTGGCGGTGGCTGAGGAAAAGTGCTGCGCAGCCCATCAGGGCGAAGACCATCAACAATTGGGCCTGGGCAACCGTGACGCCACCAAGGCTGCCGGAGAGCCACGCAAGAGCGCGTTGCACCGCTTGCGGCTCTGCAAACAGGGTGATCAGTGAGATCAACCCGGAGCACAACGCGCCGACACCAACACCAGCGAGGATCAGGCGGCCGGTGTTTGTTCCTGACTTCCAGCTGACCAGGTAAACGATGATCGCGACCAGCATGCCGCCAATGCAAGCAGCGAGCGTGAGAGGCAGGCCGGCGGCGAAGGGTAGGGCACCAAGGCTGATGCTGACCGTTGATAGAGCGGCCCCTGCGTTGATCCCCAGCAAGCCTGGCTCCGCTAAGGGGTTTCGAACGACCGCCTGAAGGATCAGGCCCGATGCGGCTAACATTGCGCCAATTGCCAGTGCCGCAACGGTGCGTGGTCCGCGCAGCAACAGAACAAGCTCGTTGGTGGTGTCACCAGCGCCCGCCGGAGCAAAACCAAGAAGATGCGCAAGAACCTGCCAGTCAGGCCTTCCCCCTGAAAGACTGGCAAAAAACACCATGATCGACGCCAACAGCGCGATGATCACCACGGGCCAGAAGCGATGGCTCAACGTCGATTTTGGCGCTTTGGCTCGCATCTTCACGCTCCGCGCCTAAGAATGAGCAGAAAGAAGGGCGCTCCAATCAGGAGCGTTGCCACGCCAACCGGTGCTTCCGCCGGCGGTGCGAGGATCCGAACAATCGCGTCCGAAAACAGAAGAAGAGCTGCGCCAACCAATACGGCGACCGGCAGGCACATCGTCAAGCGACCGCCGACAATGCTTCGTGCAACGTGCGGAGCGATTAGCCCGACAAAGCCTATCGGGCCGGCGATGGCGACCGCGAGGCCCGCAAAGCAAAGCGCGAAGAGCAGTGACAGCACCCGCGTTTGCAACGGATCGATGCCAAGCCCTGTCGCTGTTTCATCGCCCATGCTCAAAATGGTGAAGCGTCCACTGTATGCCCAGGCGAGCAAGGCAACGATCAGGATGATGACACCTAGTGGCACGACCACGTTCGGTGGCCGATCCGCCAGCGACCCAGCAAGCCAGACACGCGTATCGCCAAGCGTATTGGTATCAAGCGACAAAACGGTGGTGGTCAGTGCAGCAAACAGAAGGGCGAGGACAGCGCCGGACAAGATGAGCCGGGTTTTGCTTGCGCCAACACTCGAAAAGCCGCCAGCCAACGCAAAGGCCATGGTCCCGGAAACGACCGCGCCGACAATTGCGGCCCCGGTGCTCGAAAGAAGCGTCAACTCGCCGGGGAAGAGCGCCGTATAGAGGACAACAGCAAGACCCGCGCCCGACGAGATCCCCAAAAGGCCCGGCTCCGCCAACTCGTTCCTGGTAAGCGACTGAAGCAACAAGCCGCTGATCGCGAGCGCCGCGCCAACGGACAGCGCGCCGATGATCCGAACTGCGCGTAGCGACGCAACGGTCGCATCAGTTGCCGGTAGGTCCTGTGCAAACAGAAAGCCCATAACCGCCGATGGTCCTAGCGGGTAGGCTCCTGCGAGAAAGCTTACGGCAATCCCGCAAAAAACAAGCACGTATAGCGCGAGTAGGCCGGGGGATCGCCAAGTCAACTCGGCACGAGCGCTACTCACCGAGGAAGATGCGTTCGATATCGTCAAGGATCGCTTCAGCCGAGTGCAGCCCGCCAAACGCCGTCCAATGATCGGGGGAAACTTCGTGGGCTTGATCGTCAGCGACAGCAGGGATTTCCGCCCACAGAGGATGGTTGACCGTCTCGCTGCGAAGGGTGGACCCTTGTGACACGTGATGCCCGCCCCCAAAAACGTAAAGCAGGACATCGCCATCCAACAAAGGCACACCTTCCCAAGTGGGCCGGATGAAAACGGTATCCCCATCGGTTGTTTCGGCCGCAGGTCGACCGATGCCGACATCGGACAGCACCGCCATCGGGGCGTAGGCAGATGGCCCGTCGAGATAGACCTGAAAGCCTCCCGGAACGATCCGCAAAAACGAGGCTGTAACCTCGCCATTCAACTGATCTTGCAGCTCTGCAAGGCGTTCCTTATAGGCGGCGAGGCTTTGTTCAAACTGGCGACTGGAGTTCGTCGCTTCGCTGATGACCTCGAAGTAAGTTTCCCAGTCCGCCGTATCGACCAAAACCGTCGGCGCAATGCGCGTCAGGTTTTCCAGCAAGCGTTCGTGCATATAGGCATCGCCGAGAATCAGATCGGGCTGTGCAGACAACAACTCTTCAAGGCTGGGCTCCTGGAACTGCCCGAGATACACAATCGAGCTTAGCTGATCCTCAGTTGCGAGATCTGTCACGCCAGCTGGCCACTGGGGACCCGAGCGAGCCGCGGCAACAACTGGCAGGTCCAGATAAAGGGCCATTTGCATATTGAAATATGGGTCGAGGACGGCAATGCGTGCCGGAACGTCCGGAACACAGACGGCACCGCCTACGATGTTCGAGCTCTCCAATAGACGGCCGCTGCAGGCCTCGCTTGCCCAGCTCGAGCGAGCTTCCGATAGATTTGCGACGCTCAACAGGAGCATGGCCAAGAAGACGCACGCTGAAGGGCCCCTTCGCATCGCATTCACCTTTTGCACGTTTCCATACCGCCGCATGGCGCAGACGGTTCCTGACGGTACCGAACCTCTGCTTGCAACCCGCGACGATCGCTGCGCCTTCGTAAGGGCCAGCCGAGCTCGAAAAGACCGGTCCACAAAAGCGAGGTCGGGCGCGCACCCTTCCGCTTCGATGGCCAGGCTTTTCATACCGTTCGAAATCAAATTGGGGTTATTATCGCGTACAGAGCGAGTCAAGCTACAGCACTCCGCGCGCTACGGCGTAGCCAAGCAAAAGCCCAAAAAACAACAGTCTTTTAGAACCGTTCGAAAGTATGCCCGGATTTCATGATGCTAATGGCGTACATGATGTCCAGGAATGCGGCGGAACTGAGTGGGAGTGACGTTCGCAATAGCGCGTGTCGGCTGAGCCAGCTTGAAGGGAGCTTACACTGCGGGCTGCGTGCTGTTCGACGCCCACAACAGGACACGTCGGACATTGGAGATATAGGGCTCCACCTCGGGGGGTTCTGATGCCATGTCCTTTTCGACCATCCGGCTAATGGTCGGGTATTGCTCGTGATCCCAATGGACGGGGCTGGGATCGCGGCTTTGCATGCGCCGGTCCCACGCCTCCATCAACATGGCTTCGCCATACGTGTAGTGCATAAGCGTATGAAGCGTGTGGAAGGCGACATCGTCGGACATGCCAAGCTTCTTCAGCGCGACGACCACGCGCTCGTTAATTGCCAGAACGTGCGCATTGCCGCCTGCATAGTTGACCATCACCGTGATGACCCAAGGCTCAGATCGAAACAGGGAATACAACCCATCGAAGATCGAAAGCAGCTCGTCTATCGGGTCTTTCAGGCGGCGCAACTTGACACGCTTCAAAGCGACCCCAAGCATCTCCGAAAGCAGATCATCGCGATCATCGATGTAGCGATAGAGCGACATGGTGCCGACGCCGGCTTCCGTCGCGATCCGGCGCATCGTGACGGACGAGCCCCCATCGCGCCGTGCGATGGTCAATGCCGTCGCAACAATCTTCTTTCGTGACAGTTTTCCGGACGGCTTGCGACCGCGCCGCGACTTCTTCTCGCCGGGAGATGGGCTGTCGATAGCCGTACGTGTCTGGCCGTCTTGCGATAAGTCCATGGCATCCTTGCCGCGCGCCGCACATTAGGTCTGCAACCTTAGAACAATTCTAAGATACCAATCATTACCCTGCAAATTGCTGGAGATGCAAGCGGAAAAGTTGATCGTTTAGTCCCTGATACGGAGCGCTGGCTACGCGATAGATGACTGAGAACGCCTTTTTGAACACTACCTGCCTGGCATTTCTTTTCAGCACTTTTGTACGCAAATTACGCGTTTCATGGTGGGACCAGCCACTCCAAATTTATCCGCTGGAAGGCTCGCGGAAGACCGGCATAGACTGCGAGTAAAACGTGCGGGGAGGACTACGCGCCGGTGTCCTTGTTAGGCGATCACGGCCGGTAAATGATATTCGTCGCAGCTGAACCTTGCTGAACTAAGTCCACATTCGGCAGGTCGTTTTCGTCGATCCACGCCCGCGCTACGTCGTCTGGCCGGCCATGGGTGCGCCAACGATCCACCAGCCGTCGTTCGAGTTCATCCCGATCACTGGCGATCATGATGGTGAGGTCGAAGAGCGGTCTAAGGTCTCGCCATCCTTCGTCGTCAAGCAGCAGATAGTTTCCTTCAACGATCAAGGTTTTCACGCCTTGGTCGATGATCCGTGCACTTGCGCGCGACAGCTCCTGGTGCCGGTCAAACACTGGAACCGCTACATCGACCTCCTCATTGGTCCTCAGCCTCTGGAGCAACGAGGTCAAGCCTCCCAGATCGAAGGTATGGGGGGCGCCTTTCCGGTCTTGATGACCTCGTTGCGTGAGGACCGCGTCATCATAATGAAAGCCATCCATCGGAACGACAGCGCACGTCTCGTGCGATGAGCTCAACACCGCTTCGCACAGGCTTTCTGCAAGGGTGGATTTTCCGCTCGCCGGCGGGCCTGCCAGCGCAATCATGCGGCGATTACCGCTACCCATTGGCGCGGCTTGAACGGCAGCGACCAACACATCGAAGCGCTCGATAGTCTGCGGCTCGGCCTGTATGGTCACGAACGGGAATCCGGGTGTTTACGCCGCTACCGCCATGGCGGGCGGCTCTTTGGCTCCAGTCATGAACTGCACGGCTTCTGACATGGAGTAGTCAGTCGGTTTGATGACGCAGATTCGCTTTCCGAGCCGGTGCACATGAATTCTATCGGCTACCTCGAAGACATGGGGCATATTGTGGCTGATCAGGATGATCGGAATACCGCGTGCCTTCACATCGACGATAAGCTCAAGCACCTTGCGGCTCTCCTTGACCCCTAAAGCCGCGGTTGGCTCATCGAGGATTATGACCTTCGATCCAAAAGCGGCGGCGCGCGCCACCGCCACGCCCTGCCTTTGGCCGCCGGATAGCGTCTCAACCGCCTGGTTGATATCCTGAATAGTCATCAGACCGAGCTCCGACAGCTTGTCCCGTGCAAACTTTTCCATGGCAGGCCGGTCGAGTTTCCGAAACCACTTGCCCAGCGGCCCGGGCTTACGCAGTTCACGACCCATGAACATGTTATCGGCAATCGACAGGGCCGGGGACATCGCCAGCTGCTGATAGACCGTTTCAATGCCCGCTTCCCGTGCTTCAATGGGGCTACGGAACCGCACTTTCTGGCCCTCCAGAAAGATATCACCTTCGTCCGGCATGACCGCACCGGAAACCGCCTTGATCAGCGTCGACTTTCCGGCGCCGTTGTCGCCGATAACAGCGAGGATCTCGCCGGGCAGCAGCTCGAAGTCGCAATGATCGAGCGCTGTGACGCGGCCATAACGTTTGACCAGATTGGTCCCTTTGAGGATCGGTTCCATCAGGCGGCCACCTTTCTGATCCACTGGTCGACGGCGACGGCCCCGATGATGAGGACCCCAATCAGCAGGTAGGTCCACTGCGCATCAGCACCCAGCAGCCGGAGGCCCAAGGTGAAAACGCCGACGATTATGGCACCAAAAAGCATGCCCAGAATTGAGCCGCGTCCACCGAATAGGGATATCCCCCCGATAACCACAGCCGTAATGGAATCGATGTTGGCCAGCTGGCCAGAGGTGGGCGACACAGAGCCGATACGACCGATCAGCGCCCATCCAGCGAAAGCGCAGATAAGACCTGCCAACATGTAGACCGAGATAAGCGTCTTTTTGACATCGACTCCGGATAGCTCGGCCGCTTCAGGGTCGTCGCCAACGGCGTAAACGTGCCGCCCCCACGCGGTGTGCTTAAGGACGTAGGCAAGGACAAGCGTAAGCGCGATCATGAAGATTGCGCCAATTGTCAGCCGCGCGCCGCCGATCTCTATGCTGGTGCCGAATATCTGCAGGATCGGCGCTTCAGCTGCGATGGTCTGGCTACGGATGGTTTCATTGGCCGAATACAGGAAGTTTGTGGCCAGAACGATCTGCCACATGCCAAGCGTGACGATGAAGGGTGGCAGCTTAACATGCGCGACGAGCCAGCCATTGATGAAACCGATACCTGTTCCGACGGCAAGGCCGCAGACAACTGCGGTTTCCGGTGGCAGGCCATACCGGAAGGCAAACTGCCCCATCACCACGGAGGACAACACCATAATCGCACCGACCGACAGGTCGATACCGGCGGTGAGGATCACCAGTGCTTGTGCAGCGCCCACGATGCCGACGATCTGCACCTGCTGGAGGATAAGGGTGAGCGCAAATGGCGAGAAAAAGCGTTGGCCGATCAGAAGGCCGAATATGATGATCGCCGCAATCAAGACCGTCAGCGGAACGAGAGAAGGAATCTGATGCAGCAGATGCTGAAGCCGGCTGCCAAAACTTTTCTTGCCAGTATCAAACTCTGCGACACGCTGATCAGCGCCTTGTGTAGCCGCTTCATAGTTGTCGGACGTTGTCATGGGGAGCGCCTTGCCGCGGGTTTGGGTTGATGGGCACAGGTCAATGGACTGGCATATGGTGCCCGATACCAGAAGTTTCGTTGGTCATTGGATGCTGGGGGCATCCCGGATGCCCCCAGCAACACGCAAGGTCTGGTCGTTAGCCCCAGCAGAGGTTGGTACCCTCTTCGACGTCGATGCTGTCGACGCCATCAACCGGGTTAGCGGTGACAAGGGCAACGCCGGTATCAAAAAAGTCTTTCCCCGGTGTGGGCTGGGGCAGAATTCCGTCCGCAGCGAACGCAGCAATCGCTTCGATACCAAGCGACGCCATCAGCAGCGGGTACTGCTGTGACGTTGCACCGATAACGCCTTCCGCAACGTTCTGGACGCCTGGGCATCCGCCATCAACAGACACGATGAGGACATCACCCTGCCGCCCAATTGCGGTCAGCGCTTCATAGGCGCCCGCAGCCGCCGGCTCGTTGATCGTGTAAACGACGTTGATCTCTGGATCGACAGCAAGAAGCGCTTCCATGGCCTGACGACCACCTTCTTCGTTACCCGCGGTAACTTCGTTGCCGACAATGCGGGGATCATCTTCATCACCCCAGCGCGTTGGGTCGCCAAGATCAATGCCGAAACCCTGAAGGAAGCCCTGATCGCGCAGAACGCCAACCGTTGGCTGGCTGACGGCAAGATCTAGCATCGCGATCTTGGCGTTGGCAGCGTCGTCACCGAGTGTGGCAGCGGCCCATTGGCCGATCAGCTCGCCAGCAAGGAAATTGTCGGTCGCAAACGTAGCATCGGCCGAGTCGATCGGCTCCAGCGGGGTATCGAGAGCGATCACGACGAGACCGGCATCACGAGCCTGTTGGACGGCGGGAACGATCGAGGAGGTGTCTGACGCTGTCAGCAAGATACCCGATGCGCCTTCGAGGATGCATGTTTCGATGGCGGCGACTTGTGTCTCATGGTCGCCATCGACGCGGCCGGCGAATGTAAGAAGGTTGATGCCCAACTCTTCAGCCTTGGCCGTCGCACCTTCACGCATCTTCACAAAAAAGGGGTTGGTGTCGGTCTTGGTGATCAGGCAGGCGGTTGTGTCCATCGCATGCGACGTCGTTATGGTCGTCGTCGTCGCGCCAGCCGCCGCGATGGCAACGAGAGCGGTGCTAGCAATCAGTCTTTTCATGATCTTCTCCCGGGAGGTTTCTCTTGTTTCCGTCACTGACGGACGGTTTTCAGTCGCTTAATCTGTGCGACACGTCCGGAACTAAACAGAGCCCATTCTCGCCGTCAATAAATAAATAAACTTGATTTAATAAATCTCAGCGGTAGGCTGGTACGCTGAGGGATCATGAAACAGCACTCCCAAACCGCCCAGGGTAAACGCCCGTCTTTCCGTTCGGGTGCCAGCAACGGCGCAACGCCTGCAGGCGTGCGCAACTACAATGAACGTCTCGTCTTGTCGGTCATTAAGAATGAGGGGCAGGTGGCGAGCGCCCAGATTGCTCGCTTAACCTCGCTTTCCGCTCAAACGGCTTCCAACATCACCAGATCGCTTGAAGCGGACGGCATGTTGTTGCGCGGAACGCCCCAGCGCGGGCGGGTCGGCAAGCCATCTGTACCGGTTTATCTGAACCCTGAGGGATCACTGGCCTACGGGCTGAGAGTTGGCAGGCGCGGCGCCGATCTGGTGCTGATGAACATCATCGGCAGCGTGATTGATACGCGCTCGGTTCGCTACGATTATCCCGTTCCAGAAGCGATTGATGCCTTTGTGGCTGAAGGCATGGCCTCGATGGAGGACGTCTTGCCAGTGCCGCTGCGCGCCCGGATTGTCGGAATCGGCGTCGCCATGCCCTTTGGTCTTTGGCACAAACCCGAAGCTGCTGGCGCACCACCGGGCGTCATGGATGCTTGGCGTGGGCATGATTTTGTCGAGAGTTTCGCGCGCTTCACGCGCCTGCCTGTCCTCGTTGCCAATGATGCCAGTATGGGGTGCAGTGGCGAGCTGATCTTTGGCGCGGGTGAGGCGCTCTCGGATTTCCTCTATTTTTATGTAGGCGCCTTCGTCGGGGGCGGGGTGGTCCTCGATGGGAAGGTCTTCTTCGGCAAACGCGGGAACGCCGGCGCCATGGGAACCGTCCTCGTTGACGGGCTTGCCGCAGAACCTAATCAACTTGTCCATCGAGCGTCGATTTATGTCCTGGAACAGGAACTGTCCCAGACTTCCGGACGTGACGTGCGCTTGCGGATGGATTCTCCTGAATGGACGCTAGAGGATCCAAGGATCGATGCTTGGACACAGGCGACGGCCCAGGCGCTGGCAAGCGCCGCGGTTTCGTCCGCAGCTCTGGTCGATGTTGACACGGTGGTCGTGGATGGCGGCTTTCCGGCATCAATAAAAGATGCCGTGATCAACCGGATGAGGGTCGCGTTGGAAAACGTTGATATGATGGAAATCAGACCCGTTCGGGTCCATGCTGGCGTACTGGGCCGCATTTCGGCGGCCATGGGCGCAGCCTATCAGCCAATACTCGGCGCGCACTTCCTTGAAGGCAGTAAGCTGGGTGCATTCAGCCCGACGATTCTGGCAGCAAATGTCACTCCCGAAGAATCGCTGATTGTTTGAAAAATCAAAGCGGTAAGGGCATTATCTCACATGACGTACCAACTGCGAGTACGTTTGCACCGGAAGGCCGATACAGCAAAGCGTCCGCGTCGGATAAAAGCTGAAGAAGCGACGAATCTTGCGACGTAACCGGTGCGTAAGAACCGTCAGGCAGCCGCCTCGCTCGCATGAAATGGGCCCGCGGTCCATTCGAGGGAACCGGTGCACCAACGATCGCATCCTCGAGCGGCAATAGAGGTTCTGACCGACCGGAAAGTGCCGCAATCAGAGGGCGCATGAAGATCATCGCACTCACCAGTGCCGATACAGGATTGCCAGGCAAACCAAGAACATAAGCCGACCCTCCACTATTTTTTCGGGTGCCGAAAATCGTAGGTTTGCCTGGCCTTAACGCCACCTTTGGAAAGCTTAGTGCGTAGCCATTTTCCTCCAGGGCAGGGCGGACAAGATCATAATCGCCAACCGACGTGCCCCCAATCGTCACCAGCAAGTCTGCCCCACTGCAGGCAATCGCGTCTCCAAGTGCATCACGATCATCGGCGATCAAATCGAGCTTAACCAGCTTGCCGCCGAAACGCTCAGCGAGCGTTGCTACTCCAAAACCGTTCGATGCAACGATCGCCGACCCATCCTCCGACTTGTCGCGACAACTAGACTGTTCTGTCGCGACAAACGGGGTTTTTGTCGCGACAAACGGGCCACCACCTTGAGGCCAGCGCAACTCATCGCCATTCATCAAGATGGTGACAGTTGGGCGAGACTGGACGTTCAGAGATCCATGATCACCACTTGCGGCCAAAGCAAGCTTCTGCGGCGTCAGACGCATCCCCTTCCTGAGCAGCCGGTCGCCTTCGGAGAAATCTCCGCCCGCCGGCCTGATGTTCGCGCCCGAGCCAGCGCGTTCACCGACGGTGATAAAGGCTCCATCTTTCACCGCGTCTTCCTGGATGAGAACATGAGATGCGCCTGCTGGGACGGGGGCGCCGGTGAAGATACGGACCGCTTGACCTGCGCCGACTGTACCGGCCCAATGACCACCCGCAGGAACCTCACCGAGTACCTCAAACCGCTGACCGGATGAGGGTTCAATGGGCAGCGCATAACCGTCCATCGCTGAAACGGCCGACGGCGGCTGCGTGCGCTGCGCGATCACGTCCTGCGCCAACACCAACCCGTCGCATTGGAGGAGGGGCAAGTCGACGGCATCAAGCGGCGAAACGCTGTCGATCATCACCGCTAGCGCCTCTTCAAGAGGCAGCAGATCAGCCATAAGAGGGCTCTCGCACGCTCCGAGCAGGAGCACCGGCACTCATGGTGTAGGTACAGGCGCGACCCAGTCCCCAGATGCGCCGCCCGATTTCTCGACGACCGCGACGCCATCGATAACCATGCGCCGGTCTATCGCCTTGGCCATGTCGTAAAGCGTCAAGAGCGCGACAGTGCATGCCGACAGAGCTTCCATTTCAACGCCCGTCTTGCCGGTCGTTCTGACCGATGTCTCCACTGAAAAGCCCTGGTCCGTCTTGATTATGTCCACCTGAACATCGGTCAGGGCGAGCGGGTGGCACAGCGGTATCAGGTCATGGGTGCGTTTGGCTGCCATCACACCTGCGATGCGCGCCGTCGCCAGCACATCGCCCTTCTTGAGCCGATTTCCCTCGATAGCGCTCACTGTTTCCGCCTGCATTTTAATCTGGCCCCGCGCATGGGCGGTTCGCTGCGTGTCCGGTTTGTTCGAGACGTCGACCATTGAGGCCTTGCCCGCCTGATCAACATGGCTCAAGCGTTTGGACTTGCCGCTCATGCATGCACCGGATCAAGCAGCGCCAGCGTCGCAGCAACCACATCATCCTCGCGCATCAGGCTCTCACCGATCAGAAAGGTGGTGATGGAACTACGCGCCATGCGGTCGAGATCGTTCCGCGTAAAGAGCCCGGACTCACTGACAAGCAACCGATCCTCCGGCACGAGTTTGGCCAGCTCTTCGGATGTTTCAAGCCGCGTTTCGAACGTCCGAAGATTGCGGTTATTGATGCCTATGAGCGGCCCACCAAGCTTAAGCGCTCGATCAAGCTCCGGGCCGTCATGGACCTCAATCAATGCATCCATTCTATGATGGCCCGCCGCCGCAACAAGATCAGCTGCCAGCTCATCGTCGATCATCGCCATGATGATGAGGATGCAGTCAGCGCCCCAGGCGCGCGCTTCGGCGACCTGATAGGTGTCCAACATGAAATCCTTGCGCAAGCAGGGCAGGCCGGTCGCCGCGCGTGCAGCGACCAGATAGTCCGGGTGCCCCTGAAAGGACGGCGCATCGGTGAGAACGGAAAGGCAGGCAGCGCCACCGTTTTCATAAGCCTTGGCGTGGGCCGGAGGATCGAAGTCCGCACGGATTAGGCCCTTGGAAGGCGACGCCTTCTTAATCTCTGCGATCAGACCATAGGTGCCGGCGTCACGCTTTGTCTTCAACGCGTGCAGGAAGCCCCTTGGTGCGCTCTGCGCCCGGATCTCCGCGTCAAGCGTTGCAATCGATGCAACCCGCTTCGCTTCCTCAACTTCCTGCCGTTTGTAAGTAGCAATTTTTTCGAGAATGTCGGCCATCAGACGCCGCCGTTGGATACATCGACGAGGCGTGCGAGCGTTCGTTCCGCCCCGCCGGTCTCAATGGCTTCACGCGCTACGTTGAGGCCTTTCTCAACCGAGGTCACCGCGCCAGCGACACACAAGGATGCAGCCGCGTTCAGCAGCACGATATCGGCATAAGCGCTTGGCTCGCCAGCCAGCACCGCTTGCAAGGCGCTTGCGTTATGGTCGGCATCGCCGCCGACAAGCTCCCGTTCGTCGACCAGATCAATACCCTCGTCGCGCGGATCGAGCATTGCGAGGCTCACAGTGCCTTCTTCAAGCTTGGCCATCTGCGTGATGCCGGTGGTGGTGATTTCGTCCATCCCGTCTGACCCGTGAACAACCCAAGCGGCTTCGCAGCCAAGAGCATGCAGCGTCTCGGCCATGGGCATCATCCAGCGTTCGTCATAGACACCCACCAGCTGACGGGTGACCCGTGCAGGATTCGACAACGGACCTATCAGATTGAAGATCGTCCGTTGCCCCAGTTCTGCGCGGGTCGGGCCGACATGCTTCATCGCCGAATGGTGCATGGGTGCGAACATGAACCCGATTCCGGCATGTTCAATGCAAAGAGCGATTTGGTCGGCAGAAAGCTCGATATTGACCCCGAGCGCCTTGAGAACGTCCGCAGCGCCTGAGTTCGATGAAACTGCCCGGTTGCCATGCTTGGCGACGGGTACACCGCACGCGGCGACCACGATGGCAGTCGCCGTTGAAACATTATAGCTGCCCTTGCCATCGCCGCCGGTGCCCACAATGTCGATCGCGCTTGCCGCAAGGTCCGGGGGCAAGTCCACCGGGGTCATTTTCGATCGCATCGTCCTGACCGCACCGACCAATTCGTCGACGTTTTCGCCGCGCACTTTGAGCGCGATCAGGAACCCCGCTATTTGCGCCATACCAAGCGAGCCGGACATGATCGCATCGAAAGCGGTAGAGGCTTCTTCGCGGGTTAGCGCATTTCCTTGGCACACCTTAGTAAGAAGCGGCTTGAAGCTGTCGGTCATCGGGACCTCTGTTATGCGCCGGAACGCTTTTTGGCGTCGTTGAAGCGGGTCGCGATCGCCACGAAGTTCGCCAGAATCCGCTCACCATGCTGCGAGGCTATGCTTTCGGGATGGAATTGAACACCGTGCACGGGGTGGGATGTGTGGCTCAGGCCCATAATCTCCCCATCATCGGCACGCGCGGTAATCGCCATCGTCGTTGGCAGCGATGTGCGCTCGACCGCCAGAGAATGGTAACGCGTTGCATCGAAGGGGCCGTTGATCCCGCTGAAGACGTCCGCCTCGGCTGCGGGCGTTATGGGCGAGACTTTGCCATGCATAAGCTTGCTGGCCGTGATGACGTTGCCGCCATAAGCCTGGCCCATAGCCTGCATCCCCAGGCACACACCAAACATCGGTGTACTCGCGCCTAGCTTTTCGATCAGTTCAAGGCACATGCCGGCATCGTCGGGCGTACAAGGGCCTGGTGAGATGACGATGCCCTCAAGCTCTCCGCTTGCGCGTCGCTTGGCTATCGCATCGACCGTCGTCGCGTCGTTGCGCACCACATCCATCTTCACACCGGTTGCACCGAGGCAATGCACGAGGTTGTAGGTGAAACTGTCGTAGTTATCGATGACCAGATAGGTGCCGGTCATTGCAGGCCCCCCACCCTTGATCCCTCGCCACAAGGGGGAGCGAGACGCCACGTGGCATTCTCGCGTACCCCTCCCATTGGTGGGGAGGGGCTAGGGGTGGGGTGATGCTTTACCGGGAAGGTTTGCCGACAGCCCATCACTGCCCCCGCTGCGACGTGGCCGCAAAGCGCACAGCTTCTTCAGCGGCACGGAACAGAGCCTTGGCCTTGTTCACACATTCGTCCTGTTCCGACTGCGGATCGCTGTCGGCGACGATCCCGGCGCCTGCCTGAACATACATGACGCCGTCTTTCACTACCGCTGTGCGCAGCACGATGCACGTATCCATAGCACCAGAGGCATCAAAATAGCCGACGCAGCCAGCATAGATGCCGCGCTTGTCCCGCTCCAATTCGTCGATGATTTCCATCGCGCGCACTTTTGGGGCTCCGGAAACCGTGCCGGCGGGAAAGCCTGCGCCGAGCGCGTCGAGCGCGTCGAACCGGCCTTCATCCAGCTCGCCGACCACGTTTGAGACGATGTGCATGACGTGACTATAGCGCTCGATAAAGAACTGATCGGTGACCTTAACGGTGCCCATCTTGGCGACCCGGCCAACATCGTTCCGGCCAAGATCCAGCAACATCAGATGCTCAGCGCATTCCTTCGGATCGGCCAGTAGCTCGTCAGCGAGGGCGTTGTCTTCAGAGGGCGTCGCTCCGCGCGGCCGCGTGCCGGCGATTGGACGAATGGTCACCTCGCCATCGCGCGCGCGCACCAGAATTTCCGGGCTTGAGCCTATGATGGTGAAGCCATCGAAGCACAGATAGTAGAGAAAAGGGGCAGGGTTGGTGCGGCGCAGGGCGCGGTAAAGCGCAAAATCGGGAAGCGGGAAGGGTGCTTCGAAGCGCTGCGACAGGACCACCTGAAAGATATCGCCGGCGCGGATGTACTCTTTCGCGCGCTCAACCATAGCCTTGTAGTCCTCTGGCGAGGTGTTCGATGTCACCGTCGGCATTGGCAGTTCTATGGGATCGCTGGAGCGCGGCAGTGGGGTATCGAGGCGGTCAACAGCCTCGGTCAGTCGGTCAATGGCACGCGCATAAGCGGTTGAGGAAGAAACCGCGTCGTCAGGCCGGACGGGCGTGACGATGGTGATTTCATCGCGCACAGCGTCGAAGATAACGATAACCGTCGGTCGCATCAGCAGCATGTCCGGGACGCCCAGGACATCCGGGTTCTGTTGCGGCAGGCGCTCAATCAGGCGCACGGTATCGTAGCCCAGATAGCCGAAGACGCCCGCCGACATTGGCGGCAACCCGTCGGGCAAATCGATACGGCTGTCATCGATCAAGGTCCGCAGCGCATCAAGGGCAGGGGCGTCGAGTTCATCGAAGCCGCCGACCTTGCCGTCGCCAGACACCTGGGCGACGGCCGCGCGGTTGCCGTCCGCCCGGAAGATCAGGTCCGGGCGTAGCCCGATCATCGAATAGCGGCCCCGAACCGCGCCGCCTTCAACAGACTCCAGCAAGAACGCGGTGCTTGCCCCACCTTGGGAGAGTTTCAGCATCGCAGAAACAGGGGTCTCAAGGTCAGCCACAAGGCGTGTGTAGACCACCTGGGCCTGGCCCGCGGAATAGCGTGCGTTAAACGCGTCTGAGGCGGGTTCGATGAGCATGGCTGGCGGTTTGCAACTGTTTGGGGATTACCGGGCGATGCCGCCCACCAAGAGCTGATTTAGCAGGTCCTGGTTGACTTGCACGCCCAGGCTAGCCTGCAGCGCCCCTACATATTGCGTCAGAATGCTGTTCTCGATCGACGGGCCGAGTTCCTCGGCAAGCTGCTGGACGTCTGTCGCTTGCTCGAAAAAGGCGGGCCGCGCCACATCGGTGACGACGAAGACCAGCCGGCTGGTACGGTCGGGAGCTTCAACATCGCCAAAATGGCCTTCAGCCCCCTCAAATGCTGCCACCGTTGCGGGACCACCAAGCTCATCAGGCGCTTCGCCCCGGGTGAAAGGTTCGGTCTGCTGGAGTGGGACATCAAGCGCGAGCGAGAGTGTTTCCAGCGTGCGACCGCGTTCGAGTTCGTCAACGAGTTCGGCCGTGCGGTCGCGCAGCAGGTTGTCACGCTGGTCGGCGATGAAATCGTCGCGTACCCGGCTTTCGGCCTCTTCGAAGGTCAGGTCGCGGGCCGCTTCGATCCCCGTCACGTCGTACCAGACAAAGCCGCCATCGGCCGTATCAACGACATCGTTTTCGAGGCCGACATCGGTTTCAAACATTTCGCCCAGCAGATCGTCGGTCTCGGGAAGTCCGGCATCATTGCCCTCGCGGTCAAAGCCGTTGGAATCGACGGCCGCCACCGTAACCAGCTCAAGATCGAAGCGCTCCGCGATGGTCGCCAGCGTATCGCCGCCCGCGCGCGCGTCCTCAACGGCGTCAAACAGGTTGAACAGATCATCGCGTGCCCGCGCGCGTGCCAGCTCGTCACGAAGCGGACCTTCGAGATTTTCGAACGCTACCGTGCTTTCGCTGCCGATGCTGTTGACCACCATGATGATGTTGCCAAAGCGCCCTTCGATCACGCCGGTAGGACCGGCAGCGGCCAGGGCAAATGCGGCGTCGCCTGCGCTATCGTCGAGGATGGCATCTCTGCGAACAGAACCAAGCTCGGTCACGGTGAAACTGAAGCCATCATCGGCTTGCAGATCGGAGACGCTTTCGCCGGCGGCCAGCCTGTCGCGCGCCCTCGATGCAACAGCGGCATCCGTGAAGAGGAGCTGCGTGACGTCACGCTGACCGGCGGCCGCCCGCGCACCAAGCTCCTGCTCATAGGCGGCACGCACTTCATCTTCCGGCACACCGGCGGGATCGGCAAGCGCCGCCTCCGACAGCACGACCATCTCAACGCTACGATATTCGGGAGCCCGATAGTCCGATGTCCGCTCATTGTAGAACGCCACAAGCTCTTCGTCTGTTGGTGGTGCTGGCGGCTCAAGGTTCTCTTCGGTCAGCCTCAAATAGCTGACCTTGCGCAATTCGTTGGCGTACGTGTTGGCCACCTCCAGCATGAATTGTGGCGGTTGCAGGCCGCCGGTCACACCCTCTGCGAGTTGCTGCCGTGCTGCAAAAGAGCGCGTGTCGGCAACGAAATCATCTTCGGATATGCCGTAGCTGCGCAGAACTTGCTGGAAGAATTGCCGGTTGAACCCGCCAACCTGAAGAAAAATGGGGTCGGACGCGATGCGCTCGGCAAGGCGGGGATCGGAAACCCCGATATTCAGGCGGTCAGCTTCGGAATCGAGCGCCGCTTCCGACGCGAGCTGGCTCAGGAGCTGCCGATCAAGGCCGAACATGCGAGCCTGTTCCATCGTCAGCCCCGTGCCGATCTGCTGGCTCAGCTGGTTAAGCTGCCGCCGCAGGGCAATCTCGAACGTTTCGGCGGAGATTTCAGCATCGCCGACGGCAAGAACCGTCCGCTGGCCGATACCCCCAAAATAGCTGCCAAAACCCAACCCAGCCACGACGGCGACGGACACGAGAATCAAAAAGACTTTGGCAACGGTGCCCTTGGCGCCTTCGCGCATCCTGGTGAGCATGGGTCTAAGCTTTTGTTATATCGTACTATTCAACGAGATGGCTTGATGAAGCCGGACTATAATCAGAAGGGCAGCCGCCTCGCAAGCACACTGCGCATGCGCGCGCCTTTTGCACCTTTTTGCCAAACCTGCTAGCAGGCCCGCGATTTACAGGACAGTTGGGCCAGAATTTGGCCCCAGATTTGGAAAGCGCGATGCCAACCCAAGCAATCCGGCCCCTCGTTGCGGGAAATTGGAAGATGAACGGACTGCGCCGTTCGCTCGATACGATCGAAGCGGTGATGCGCCGCGCAGCCGAAGAGGGTGTGCTCGAGGCGCTCGACCTTCTGGTGTGCCCGCCGGCAACCCTTGCTGCGCTTGCCGTCAAAACCGTCGACACCGTGCCCGTGCATATCGGCGGACAGTATTGCCATGCTGCAGAAAGCGGCGCGCATACCGGCGACATCTCTGCGGAGATGCTTTGCGACCTTGGCGTCGACTTTGTTCTGGCGGGCCACTCCGAGCGCCGTACTGACCATGGCGAGACCGATGCTGAGGTGAACGCCCAGACGCTTGCGGCGTGGCGCGCTGGATTGTGTGCTGTCGTTTGTGTTGGTGAAACCAAGGATGAGCGCGAAGCGGGCCAGGCGGTTGAGATTGTTTCCGGCCAGTTGGCGGCGTCCATCCCCGACGGCGCGACGGCTGAAAACACGGTGGTTGCTTACGAGCCGGTGTGGGCGATTGGCACGGGGCTAACACCCACCGTCGATGACATCGCCCAAATGCATGACTCAATTCGCAGGACCCTTGCGGAACGTTTTGGCGATGCGGGTGCGGCGATGCGCATCCTTTACGGCGGCTCCGTAAAACCAGCGAACGCGGCTGAAGTCTTGAGCCCAACCAATGTCGATGGCGCCTTGGTCGGCGGGGCAAGCCTGTCCGCCAGTGACTTCATGGGTATCGCGACCGCCGTGCGTGACCTTGTTCGGATGTAATGCTCGCAGACTTGGCACGGATCATGGTCAGCGGTTTGGTCTGAAAGGTTTTGCGTTGACGATTGCCTTGGTGTAATCGCCAGCGAGAGGGAAGAGCGCAGTCACCAAGGACCTGCAGCCCTTAGAACACTTGCACTGCAAAGCACGATGCACATCTATCGAGCAGTTGCCGAAACGGTGATGCCCGACCGGAAGAAATTGGGAAGCGCGTATGGAAACGCTTGAGACTGTTTTGATCGTTGTCCACCTGCTGGTGGTTGTTGCCCTTGTCGCTGTGGTGTTGTTGCAGCGCTCAGAGGGTGGCGCACTGGGTATCGGCGGTGGCGGCGGAGGCGGCAACTTCATGTCGAGCCGAGGTCAGGCGAATGTGTTGACGCGGGCGACCGGATTCCTTGCGATCGGCTTTTTCGCCACCTCGATCTCGTTGACCATCCTGGCACAGACAACCGCCGGTCCTTCGTCCATCCTTGATTCGATTCCCGACGCGCAGCCGTCCGGGCCCGGCACCACACTGCTTGAACAGATCGGCGGCGAGGTCGAGCCGGTCACGCCGGATGCGACGGTGCCCGCCGAACCGCAGGTCCCGACGTCGCAGTAAACGGCCGAAAGACGCGAACCTCCTTAGAGCCCGCCGCTTGTCGGCGGGCTTTTTTGTGCGGCATTGCAGCCATGCACAAACAGCTGGCAATGAGTGCTTGTCGGATGCAGTGCTGTTCGCTAGACCCTGAGTCCCATGGCGCGATACATCTTTATCACCGGCGGCGTGGTTTCTTCTCTTGGAAAAGGCATCGCTGCGGCGGCTCTTGGAGCTTTGCTGCAGGCACGTGGCTATAAGGTCCGCATCCGGAAACTCGACCCCTATCTCAACGTCGATCCGGGGACCATGTCTCCAACCCAGCACGGAGAAGTCTTCGTCACCGACGACGGGGCGGAGACCGACCTCGATCTCGGTCATTATGAGCGCTTCACGGGCCGTTCGGCCAACAAGCACGACAACATCACAACCGGCAAAATCTATCAGACGATCATCGCAAAAGAGCGCCGGGGCGATTATCTTGGCGCGACCGTGCAGGTCATCCCACACGTCACCGATACGATCAAAGCCTTCGTTTTGTCAGGAAACGATGACTATGATTTTGTGATCTGCGAAATTGGCGGAACGGTTGGCGATATTGAAGGGCTGCCCTTCTTTGAAGCCATTCGCCAACTCGGCAATGAACTGCCCCGCGGTGATGTCATCTATATGCATCTGACTTTGATGCCGTTCATCCCCAGCGCCGGCGAGTTGAAAACGAAACCGACGCAGCACTCCGTCAAGGAGTTGCGCTCGATCGGCATACAGCCGGATATCCTGATGGTGCGGTGCGACCGGCCTATTCCGCCTGGTGAACGCAAGAAACTGTCACTGTTCTGCAATGTGCGTGAGCAAAGCGTCATCCCCGCACTTGATGTGCCGCACATTTATGACGTGCCGCTTGCCTACCATGACGAAGGTCTCGACGAGGAGGTTCTTGCCGCCTTTCGTATCGACGACGCGCCTCCGCCCGACCTGTCACGGTGGGAGCAAATCTCAACCGGCGTGAAGAACACGGACGGCTCGGTGAAGATTGCAGTCGTGGGCAAGTACACCGACCTGAAGGATGCCTACAAATCTCTGATCGAGGCGCTGACCCATGGCGGTATCGCCAATCGCGTGAAAGTCGATATCGAGTGGATCGCGTCCGAGGTGTTCGAGCGCGAAGACCCCAGCCCCTACCTTGAGGGCGTGAACGGCATACTTGTGCCCGGCGGCTTTGGCCTGCGCGGCGCGGAAGGCAAGATCAACGCAGCGTCCTTCGCGCGGACACGTGGCATTCCCTATTTTGGCATCTGTTACGGCATGCAGATGGCCGTGCTTGACGCGGCTCGCAACCTGGCCGGCATTTCCGGCGCACGGTCCTCTGAGTTCGAGACCGGTGAGGGGCCAATTGTCGTCGGGCTGATGACCGAATGGCTCAAGGGCAACGCGCTGGAAACGCGCGCCACCGAAGGTGACCTTGGAGGAACGATGCGACTTGGCGCCTATGATGCAACACTCGCACCAGGCTCAAAGATTGCATCGATCTATGGCACCAGCCAAATCTCGGAGCGCCATCGGCACCGCTATGAAGTCAATATCGACTACCGCCCGACCCTTGAGAATGCAGGCCTGACGATGGCCGGCTTGTCGCCCGATGGCGTGTTGCCGGAGACCATTGAATATGAGGATCATCCCTGGTTCATAGGGGTTCAATTCCATCCCGAACTCAAATCGCGTCCCTTCGAGCCGCATCCACTATTTGCGTCCTTCATCGAAGCGGCGATAGAACAGAGCCGGCTGGTGTAGCGGGATACCCAAGGCGCATTCATGACCCCAAAAAATGCACTCGACCACGTCGTTGTCGGCGTGCCTGATCTGGCGTCGGCGCGCTTGCGGCTCGAAGCGCTGGGATTTCAGGTTCAGCCTGATGCGCATCACCCGTTCGGCACCGGCAATTGCAACGTTTTTTTTGCCAACGATACCTATTTCGAACCGCTCGCCGTGACGGATCGGGATGCCGAGTTGGCTGCGCTCAAAGAGCCCAACGTCTTCATCAGTCGGTATGACGCGTTCCGGTTCCGCCATGGATACGGTCCCGTCATGGCGGCGTTTACGACGCATAGTGCCCGCGAGATGCAGGAGCGGTTCGAGGCGGATGGCATAAGCGCTGGAGACATCCTGTCCTTCACACGCAAACAAGCGATGCCCGAAGGTGGCGAGACGACCATTGGCGTTCATCTGGCGGTTTCGAGCTGGGATCGTGCGCCGGACATCACCTTGTTCGCCTGCGAGCACCTGACGCGCGAGATACTCTGGCGGCCAGAACGCACCGAACATCCCAACGGTGCCATCGGCATTGGCAGGCTTATCGCGGTCGAACCCAACCCCAGCGATTTCCAGTACATGTTTCAACGAGCAACCGGGGACCGCGATCTGCGCACAACGTCCGTTGGCATCGAGATGGACCTGCCGAACGCCTATGTTTCCGTGCTGTCACCAGACGCGTATGAGGCCATGACCGATCAGGCTGTTGCGCCCTGGGGCCGCGGGCCGCGCATCATGGCCTGTGAAATTGTGGTGGAAGATCTTGGGGCGATGCAGACCATTCTCGAAGGCAATTCGGTTAGCTACGCCGAGCGTGACGGATCGCTTATCATTCCGCCGCAAGACCCTTTCGGCTGTACGCTGATCGTCATGGAGGCGGACGCGTGACGCCAAACCCGCAAGTTGCCGCACGTGATGTGGTTTTTGATAACGCCGCGCCATTCGCCCTGATTGCCGGGCCTTGCCAGATGGAAAGTCGCCAGCATGCCTTCGATATGGCCGGTGCGCTGGTGGAGATATGCTCCGATCTCGGCATCGGCCTCGTTTACAAGACCAGTTTCGACAAGGCCAACCGCACGAGCCTTTCCGGCAAACGGGGCGTCGGCCTCGACAAGGCGCTGGGCGTCTTTGCGGATTTGCGCGGTGAACTCGGTGTTCCGCTTCTGACCGACGTTCATCTGCCTGAGCAGTGCAAGCCCGTTTCAGACGTGGTCGATATCTTGCAGATACCGGCATTCCTGTGCCGCCAGACAGACTTGCTTATTGCGGCTGCGGAAACCGGTGCCGTGATCAACGTAAAGAAGGGACAGTTCCTCGCGCCTTGGGACATGAAGAATGTTCTCGACAAGCTCACGGGGTCAGGCAACGCAAATGTCCTGCTTACCGAGCGAGGCGCGTCGTTTGGCTACAACGCGCTGGTGGTCGACATGCGCTCACTACCGACCATGGCGGCGATGGGCGCGCCGGTGATCTTCGATGCGACACACTCGGTTCAGCAGCCGGGCGGGCGGGGCGGCTCGACCGGCGGCCAGCGGGAGTTCGTGGAGCCCTTGGCGCGGGCGGCGCTCGCGACCGGTATTGCCGGGCTGTTCATCGAAACACACCAGTACCCTGAGAACGCTCCGTCCGATGGGCCCAACATGATTCCACTTTCTGATATGAGGGCGCTGTTGGCGCGGCTCAAGATGATCGACGCGGCAGCAAAAGCGCTGTGAGCGCTCGATCAAACTGGGCTGGTCGCTAGGCCTATTTCACGTTACCAGAGCCAAGCAAGGCTTCACCAACGCAGCCGCTTTTCCGGGGGGAACCATCCATGACAGCCATTGTCGACGTCCACGCGCGCCAAATCTTTGATAGCCGGGGCAATCCAACGGTCGAAGTCGATGTCGAACTTCAAGACGGTACCCTCGGCCGGGCTGCGGTCCCATCTGGTGCGTCAACGGGTGCGCATGAAGCGGTCGAACTGCGCGATGGCGGCGACGCCTACAAAGGCAAGGGCGTTATGGGAGCGGTCGACAACGTCAACGTCGAACTGTGTGAGGCGCTTCTGGGCTTTGATGCCGAAGACCAGATCGACATCGACAATACGATGATCGCGCTTGACGGGACGGACAACAAAGGACGCTTGGGGGCCAATGCTATCCTTGGGGTGTCACTCGCCAACGCAAAAGCGGCAGCAACAGCCTGCAATCTGCCGCTCTACCGCTATCTGGGCGGGCCTTCGGCGCGGGTGCTGCCTGTACCAATGATGAACATCATCAATGGCGGCGAGCACGCCGACAACCCGATCGACTTTCAAGAATTCATGATCATGCCGGTGGGGGCGGAGACCCTTGCCCATGCTGTGCGAATGGGCACGGAGATCTTCCATACCCTCAAAAAAGCGCTGTCAGACGCGGGTCAGAACACGAATGTTGGAGACGAGGGTGGCTTCGCGCCTGACCTCGACACAGCCGGGGCCTTGGATTTCGTGATGAAGGCGGTCGAGGCTGCCGGCTACCGTCCCGGCGACGACGTCATGCTGGCGCTTGATGTCGCGTCGACGGAATTCTACGCCGATGGGACCTACACGATGAAAGGTGAGGGCAAAACGCTGTCGTCCTCTGATATGGTCGACTTTCTCGCTGAGCTTGTTGGCAAATATCCAATTGTTTCAATTGAAGATGGAATGGCCGAAGACGATTGGGATGGCTGGGCGGCTTTGACCGCCAAAATCGGCGACAAGGTCCAGCTTGTGGGCGATGATTTGTTCGTCACCAACCCCAAGCGGCTCAAGACAGGCATTGACCAGAAATCAGCGAACTCAATCCTTGTGAAGGTTAACCAGATCGGTACGCTGACAGAAACGTTGACCGCCGTTGATATGGCCCACCGGGCATCCTTCACGGCGGTCATGAGCCACCGCTCTGGCGAAACCGAAGACGCGACGATCGCAGACCTTTCCGTTGCGACCAATTGCGGGCAGATCAAGACAGGATCGCTGGCGCGTTCGGACCGGCTCGCAAAGTACAACCAGCTCATCCGCATAGAGGAAGAGCTCGGCGACGCTGCCGTCTATCATGGTCGGAATGTGTTGAAACAGTAGCAAATGTCCAATCGTGCGCATGCGCTTACTGCCGTGGCTTTGGCTGTGCTTTGCTTTTCAGTCATCAGTATCGTTATGGGAGAGATGACGGTGTTTGTCGCTGTGGTTTCTGTTGCCGTCGGCTTCGGTTACTGGCTCACACGGGGCGCTTTACCCTTCTGAGAACCGTTCATCGCAAGGCCAAACCGGTGATGACCACGCCCGTCGATCGGCCATCTCGTACACTGGACCTGCACACTTAAATCGTTAACTCGGCAAAATTTGCCCATTAACCATTCCCCTTAGCAAGCGGCTAACGTCGCATGGTGATGGTGAGGGTGCTTCGGATTTTGTTTTGCGTACCGGGGCAGGAGCTTTTCGCCCGCAATGGTCATGCTAACCCGCCACAAACGTCGCTCGCGCCGAACGCTGTATCTGTTTCGCGTGTCGATGTTCGCTTTCGGCTTATACTTCGCGTATCACGCCTTCCACGGTGACCATGGTCTCTTTGCGTTTGCCGAGGTTGAGCAACGTGTCGTCGAGTTGGAAGGCGAGCTGGCTGAACTCACGGAACGTAAGCAGGCGTTGGAAGTTCGGGTTCGCGCCCTTCATGCCAGCGCGTTGGATGGTGACTTGCTTGATGAGCGAGCACGGAGCAACCTTGCGTTGATCGCTGACGGCGAGCGCATCATCCTGCCATAACAGGTGATCCCTCGGCCATGAACGTGGCCAAGCAGGCACGAATGTCGAGCAGGCGCGCAAAACCACCTCCCTGTGATGACCTAAACCCATTTTTGTGTGCGCTGCGGCATATAAGATGTGCGGCGCAGCAAAATTAATCACTATTCAGTTAAATTCGCTCAAGTTGCTGAAATTACGCATTTATACGGTCCCAAATGCGCCCTCCGTTGGGCTTTTCCTGCGCCCAATTCTTCGATACGTGTCAAGCAATAGACGTTCGGGAGGCGTCATCCTTCGATGCCGAAAACGGCGCGATACTTCGCATTTTCGGCCTTAGGCTGCACCCCCGACTTTGAAACCTGCGCATCTGTTGCGCCAAAGCACGCCAGTAAGGTGTGTCATCAGGGAGTGTGCCCATGGCGAGAGCCGCCCGCTCGACGAGCAAAACAACCAGCAAGACAGCGTCCAAGACGGCCTCTAAGACCGCTCCCAGGACAGCTAGAAAGACGACGCGGCGCTCAAGCGCAAAAACCAGCCCTGCCATTACGGAGTTCGATAAGGATCAGGAGCTGCACGCGTACCGCGAAATGCTCATGATTCGCCGCTTTGAGGAGAAGGCTGGTCAGCTCTACGGCATGGGTCTCATTGGCGGTTTCTGTCACCTGTATATCGGCCAGGAAGCGGTCGTTATTGGCATGCAGATGGCGATGATCGAGGGCGATCAGGTCATCACCAGTTATCGTGATCATGGCCACATGCTGGCGACCGGCATGGAGAGCCGGGGCGTTATGGCCGAGCTGACCGGGCGCAGTGGCGGTTATTCGCGGGGCAAGGGCGGCTCGATGCACATGTTCAGTCGCGAGAAACACTTCTATGGCGGCCATGGCATTGTCGGCGCGCAGGTGTCGCTTGGCTCGGGCCTGGGCTTCGCCAACAAGTACCGCGAAAATGGCAATGTGTCGGTGACCTATTTCGGTGACGGGTCGGCGAACCAGGGGCAGGTTTACGAGAGCTTCAACATGGCGAAGCTTTGGGATTTGCCTGTCGTCTACATCATCGAAAACAACAAATATGCGATGGGGACGAGCATTGAGCGCTCGTCATCCACTACCGATCTGTCGCAGCGTGGCATCTCGTTTGGCATCCCCGGTGAGCAGGTCGACGGCATGGACGTCCGCGCGGTCTACGCTGCCGGCAAGAAGGCCCTTGAGTACGCCCGTTCAGGCAAAGGTCCGTACATCCTAGAAATGCTGACCTACCGCTATCGCGGCCATTCGATGTCGGACCCGGCCAAGTACCGCACCAAGGACGAGGTGCAGAAAATGCGTGCCGAGCACGACCCGATCGAACAGGTGAAATCCCGCCTGATCGAAGCCGGGCTTGCGTCCGAGGACGACCTCAAGGCCATCGACAAGGATGTGCGCGCCATCGTCACAGATGCCGCGGAGTTTGCCCAGAACGATCCTGAACCCGATCCGTCGGAACTGTTCACAGACATCACGCTTTAAGGGGGAGCATTATGCCTATTGATATTCTGATGCCCGCTCTCTCTCCAACGATGGAAGAGGGCAAACTCGCCAAATGGCTCAAAGCCGAGGGCGATGACGTTACCTCCGGCGATGTGATCGCCGAAATCGAAACCGACAAAGCCACGATGGAAGTCGAGGCCGTCGATGAGGGCAAGATTGGAAAGATCCTCATTGCCGAGGGAACAGATGCGGTCAAAGTCAACGAGGTGATTGCTGTTCTTCTCGAAGACGGGGAGGATGCAACGGCTATTGGTTCAGGTGGCAGTGCGCCTGCGCCGGCGGCAGCTGAAGCGCCCGCTTCTACCACGCCTGAACCAGGGCCTGTGCCATCTGTGCCTGCTGCGCCGGTTACCAGTGAGGTCGCCTCCGATCCCGACATTCCCGAGGGCACGGAAATGGTGCCGACAACGGTGCGCGAGGCTCTGCGCGACGCCATGGCCGAAGAGATGCGGCATGATGAAGATGTCTTCCTCATGGGTGAGGAGGTCGCCAACTATCAAGGCGCTTACAAAATCTCGCAGGGGCTGTTGCAGGAATTCGGAGAGAAGCGGGTCATCGATACGCCGATCACCGAGCATGGCTTCACTGGCATCGCCGTTGGTGCTGCGCTGACCGGACTGCGGCCCATCGTTGAGTTCATGACCTTCAACTTCGCCATGCAGGCGATTGACCAGATCATCAACTCGGCAGCCAAGACACTGTACATGTCTGGCGGCCAGATGGGCGCACCCATGGTGTTCCGTGGTCCCAATGGCGCGGCGGCGCGCGTTGCGGCCCAGCACAGCCAGGATTACGCGGCGTGGTACTCGTCTATACCCGGCCTGAAGGTTATCCAGCCCTACACGGCTTCCGACGCAAAAGGCCTTTTGAAGGCTGCCATCCGCGATCCGAACCCGGTCGTGTTTCTTGAAAACGAGATTCTCTACGGCCAAACCTTCGATGTGCCCAAGCTCGATGATCACGTTTTGCCGATCGGCAAAGCGCGGATTGCAAGAACTGGCTCGGATGTAACACTCGTCTCGTTCGGGATCGGGATGACCTATGCCGAAAAGGCAGCCGACGAGTTAGCCGGTATGGGCATCTCTGCGGAGGTGATCGATATGCGCACCTTGCGGCCGATGGACCTCGATACGGTCATCGCATCGGTTCGCAAAACCAATCGCTGCGTCACGATCGAAGAGGGTTTCCCGGTCTGTTCAATCGGCTCGGAGATTACCGCGCAGCTAATGGAGCGCGCGTTCGACGATCTTGATGCTCCGGTTATCCGGATTGCCGGCAAAGACGTGCCCATGCCCTATGCGGCCAACCTAGAAAAGCTTGCCTTGCCGAACGTTGGCGAGGTGATCGAGGCCGTCAAAGCTGTGACATACAAAGCGTAAGGAAGACAGATGCCCATCAATATTCTGATGCCCGCCCTGTCTCCCACGATGGAGGAGGGCAACCTCGCCAAATGGCTGGTCAAAGAGGGTGACAGCGTCACCTCCGGCGATGTTCTGGCCGAGATTGAAACCGACAAGGCGACGATGGAAGTTGAAGCTGTCGATGAAGGGACGGTCGGAAAGATCGTCGTTCCGGATGGGACGGCGGGCGTAAAGGTCAATGAGTTGATCGCCGTACTCCTGGAAGACGGCGAAGACGCCTCAGCTATGGATGCCGCACCTGCGCCTCCGTCAGCGCCAGAACCGTCCGCCGGACCTGCGGCGACCGTCGGTGGTGGCGAGACGCAGACTGGACTGCCAAGCCATGTCCATACGCATCCCGCGGAGCCGACACCGCCTGCGCCGGTCGTTGGCGGCAACCGCATCATCGCCTCTCCGTTGGCGCGTCGTCTGGCCAAGCAGAACGGGATCGATCTGGCCGCTCTTTCGGGTTCGGGCCCGCGTGGGCGGATCATCAAAGCCGATATCGAAGCCGCCATCTCTTCCGGCAGCGCTCCGTCGCAAGCGACGACCTCTTCTGCCGCCGCGCCCCCCGCGGCCGCGAAAGCCGTCCCTTCGGGCATGTCGGATGATGCGGTCCTCAAGAACTTCGAGGAAGGCTCTTACGAACTGGTAGCCCATGACGGGATGCGCAAGACGATTGCGAGCCGACTAACCGAGTCCAAGCAAACCATTCCACACTTTTACGTATCGGTGGATTGCCAGCTCGATGAACTCCTGGCTCTGCGCTCGCAACTGAACAAGTCTGCACCTGTGAACGACGACAAGCCCGCTTACAAATTGTCGGTCAACGACATGGTGATCAAGGCGCTCGCGCTGGCGCTTCGCGATGTACCGGAAGCGAACGTATCCTGGACGTCGAGCGACATGGTCAAGCACAAGCACGCCGATGTCGGTGTTGCCGTATCCATTCCCGGTGGTTTGATCACGCCGATCATCCGGCGAGCCGAGGAGAAGCCTCTGTCCGTCATTTCCAACGAGATGAAAGACCTCGGCAAGCGCGCGAAGGATCGCAAGCTCGCACCCAATGAATATCAGGGTGGAACGACGGCGGTCTCGAACATGGGGATGATGGGTGTGTCGAATTTCTCGGCGGTCGTGAACCCGCCGCACGCAACGATCCTGGCGGTTGGCGCAGGTGAACAGCGCCCCGTCGTGAAAGATGGCGCGTTGGCAATCGCTACCGTCATGACGGTGACCTTGTCGACCGACCATCGCTGCGTCGATGGTGCGCTGGGCGCGGAGCTTTTGGGGGCATTCAAAGGCTACATCGAAAACCCGATGAGCATGTTGGTGTAGCGGCGCGCCGCTCGCATACGTGTTCAACACGATCAAGCAACGGTTGGGGTGCGTTTAACGAGGCGATAAAGTGGGCAAATTAAACCGTTTTCAATGGAGATGCCCATGTCCCACGTGCCCCACGAACTGGCCGAGGAATTTCCCGATCACACAGACCTGATGCATCAACTCAAGGTAAGCAATGCCCATTTTGCGAAGCTTTTCGATGCCTATCACGACGTGAATCGGGCCGTTCACAGAGCCGAAACAAATGTTGAGCCGACCGACGATGCGCACATGGACTCGATGCGCCGCGAACGGATGCAGCTCAAGGATGAAATCTACGGGATGCTGTCCGCCGCAAGCTAGGCGCATCATCCCGGCGAAACGGGAGAAACGCTGTGGCAGACCAGTATGATGTAATCGTGATCGGCGGCGGGCCAGGGGGCTACGTGGCAGCCATCCGCGCTGCGCAGCTCGGTATGAAGACCGCCGTTGTTGAACGCGAGCATCTTGGTGGCATTTGCCTCAATTGGGGCTGTATTCCGACCAAGGCGCTTCTTCGGTCGGCGGAAATCTACCATTATATGGAGCACGCCAAGGACTACGGTCTTTCCGCGCAGGGTATCGGTTTCGATGCCGCTGCGGTCGTCAAGCGCTCGCGTGGTGTGTCGGCGCAACTCAATGGCGGCGTTGGTTTCCTGCTCAAAAAGAACAAGGTCGATGTTCTTTGGGGCGAAGCGTCGATCACGAAGGTCGGCGAAGTCAAGGTCGGCAAGCCCAGCAAGCCTGCCGTAGAACCTGCACACCCCGCGCCCAAGGGCACAAAAGGCGAGGGGACTTACAGCGCCAAACACATCATCATTTCAACCGGCGCGCGCCCACGGGTGATCCCTGGGATTGAACCAGACGGCAAGACCATCTGGACCTATTTTGAGGCCATGGTGCCGCCATCCATGCCCAAGTCACTGCTGGTGATGGGTTCGGGCGCAATCGGCATCGAGTTTGCGAGCTTCTACGCAACGATGGGCGTGGACGTGACCGTGGTCGAGATGGTGGATCAGATCATGCCCGTTGAGGACGCTGAAATCGCCGGCATCGCGGCCAAACAGTTCAAGAAGCAGGGCATGAAGATCATCACCGGTGCCAAGGTCGGCAAGGTCGAAAAGGCGGGCGCCGGTATCAAGGCAACCGTCGAGACGAAAGATGGCAAGAGCCAGGTTATCGAAGCCGAAAAATTGATCTCCGCTGTCGGTGTTGTTGGCAACACGGAGAACCTTGGTCTTGAAAAGCTTGGTGTGAAAACCGATCGCGGGATCGTCTCCGTTGATGGGTACGGCAATACGTCCGTGAAGGGGATTTATGCAATCGGCGATGTCGCTGGGCCGCCCATGCTTGCTCACAAGGCCGAGCATGAAGGCGTCATCTGCGTGGAAAAGATAGCGGGCATGGATGTCCACCCAATGGACAAGGCAAAAATTCCAGGGTGCACCTACTGCAATCCGCAGGTCGCTTCAGTGGGGCTCACGGAACAGAAAGCCAAGGACGCCGGGCACAAGGTCAAGGTTGGCCGCTTTCCCTTTGTTGGCAACGGCAAAGCGATCGCGCTCGGCGAGCCCGATGGGCTTGTGAAGACCGTTTTTGATGCCGACACGGGCCAGCTTTTGGGCGCCCACATGGTAGGCGCCGAGGTTACAGAGCTCATCCAAGGTTATGTGGTCGCGATGAACCTTGAGACCACCGAGGAAGACCTCATGCACACCGTCTTCCCGCACCCGACCCTGTCGGAAATGATGCATGAGAGCGTTCTCGACGCCTATGACCGTGTCATCCACACCTGACACAACGAACAAAACAAAAATCCGGAACTGTTGGGGAAGAACGCGTGCGAACACGACCATCGAAGATTGGTGCAGCCTTTGTCTGCCTCGCTGTCGCGGCAGGCAGCTTTTTTGGGATGTCCGCGACCGTGGCGAACGCCGATAGCTGCTGGGATCACAACGGGTCGCTGATGCGGCTGACGGCCAACGGGCAAAACCGGACTATGATGTACGAGACGACGCCGCACAGCTGGCAGGGTGCGGCGGGTGTGAGACGGGGTACTGTTCTGTTTGAAGGTCGTAACGTTGGGGACTATTACACCGGAACTGCCCGCGTCTTCTCGCGGTTTTGCCCAGGTTCCCCACTGCTTTACGGGGTGGAAGGGCCGGTCACGCGGCCGTCGGGACAGATCACCATCACCATGCGCGGAACACGCGATGCAAACGACCAGTGTGCGGCAACCGGCCGTATGGTCACCGACACGCTCGTTTTTCGTTTCGTGCGTGAATGCTGATGCGGCTTCTCCTTGCGCCTTGCGCAAACAGCCTTATTTTCTGGTATCGAATAAGTTCTAGCTAATTGAGGAAACACTGCCATGCAGGGCGTAGGTTTGATCGGCTTTCTCGTAATCGGCCTGATCGCCGGTTTCATCGCCGAAAAGGTGATGAAGTCAAACCACGGTCTGCTGACCAATCTGATCGTCGGGATCATTGGTGCCTACCTTGGCGGCTTTCTGGCAGGGGTCCTTGGGATCAGCTTTTACGGCTTCCTGGGCAGCCTTGTAGTCGCGTCAGTTGGCGCAATTGTCTTCTTGTTCCTTTTGGGAATGATCAAGGGTCGTCGCTAGGCAACTCGGGTTTTTGGGAGAAACCATGGTCACACTGATCGACCGCACGCAGGCGGCCCGCAAGGCGCGGCCACGCCATCCGGAGAAGGCGCACAAGCCCGATAGCGAGCGACTGGAAAAGCCGCACTGGATTCGCGTGCGCGCACCGGTTTCAAAAGGCTACCAGGAAACGAACTCGATTGTTCGCGAGAACAAGCTCGTCACCGTTTGCGAAGAGGCCGGTTGCCCCAACATAGGCGAATGTTGGGATAAGAAGCACGCAACCTTCATGATCATGGGTGAGATCTGCACCCGGGCCTGTGCCTTCTGCAACATTACAACGGGCGTTCCGACTTCGCTTGATTTCGATGAGCCTCGGCGCGTTGCGGAAGCGACGCGGCAGATGGGCCTCAAACACGTCGTGATCACCTCAGTCGACCGAGATGATCTCAAGGACGGCGGGGCCAAGCACTTTGTCGAGGTTATCGAAGCGGTGCGTGCGGAATCGCCGGAAACCACCATCGAGATCCTAACGCCGGACTTCCTGCGCAAACCAGGTGCCATTGAGACCGTGGCTCGGGCGAAGCCGGATGTGTTCAACCACAACCTTGAAACTGTTCCCTCCAACTATCTGAAGGTCCGCCCTGGCGCCCGCTACTTCCATTCAATCCGTCTGCTGCAGATGGTCAAAGAGGTGGAACCGACCACCTTTACGAAATCGGGCATCATGGTTGGTCTCGGTGAGGAACGGAACGAAGTCTTGCAAGTGATGGACGATCTGCGTGCCGCAGACGTCGATTTCCTGACGATTGGTCAGTATTTGCAGCCCACCCGAAAGCATCATCCGATCAAGCGCTTTGTAACGCCCGATGAGTTCAAGGCTTTTGAAAAGATCGCCTACGCTAAGGGCTTTCTCATGGTGTCGTCGTCCCCTTTGACCCGCTCGTCGCACCATGCCGGTGATGATTTCGCGAAGCTCAAAGCAGCTCGTCTCCAGACCCACGGCTTCTAAGTAAGCCGGATCATCTGCCCAGTGAATTCGTCTTGGCGTACGTTACGGACACAATGCCGCGCGACAGCTCTGTACGTTGATCGGCGGACTTACAGAATGTTTATGCCCATCCCATAGTATGTTACGGTGTGACGAGTAGCTTGGGGGCCTGCAGTGCCGCATTTTAAAACCCGGCATAAAGTAGCGCACAGTGCAGACGATATGTTTGCGCTTGTCGCTGATGTTCGCAAGTATCCCGAGTTTGTGCCGTTGTGCCAGGCGCTTCGCGTTCGTGGTGAAAGCGACCTGTCTAACGGAAAGCGGGTCATCGTCGCCGACATGACCGTGGCTTATCGGATGTTCCGAGAGACCTTTACCTCGCGTGTCGAACTAGACCCCAAAGCCCGCAAGATCCTTGTCACCTATCTTGATGGGCCCTTCAAGAAAATGGAAAATCAGTGGTCGTTTGAGGAGATTAGCCCGGCCTCAAGCACGGTCGTTTTCGATATCGACTACGAGTTCCGCTCACGGACCCTTGGTTCGCTTATGGGTGCGATGTTTGACCGTGCGTTCCGGAAGTTCTCGACAGCTTTCGAGGAGAGGGCGGACGCATTATACGGCGCATCAACCGCCGCCTGATACCTCACTCTTCAGCGCATTCACAAGCATAGTAAGCGCATGCGCAACTGTCAGCGTACGCACATGCGCGCGGGCGTCATCAAAAACCTTGTGATCATGCAGCGTCAGGCCGCCGCGGCGCGCCAAGCCGAAATGGACGGTCCCCACCGGCTTGTCGGGTGAACCACCCGAAGGTCCTGCAACGCCCGTAACAGAGATTGCCAAGTCCGCCTCAGAGCGGGCTAGTGCGCCATCGGCCATGGCGCGCGCAACTGGTTCTGAGACCGCGCCGTGGCTGGCGATAAGGGTTATCGGCACTCCAAGCATGTCCTGTTTGGCTTCATTGGAATAGGTGACGAAACCGCGGTCAACGACCGCTGAAGACCCGGCGATCTCGGTCAGTGTTGCGGCGATCAGGCCGCCGGTGCAGCTTTCCGCGGTCGCGATCATCCGATCGTTAGCCTGGGCCAGATTGAGAAGTGCCTCTGCCCGCTCGAGCAACTCAGGGGTCATTGGGCAACTCCACCGAAGCTGTTGCAAATGCAGCGATCCCTTCTGACCGTCCGACAAAGCCCATCCGCTCATTGGTCGTCGCTTTGATACTGACCCGAGACTGCTCGATCCCCAGCGCCTGGGAAACCGCTGTCAGCATCGCCGGGCGATGTGGCCCGACTTTGGGTTCCTCAGCGATAATCACAACGTCAAGGTTGACGATACGACCGCCGCGTTCGCCGACCAGTTTGCCGGCATGCGTCAGAAACTGATGCGAGGCCGCACCTTTCCACTGAGGATCCGAGGGCGGGAAATGCGTGCCGATATCCCCGGCGCCGATGGCACCCAGGAGAGCATCGGTGAGAGCATGCAGCCCGACATCAGCGTCCGAATGGCCGTCAAGCTTGTGCGTGTGCGCGATAAAATGCCCGCAGAGCCAAACCCCGTCGCCAGGCACCAGCCGGTGTGTGTCATAGCCGACGCCGACCCGGGTTTCCCTTTGAATGTGCGCGTTGGCATGACCGATACTCGGTGCCATGTCCAATCCTTCCTGTTGGTAGGCGATGGCCCGTGTAACCCGCGCCCAGTCTGCGGGATTGGTGATCTTGATATTGTCAGGATCACCGGCGACGGCGACGCAAGCCCCGCCAGCCCATTCCAGAACGCTGGCATCATCCGTAAAGGCAGCTTCGGCCACAGTACCCTGCTCCAAAGCCGCTTCAAGCTTCCGGTGAGCTCCGCTTATGGCGTCCGTCCGAAAAGCTTGTGGCGTTTGGACAGTGAGAAGGTCGGAACGATCCGGGCCGCTAACAATCAGGCCATCGTTGGAACGCTTCAGCGTGTCTGAAACAGGCAGGGCAGGGACCGCGCCTTCAGCCCGCGAAAGGCCGGCGAGCACCGTATCGATCAATGGTGCGGTCAAGAAGGGGCGCGCAGCGTCATGGATCAGAACGGTCCGGTAAGACCCGCTCACGCAGACCAAACCCGCTGCCACACTCGCCCGGCGCGATGCGCCCCCGACGGTGAATATGAGGTTGACCGAAGCACCGGCCGCGCGATGGGCGGCATCGCGCACCTCACTATTGTTGATCTGGTCTGCGGGCAGAACGCAAATCAAACACTCCACCCGTGGGTGCGCAGCAAGTGTCCGTAGTGCGTGGGCGAAAACTGGTAGCCCGGCAAGATCCTCGAACTGCTTTGCTGTATCGCGATCCGACGTGCGCGCCCTCAGCCCGGAACCGCCCGCCACAACCAGGGCACAAACTGGCCGAACGACGTCAGCTTCTTCGGTCTTTGGTCCATTCATCCCCGTCACCTAACCCGCCGCGTGGACCATGTTAACTCTGGACCAATGACCTATGCTCAGAAGTGGTGCAACGCCGGGGGCGAGGATTGCAATTTGTTTAAATATTAGTCATGCATAAGGAATGAACAATTTTTCCCGGGCGCATGGCTTCGGGGCCACGCCCAATTCCTTCGCGTTCCCAGACAGCTTGCGCACGCCTCTGCCCATTGCGCGGGCTGAGGCGCGCAATCGGGTTGTCCTTGCGCCCATGTCGGGCGTGAGTGACCTTCCGTTCCGCCAGCTGGCTTACCGCTACGGTGCCGGACTTGTCGTTTCTGAGATGGTCGCAAGTCAGGAGTTGGTTGTCGACAATCCAGATAGCCGCTTGCGGATGGACGTAAGCGGATTACCGACCAGCGTTGTGCAGCTTGCCGGAAGACAGGCCCAATGGATGGCGGAGGCGGCCAAAATTGCAGAAGGGGCCGGAGCTTCGATCATTGATATCAATATGGGTTGCCCTGCCAAAAAAGTGACCAGCGGTTACTCGGGATCAGCACTCATGCGGGACCTTGATCACGCTTTGACCTTGATCGATGCGACGGTTGGGGCTGTCGACGTTCCTGTCACTCTGAAAATGCGGCTCGGTTGGGATGATACCACCCTGAATGCGCCCGAGCTGGCCCGCCGCGCCGAAGACGCGGGCATCCAGATGCTGACGGTCCATGGCAGGACCCGCTGCCAGTTTTACAAAGGGCGGGCGAATTGGGATGCGATTGCGAGGGTCAAGGAACGGGTGAGTATCCCGGTGATCGCGAATGGCGATCTGATTTCCTTGCATGACCTTGCTGCGATGGGTTCTGCGAGTGGAGCGGACGGTTTCATGACCGGGCGAGGGGCCTATGGTCGGCCTTGGCTGCCCGGCTACCTAGCAGCCCCGGATCCAACCGAATTCCTTCAGCGGCTGCCCGAGCCCGCGGACCTAATCCTTGAGCACCATGCAAGCATGGTCGCGCATTATGGAACGTATAAGGACCGACCGCTTGGGCTCCGCAACGCCCGCAAGCATCTCGGCTGGTATTTGGAGACGACCGAGCTTGCGCACGCGCCAACCGAGGTTGACCGGGCCACACTGATGCGCAGCGACGATTGCAACGCAGTCACAGCGGCTATCAAGACTGTTTGGGCTGACTCGCGCTGGCGCATCCCACAGGGTCGGGAGACCGCTGCGCCAGCGCACGATCTGGTTGCGGAGGCCGCCTGATGGTAGCGCCCACTGCCAATAAAGAGGCCGAACTGGAACTATCGGGCGACGACAAGGCGGCTCGGCAGGTTCTACTGCTCAATGCTCTTCCCCACCCGGCGATCCTGATAGACCGGGACTGCAATGTTCTGGAAGTCAACGATGCGGCTGAGATGTTCTTTCGCACGAGCCTTGCCATCATGCGGCGAGAGGGACTTCGAGCGTTTGTGCCTTTTGGAAGCCCACTGTTCGACGCCATTGATCAAGTGGTGTCCGACCAGGCGCCTATGACCGCTTATGGGGTCGACCTGGCTACCCCGCGTCATCCTGAAGACATGCTCGTGGACGTGTACGCCACCCCGATCTTTGCGGGCAGAAGCGAGGGAACCAGCGCGCCGACGAGTATCGGCCTTATGCTGCACCCGCAGGCACGAACTCAAAAACTCGATCGCCAGCTCACCTCGCAATCCTCCGCGCGATCGGTGAGCGGGCTCGCGGCGATGCTTGGGCATGAGATCAAAAACCCGCTTTCGGGCATTCGGGGCGCAGCGCAGTTGCTCGAGGGTTCGGTTGAAGAAGATGATCGCGCGCTGACTCAGCTGATCACTGACGAGGCTGATCGGATCGTCAAACTGGTCGATCGTATGGAAGTGTTTTCCGATGAGCGACCTGTCGAGCGCGGCCCCGTCAACATTCATACGGTACTCGAGCACGTGAAGCGGCTCGCCGAGACCGGCTTTGCCAGCCATATCTCTTTTATTGAGCGTTACGATCCATCGCTGCCAATGCTGCTCGCCAACCGCGATCAGATGGTTCAGGTGTTCCTCAACCTGGTGAAGAACGCCAGCGAAGCCATTGGGCAGGCCGCTGAGGGCGAGATCGTTTTATCAACAGCGTTCAAGCCCGGTATCCGGCTCTCTGTGCCAGGAAGCGCGCGGCGCATGACCTTGCCGCTTGAGTTCTCGGTCCGCGATAACGGGCCAGGCATCCCGCGCGATTTGCTGCCCAACCTGTTCGACCCGTTCGTCACGACCAAATCCAATGGCTCGGGTCTCGGCTTGGCATTGGTTGCCAAGATCATCCGCGACCATGGCGGCATTGTTGAGTGCGAAAGCGCCGGGCGTGGGGCAACCTTTCGGGTGATGATGCCCGTTTACACACCTGACCCTGAAGATCCGCTGCAGCCAACACTCTCCTGACATGACTACTCTCGCCTACAGGACCCACTAGACTATGCCGCAAGCCAGCCAAACGGTTCTTATTGCTGATGATGACGCTGCCATCCGCACCGTGCTCAACCAGGCACTGACCCGTGCGGGCTATTCGGTGCGCGTCACCTCCAACGCGGCGTCGCTGTGGCGGTGGGTCAGTGAGGGCGAAGGTGATCTGGTGATCACCGATGTGGTCATGCCTGATGAAAACGCCTTCGATCTGCTTCCGCGGATGCGAAAGGCCCGGCCAGAGCTACCGGTTATCGTGATGAGCGCGCAGAACACGTTCATGACCGCCGTTCGCGCCTCCGAGAAAGGGGCCTACGACTACCTGCCCAAGCCTTTTGATCTCAAAGAACTGATCTCGATCGTTGGCCGGGCGATGTCCGAGCCCAAGCGCAAAGCTTATGGAGCGCCGTCGCCTGATGAAAACGCCGAGAACATGCCGCTTGTCGGGCGTTCGGCCGCGATGCAGGAGATCTACCGCATTCTCGCACGGTTGATGCAGACCGACCTGACGGTGACGATTTCAGGTGAGTCCGGGACCGGCAAGGAACTGGTTGCCCGGGCGCTGCACGAGTTTGGACGCCGGTCGAAAGGCCCCTTTGTCGCGATCAACATGGCAGCTATTCCGCGCGACTTGATAGAGACGGAGCTGTTTGGGCACGAGAAGGGCGCCTTTACCGGTGCGCAGACCCGTGTCGTGGGCCGATTCGAGCAAGCCGAGGGTGGAACACTGTTCCTTGATGAGATCGGCGATATGCCGATGGATGCTCAGACGCGGCTCCTCAGGGTTCTGCAGCAGGGCGAATACACAACGGTCGGTGGGCGCACGGCGATTCGCTCAGATGTGCGCATCGTCGCGGCGACCAACAAGGACCTGCGCCAGCTGATCAATCAGGGTCTGTTTCGGGAAGATCTCTTTTTCCGGTTGAACGTCGTTCCGCTTCGCCTGCCCCCGCTGCGAGAACGAACCGAGGATGTGCCGGACCTTGTTCGACACTTCTTCGCGCAGGCAGCTGACGAAGGGCTACCGGCCAAGCAGATCGACGGAGCTGCGCTGGACGTGCTGCGACAGTATCGTTGGCCGGGGAACATTCGCGAACTTGAAAACCTGGTACGCCGGCTGGCCGCGCTTTATCCGCAGGACGTCATCACGGCGCCGATCGTAGAGGATGAGTTACGGTCCGCGGTTGCCGGGCTTGCGCCAGCAGGCGCACAAGCTGAAGCTGACGAGGGGCTTTCGGTCTCCGTTGAACGGCATTTGGTCAAGTATTTCAAAGATTTCGGCGATGACCTGCCGCCCCCAGGGCTTTATCATCGGATGCTCAAGGAATTGGAGATTCCGCTCTTCTCCGTCGCCCTGGCCGCCACCCGTGGCAATCAGATCAAGGCTGCTGAGCTTTTGGGCCTGAACCGCAACACGTTGCGGAAGAAAATCAGGGACCTCGATATTCAGGTCATACGGGGTGGGCGCTGAACCAACCTCGATAGTTTGAGTTTGACCTCTGGCGCCTCGCAACCTCAGCCAAATCAATGCCCAGTTTTGCACAGGCTTCCCACGACAGAGTGTGCCGTAGCCAAACTGCAGGCCGTTTATCATCTGGCGGCAATTCTCGGGCGCAATCTGGCCTTCGACCGCTTTTTTGTCATAAATTGACAACAGTGGTGTAGCTCCCACGCAACGTTCATGCGGCGTGGGTCTTGTGTGCTGCCGATCGATGGAGCAAATCCAATCTATGGTTGAAACGGTCGGACAGGACGGTGGTAAGCGGATGCTGCAATCGGCGTCGCTTTCAGGAGCGCCTTCCGACGGCCACAAGCTGGTAAGGCGTTTTCTGGGCCCGTTTCTCATTGTGCTCGCAATCGTAGCGGGTATCGGGTCGTTCGCGATCCTGACCGGTTCGACACCCATTATTCCAACGCGGGAAGTTGTCCTCAGGCTGATGGTGGTGAACGCGGTCACCGTCACAGCTTTGGTTGTGCTGATTGGGATCGAGATCTTCAAGATTCTCAAGGCGCGCAAGGACCGCCGGGCCGGGGCGAGGCTGCATTTGCGTCTGTTGGCGCTGTTCAGTCTCATTGCGGCAGTACCGGCAATTCTTGTTGCAGTCGTGGCGACCATCACCCTCGACCGCGGTTTGGACCGATGGTTCTCCGAACGCACCCAGTCAATGGTGGATTTTGCCCGTGTTGTCGCTAGGGCCTACCTTGATGAATACCGGCAAGTGCTGAGCATCGAACTGAATTCAGCGGCGAGTGAACTCAACCGTTCCCAGGGCATCTACGAGTTCGACCCGGAGCGCTTCCAGGCTTTCATGTCGGACCTCGCGACGATCCGAAACATACCTTACATGTCGCTGGTCGGCGGCGACGGGATTGAGTTGCTTCGCGCCGAGACACGTTTTTCCGACGAATACCGCCAGCCCGATCCATCGATCATCGCACGGGTTACCGATGATACGCCGGTTTTAATTCCGCCGGGGACGACAAACCAGCTAGCCGGGATCATGCGGCTATCGGAGTTTGAAGACCACTATGTGTTCATCGCCAGAGCGGTGGACCCCAGGGTCGTCCAGTACCTACTGGTGACGGAGCAAAACGCGGCTGAATTCGAACAGCTACAAGACCGACGCTTCGGCGTTCAGGTATCGTTCGGCTTCATGTTCCTCGGCCTCGCGCTGATCATGTTGTTGGCGGCCATGTGGATCGCCATTGCATTCGCAGACCGGCTGGTCCTGCCAGTGCGCCGTTTGATGATGGCAGCCCAGCAGATTTCATCGGGGAACCTCTATGTGCAGGTGCCCATACGAAAGCAAGAAGGTGACCTTGCGGTCCTGGGGCAAACCTTCAACCGCATGACCAATGATCTGCGCTCCCAACGCAACGAATTGGTTGATACCAACGAGCAGCTTGATGCGCGACGCCGATTTACCGAGGCAGTCCTTGCTGGCGTCTCGGCGGGCGTGATCGGCATTGATCGAGCCATGCATATCTCGCTGGTGAACCGGTCGGCGGCGGCCTTGCTGGGCTCCAGTGTCGACGACCTTCTTGGCCGCCGGATATCAGCGGCTATCCCCGAGTTTGCGTCAGTGATGCCCGACCGCCTCGATAGTCGCCAAGCGCGCAAGAATCCCCGCGAGGTTCGTTTGGAGCGCGACGGTCAGTTACGCATCCTCACCGTAACCCTCACCATCGAACACGCCGACGATGGCTCAGCCAGGGGCGCCGTTCTGACGTTCGATGACGTGTCCGATCTTATGGCGGCGCAGCGATCAAGCGCGTGGGCGGATATTGCGCGCAGAATCGCACATGAAATTAAAAACCCGTTGACACCCATTCAGCTGTCGGCGGAACGGCTGAAGCGTCGTTATGGCCGCAAGCTGACCGAAGACACCGAAGTCTTCGAGCAGTGCACCAACACAATTATCCGGCAGGTCGGAGATATTGGCCGAATGGTGGACGAGTTCTCATCATTCGCCCGTATGCCCAAGCCGGAGTTCGCCCCCGCTGATCTTGCCAAGGTTATCGACGAGACGGTGTTCTTGATGGGTAATGGCTTTCCGGCCATCGACATCGAGGCGACACTTCCAGAGGGCGGCTTGCCAATGCCCATCGATTCGCGTCTGATGAGCCAGGTCTTCACAAATTTAATCAAGAACGCTGCAGAAGGCATTGAAAGCGCGTCTGAAATATCGACTACCGGAGAGGACGGCAGCGCGGCCGAGGCGACGGTGAAAACACGAGACCGCATTCACGTCGAAGCCTTTCATCAGGACGATCATCTGATCATTGAGATCACCGACACTGGGATAGGCTTTCCCGAGGGCGGACGCGCCAAATTGCTCGAACCCTACATGACGACCCGCGAAAAAGGGACCGGTCTTGGTCTGGCGATCGTACGCCGAATTGTCGAGGACCATGGCGGTACGCTTCGGCTTCTCGATGCTAAGGATGCGCGGACCCCTCTCAAGGGCGCTTTGGTGCAGTTGGTGTTCGGGCAACAGGAAATCGCGGAGGGCGAATTGCTGACAGGAGAAGCGCTTTGAGTGGCGACATACTGGTCGTTGACGACGAAATTGATATTCGGGAGCTGGTGGCCGGCATCCTGGAAGATGAGGGCTACACCACGCGCCTGGCTGCGGATGCAGATTCCGCGTTGACCGCCATTGAGGCGCGCCGCCCTAATCTGGTCTTTCTCGATATTTGGATGCAGGGCAGCCGGCTTGACGGTATGCAACTTCTCGAAGTCCTACGGACGACTTATCCGGACCTTCCGGTCGTTATGATCTCGGGACACGGTACGATTGACACCGCTGTCAGTGCCATCAAGACCGGCGCGTTCGATTTTATAGAGAAGCCGTTTCAGTCCGACCGGTTGCTTCTGGTCGCCATGCGGGCGCTCGAGACAACGGCCTTGAAGCGCGAGATCAGCTCACTGAAGCACTCATCTGGGTTGGACTATGAACTTGTGGGTTCAAGCCAGGAAATGAACGCGCTTCGAACGCAGATCGATCGCCTGGGGCCGACAAATAGCCGTGTCATGATCCTCGGACCGTCGGGGTCCGGCAAGGAGCTGGTTGCGCGCGCAATCCACGCAAAATCACGACGCGCCAGTGGTCCTTTCGTCATTCTCAACGGTGCTAGTATCGCACCGGAAACAATGGAGCTTGAGCTCTTTGGAACGGAAAGCGAGCCTGGCTCACCGCGCAAAGTGGGCGCCTTGGAAGAAGCGCACGGGGGCACGCTCTACCTTGACGAAGTTTCAGAGATGCCGCGCGATACCCAGGCGAAAATCATGCGGGTCCTGGTGGACCAAACCTTTACCCGCGTCGGTGGCTCAACACGCGTTCAGGTTGACGTACGGGTTCTGTCGTCTTCCTCGGTTCCTATTGAGCCATTGATCGAAGCGGAGACGTTCCGTTCCGATCTTTACCACCGGCTTGCGGTCGTCCCGCTGAACGTACCGCCGCTCGCCTCGCGCCGGTCCGATGTTCCTGAACTCGTTCATTATTTTATGCAGCAGCTCGCCCGATCGAGCGGTTTGCCCATCCGCCAGATAGCGGACGATGCGCTGACCATCCTGCAAACCCATGATTGGCCGGGCAATGTGCGACAACTGCGCAATAATGTGGAGCGCATGATGATCCTTGCTCGCGGCGAGAACGGCAGCCATGTGACCGCGGAGCTGTTGCCGCCTGACGTTTCATCCTTGCTTCCCAAAACGGCGAGTGAAGGTGCAGAAAACCTCATGAGTATGCCGCTGCGCGAAGCCCGCGAAGTGTTTGAACGCGATTACCTTTCATCCCAGATCAACCGCTTTAACGGCAACATCTCCAAGACTGCTGAGTTCATTGGGATGGAAAGGTCTGCGCTGCATAGAAAATTGAAATCTCTTGGGCTTAATGGCTAGCCTCCATAGGCGCGATGGCCGGGATAGCCATTGCGCAGTAACGATCGGTTTGATCGTAAAAAGAGGGCAGGGGCTTTCATGAGAGTGGTCATTTGCGGGGCCGGCCAAGTCGGCTTCGGCATCGCTGAACGCCTATCGCGCGAGAACAACGACGTAGCCGTCATCGATACGTCCGCGCGGCTTATCCAGGCCATTCGCGATACGCTCGATGTTCGCGGCGTTGTTGGCCACGGCTCGCATCCTGATGCGCTCGTTCAAGCTGGGATTGAACAGGCCGATATGATCGTCGCTGTCACTTTGTATGACGAGGTGAACATGGTGGCGTGCCAGGTTGCGCACTCTCTGTTCAACGTGCCCACAAAAATCGCCCGCATTCGCGCGCAGAGCTATCTCGAGAAACAATATGCGACCCTGTTCTCCCGCGAGAACATGCCGATCGACGTGATCATTTCGCCAGAGATCGAAGTTGGCGAGATGGTTCTACGCCGGCTGGCACTTCCCGGGGCGCTTGATTCCGCGCGCTTTGCAGAGGACCGAATATCGGTTGTCGGCGTGTACCTTCTGGAAGACACACCGATTGTGGATACGCCGCTGCGCCAACTCTCCGGACTGTTTCCGGAGCTCGCAGCAACGGTGGTCGGCATTCTACGTGGCGATCACATGTTCGTCCCACGCTCCGATGATGCGATGCTTGCGGGTGACACCGTCTATTTTGCAGCTGACCGCGAACAGGTCCGACGAACCCTTGGGATTTTTGGACGGCAGGAAGCTGAGGCGGATCGTGTTGTCATTGCGGGTGGGGGCAACATCGGAATGTATGTTGCACACGCCCTGGAAACCCGGCAGTCGCGCACCAAGATCAAAATCATTGAGGAAAACCGCGACCGCGCGGTGCAGATCGCCGATCGACTATCGCGTTCGGTCATCTTGCACGGCAGCGCTCTCGACCAGGAAATCCTGAACGAAGCCGATATCAGCCAGACCGATACCCTGATCGCGCTGACCAATGATGATCAGGTCAACATTCTGTCTTGCGTGATGTCCAAGCGTTTGGGTGTCCGGCAAAACCTAGCTCTGATCAATAACTCGTCCTATCCGCCCCTCGCGCAGTCCTTGGGCATCGACGCGTACGTGAATCCGCGGCAGGTCACCATCTCCCGCGTTCTTCAGCATGTTCGCAAGGGCCGCATCCGTCAGGTGCATTCGCTGATGGACGGCGCAGCAGAAGTGATCGAAGCCGAAGCGCTCGAGACCTCGCCATTGGTCGGTCAACACCTCCGTGACCTCGATCTGCCGGACGGCCTGCGGATAGGTGCGATCCTGCGGAAGGAAGATGTTCTTATACCCGACGGTGACACCACGGTCCTAGCTGGTGACCGGGTGGTGATGTTTGCACTGGCGGGACAGGTGAAGCAGGTGGAGCAGCTGTTCCGTGTCTCGCTTGAGTTCTTTTGAGCCGTGTCAATTGAGAGGCTAAGCCAATGTTAGCGGTGCTGCGTGCATCGGCTTCGTTGGCCGGCCTTATGGCTATCGCTGCGGTCCTATGTGCCGCTATCGCGCTGGCCCTCGGCGATATGGCGGGAACGTCACTGTTCACCGGGCAGGCGGGCATTCTGCTATTTCTGGCGCTGGGCGTCAGGATAGGTTTTTCAGAACGCCATATGCACCTTGATCGTCAGATTGGCTTTCGCGTTCTCATTCTGTTGTGGCTGTTCGGCATCGCGGCAGCAACGCCGCCGTTCTGGATCTTGACGGATGTGCCACTTCACCTTGCATTCTTCGAAGCGGCGTCGGCCCTCACCACCACCGGTGGAACGGTTTATCGCGACCTCAGCGACGTATCGGCCGCCATCATAGCCTGGCGCGCCTTACTCCAGTGGCTTGGTGGTTTGCTTACCCTTGCCGCGATTATTGTTGTTCTGGCTCCGTCGGGGGCAGGGGGGACACCGGTCTTGCGGTTTGGCGGCGACTCCCAACAAATTCTTCGTCACCGGTTGGGCGGTGTTGTGACCATGTACGGGGCGATCACCGTGGCATGCTTCGCTTTGCTCGTTATCGCAGGCCTTGAAGTTTTTGACGCCTTCACGCTGACGCTCTCGACCGTTTCCACTGGAGGCATGATGCCCCGCAACGGAAGCCTCAGCGACTTTGGTGCGCCCCTGGCTGAATGGGTCATCGGGTTTTTTATGCTTATCGGTGCCACGAGCCTGACATGGCACCGGTTGGTGGCTACAGGCCGACTGGGTCGCTCCATAACACTGATAGAGAGCCTGTCCATCGCAGCTATTGCGGCCGTCTTGGGCGTCGCATACGCAATCGCTTTTGCCGCTGCAGCCGGTTCTGGCCTGGTTCTGGGGCCGCTTGATGCGTTGCGAGAAGGTTTCGTTACGGCGGCATCGCTTGTTTCAACGACAGGCTTCGAAGCGCGTAACGCTGGGGCGACCGTTCTGCCGCTTTCCCTTGCCCTCGTCGTCGTTCTTATCGGTGGTGGCATGTTCTCCACCGCCGGCGGCCTGAAGCTATATCGCGCGGCCTACATGGGGCAACACGCGGTCAAAGAGCTCGAGCACATTATCTATCCCCATGCGGTCTACACAGATCACATGGGACGGTTCGCTTATGACACCGATGGTATGCGGGCGATCTGGACCGCGCTCGTTCTACTTTTGGGTTTTTGGGCCCTGACGACGATGGCTGTTGCTATCTCGGGTTTCCCCGCAGCAGCAGCGGTCGTAGCTGCCTTGGCATCTATCGTGAACATTGGCCCGCTTTATGAATTTGGTTGGGCACCGCCCGAGGCCTGGCCAGGCTACAGCGAAATGCAGCCTTTGGCTGCCGTCGTCTTGAGTATCGCGATGGTTGCGGGGCGACTTGAAGTTATAGGGTTGATAGCGGGCTTCAGCGGCAGATTTCTGCGCCAATAGACGGCCGGACCACGCTGGAAAGCAAAAACCGGTTCGTGGCGGATTGCAAAAGCGCGTGTGATCAGGTCTTTTGTACGCGCAGTGCGGGCAATGATGACCACAGTCGTGGCTTTATCTGGCTAGGCGCTTGAGCTGTGAAGCGCTCAAGACTTCCCCCGCACGCACAATGAGTTACTGAGCCGTGACATTCATCGGCGCCTCAAACCGTCCATCAAGGGCGGATTAAACAAGACCGGGGGAAACCATGGCACAGGATAGAACGCCAAACTTGCAAGACGCTTTCCTGAACCACGTGCGCAAGCAGAAGGCGTCTCTGACGATCTTTCTGGTAAACGGGGTCAAACTTCAGGGCATCGTGACCTGGTTCGACAACTTCTGCATTTTGTTGCGCCGAGACGGACATTCCCAGCTTGTCTACAAACATGCGATTTCCACGATCATGCCCGCTCAGCCGGTTCAATTGTTCGATCCCGACGAGGACGCCTCCTGAAGGTGAGGCAACGGGCCGATCATTCTTTCGGGAAGGCAACGCCATCCCATTCGCTTTGAGCTTTGGGGCAGGTCCAATATGAGCGACCACTCCGAACAGGACGACAAGGCACGCAGTCGGCAGGGCAAGCCACGTTTTCAGATCGAGGATACGCGAGCCCGGCAAACGCGCACCTGCATCATTGTTCCGATACTCTCCGCCCGCAGCAAGCCTGGCACAACGAGGGCATCGGGGCAGGCGGCAACACTCGAACGCAGTGCAGACGCACGGGTGCAGGAGGCTGTCGGTCTAGCAGCGGCGATCAATCTCGATGTGGTGTTTCAGCGCGTTGTTCAGCTCCAAAACCTGCGGCCAGCGACGCTCTTGGGTAGGGGCAAGGTTGACGAAATTGTTGAACACGTCCGTGCAGACTCAATCGAGCTGGTGTTCGTGGACCATGAACTGACACCCATTCAACAGCGTAATCTTGAGCGAGCTCTTCACGCCAAGGTTCTTGACCGCACGGGGCTCATCCTCGAGATTTTCGGCCGCCGCGCACAGACGCGGGAGGGAACCCTTCAAGTCGAACTTGCGCACTTGAGCTACCAAAAAAGCCGTCTGGTGCGCTCATGGACCCACCTGGAACGCCAGCGGGGCGGGAAGGGCTTCTTGGGTGGTCCCGGTGAGACGCAGATCGAAGCTGACAGACGGGTCATCCAAACCAAGATCACACGGCTGCAAAAGCAGATAGAAGACGTTCGGCGCATGCGCACGCTTCACCGGGCAAGGCGCCAAAGCGTTCCAGCGCCCACGGTTGCGCTGGTTGGCTACACAAACGCCGGAAAGTCGACGCTGTTCAACCGGCTGGCTGGCAGCGATGTGATGGCCGAGGATCTGTTGTTCGCCACGCTTGACCCAACGCTGCGGCGTGTAACGCTGCCGCGTGGGACCGAAATTGTGTTATCGGACACGGTGGGTTTTATCTCAGATCTGCCGACATCGCTGATTGCTGCGTTTCGCGCGACCTTGGAAGAGGTTCAAGAGGCTGACCTCATCGTGCATGTGCGCGATATGACCGACCCCGACAACGAAGTTCAGAAAGCCGATGTTCTTTCGGTGCTGAAGCAGCTTGAGATCGGGCCCGACGATGCCGGTGTCGCTCCACCGATGATCGAGGCGTGGAACAAAATCGATACAATCGGAAAGGACGAGCGCGATACACTGTTCCGAACTGCGGAGCGTTTGGGCGATACCATCATCCCGGTTTCCGCGATAACCGGGGAGGGCGTCTCTCTCCTTGAAGACGTCATGGAGGCCGCGATCACCGCATCCCGCAATGAGGCTGAGTTCCACCTGGACTCAAGTGACGGGGAAGGGCGCGCGTGGCTCTTTCGTCACGCGACAATCCTCAAAGAAGAGCTTCTTGAAGACGGGTCATGTCGCATGCGCGTCGCGCTGACCGCGCGCGATCTTGCGCATGCGCGCGAACGATTCCAACGCTGAACCGATATCTCGCGGCCGCGCTGAACGGGCTAACGTATGCCCTTGGCGGCCTGCCAAGCAGCCTCCATCGTTTCCAGATCAGCTTTACCAACAGGCGTTTGGGTTTCCCCTAGCGTCTCTTCGACAGCTCGAAAGCGCTCCAAAAACTTCGTGTTGGTCCGCGCCAAAGCACTGTTGGGGTCAATCCCAGCTTTTCGCGCAAGGTTGACGACCACAAAGAGGACGTCGCCGATCTCGTCCTCTACCCGGTCCGGATCAGGTTTTGGCGCGCTCAGCTCCGCTTCGACTTCCGCCGTCTCCTCTCGCAGCTTGCTGAGGACCGAGGCAGCGTCCGGCCAATCAAATCCAACGCGCGCCGCTCGCTGCTGCAACTTCAGCGCTCGCTGCACCGGGGGCAGGGTGCCTGGAACAGATCCAAGCGCGCCTTCAGCCATCGGAGCCACCTGCCCGCGTTCAGCACGTTTCAGCGCCCTTTCCGCGCGCTCTTCGGCTTTGATAGCTTCCCACCGTTGCTTGACGGCCGCGGCATCGTCACGATCAAGATCGCCAAACACGTGGGGATGCCTGCGGATCATTTTCCTCGTGACAGCGGCCACAACATCATCGAAGCGGAACGCACCGAGCTCCTCAGCCATGCGAGCATGAAAAACGACCTGCAACAGCAGATCACCGAGTTCATCGCAAAGATCATCCATATCATTGCGTTCGACCGCATCGGCGACTTCATAGGCCTCTTCAATTGTGTATGGCATGATCGAAGAGAAAGTTTGCTCGATATCCCAAGGGCAACCGCTTTCGGGATCTCGCAACGCTTTCATGATCGCAAGCAGCGTCTCGATCTGATTGGCTTGACCGAGGGGCTGGTTGGAAGCGTCGGCTAATCCATCTGTGTCTGCCAAACTCACGGCGTACCTTTCTGTGCGGCTGCAGGGCTCAGTGACGTGCCAGCATTATACGGGAGGGCGGGGCTGCAACGTTGGACCGTGCCCCGTGCGCACATAGCCATCCCCAACAAAATCCATATGATTCCGATAAGATATATTATGGAACTTAAAATGATACGCAGCGCGTTGCTACAGCGTGATCTCCAGCCCATCATAAGCCGGCTCTACAGTGGACGGGAGCTCGGCTGCGAGGGTTCGATAGTCGAGGTCAACATGCATATTCGTTAGAATGGTCCTCTTTGGCCGTATGCGCGCGCTTAGCTCGAGCGCTTGCTCGACCGTGAAGTGGCTACCGTGTGCCCGGTAGCGCAGGGCATCAATGATAAGGACATCGAGGTCATGCAGGCTGCGGATCTGCGCCTCGTCGATGGCGCTTACGTCGGGAATGTATGCGGCGGCGCCAACACGGAAGCCCAGAGCTGTGATGTCACCATGTTGGACTGGGATAGGTAGGAATGGAACGGTGCCACCGTCGCCGTCGACTTCGACCAGCCTTTCCGGTGTAATCAAATGGCGATCCAGAATAGGTGGATAGCTCGATCCCGGTGGCGCTTGGAAGCAGTAGTTAAATGCGTGCGCAGCTCGTTCGAAGGTGGCTTCGTCCATATAGACCTTTATCCGCGCACGAGCGGAAAGAGCAAAGGGCCGCAGGTCGTCGATTCCGTGCAAATGGTCGGCATGGGAATGGGTATAAACAGCCGCATCGATCCGTTCGACGTTGGCGGCCAACATTTGTTGGCGAAAGTCTGGGCCGGTATCGATCACGCAGGTCGTCGTGCCGCCTTGACCTTCCTTTCGGACGAGGAGGGCGCACCGTCGCCTTGTATTGCGAGGTTCATTCGGATCGCATGCACCCCAACGTCCCTTTTCGCCGAGCCCCCCTGCCCGCGGTACGCCCCCTGATGATGCGCAGCCTAGAATGGTGAACCTCAGGCTCACGGATGCTTTGCCTTTGAGAACAAACGATAGAAATTTTCGGTCGTAGCATCAGCCAATTCGGCATCCTTCACGCCACGAACCTGGGCAAGGACAGACGCCGTTTCGGCAACAAAAGCTGGTTCATTGCGTTTTCCACGATTGGGCACCGGTGCAAGGTATGGCGCATCGGTCTCGACCAGAAGGCGATCGGTTGGCACATCTTTGGCGATTGCTCGCAGGTCATGGGACTTCTTGAACGTCACAATGCCGGAAAACGAAACGTAAGCGCCTAGGGCTACACCGCGGCGAGCCAGCTCAGCTCCGGATGAAAAGCAATGCAACACCATCGGGAACGGACCGCTATTTGCGGTCTCCTCCTCAAGGATTGAGATCATATCCTCGTCGGCTGATCTTGCATGGATGACTAAAGGCAATCCGGTTTGGCGCGCGGCATCAATGTGGCGTCGGAGGCCCGTCGCCTGCGCGGAACGTGGGGCGTTGTCATAGTGATAGTCGAGCCCCGCCTCGCCGATTGCAACAACCTTTGGATGCTCTGCCAACTGGATGAGATCGGTGGCTGTGACATCAAGCTCCTGATCGGCATTGTGCGGGTGCGTGCCGACAGAGCAGCTGAGCATGTCGCTCGACTCTGCGACAACGCGAATCTGGTCAAAATTCCGGACTTTTGTGCAGATCGTTACGCAGTGTCCCACCTCGCGTTCCCTTGCGCGCGTCAGCACGTCGTCCAGTTCGCCATCGAAATCGGGAAAGTCGAGATGGCAATGGCTGTCGACCAGCAAGGCTTAGGCCCCCTCGCCTGCATCGTCGGCTTCAACATAACGCGGAAAGACCGGAACCGGCTTCGGCAAGTCGGCACCACTGTCCAAGCTATCGACCAGATGGGCAAAGGTACGCGCATCTTCGCGCACAGCGAGCATGTCGAGGAGTGCTTTGGATGCGCCCGGCATCACCGGCTGAGTCAGGATCGCGACCCGGCGCAAGACTTCCATCGTGACCCATAAAACCGTCCGCATCCGGTCTGGATCGGACTTCTTGAGCGCCCACGGCTCTTGCGATGCGAAGTAGCGATTGGTGTCTGATACAACCGACCAGATTGCGATCAGAACATTGTGCAACTCCTGGCGGTCGACGGCGCTGCGAGCGAGATCAAGCAGGTCTTCTGATGCTTTCAGGACCGCATCGTCTTCCTCCAGTATCGGGCCTGGCGCGGGGACCTGGGCTTCACAATTCTTGGCAACCATCGACAGGCAGCGTTGTGCGAGGTTGCCCAGATCGTTCGCGAGGTCGGCGTTAATCCGGCCCACAATCGCCTCATGGCTATAGTTTCCGTCGCGCCCGAATGGCACTTCACGCAGAAAGAAGTACCGAACCTGGTCCCGCCCATAGTGCCGGACCATCGCGAACGGGTCGATGACGTTGCCGACTGACTTCGACATCTTCTCCCCGCGATTGAACAGGAATCCATGCGCAAAGACCCGCTTCGGTAGAGGCAGGCCAGCCGCCAACAAGAAAGCGGGCCAATAGACCGCATGGAACCGGACGATGTCTTTGCCGATGATGTGAACGTCGGCGGGCCAGTAGCGCCACAGCGCGTCCGTTTCATCGGGAAACCCCAAGGCCGTAATGTAGTTGGTCAGAGCATCGACCCAGACATACATCACATGGCGTTCGTCGCCCGGCACTTTAACGCCCCAGTCGAACGTCGTGCGAGAGATCGACAGATCCTTCAAGCCAGTTTCAACAAACCGCACGACCTCATTGCGACGTTCATCGGGTCCGATAAACTCAGGGTTTGCAGCGTAGTGCGCAAGCAGACGGTCACCAAACTCCGAGAGTTTGAAGAAGTAACTGTCCTCCTCAACCCACTCGACAGGGGTGCCTTGCGGACCAAGCCGCTCACCGCTTTCGGTGAGCTGTGTCTCATCCTCACCGTAATAGGCCTCATCGCGGATCGAGTACCACCCAGCGTAGCTATCCTTATAAATGTACCCTGCACCTTCCATTCGCTTCCAGATTGCTTGCGCGGCATGATGATGACGCTCGTCAGAGGTGCGGATGAAATCATCATTGGTACAGCCCAACGCCTCCACCATCTGCTCAAAACGCGGAGCGTTTTGGTCGGCAAGCGCGGCAGCGGACATGCCCAGGTCGCGGGCGGTCTTGAGCATCTTTAATCCATGCTCATCGGTGCCCGTCAAAAAGCGAACATCAAAGCCATCAAGGCGCTTGAAGCGGGCTATGGTATCGGTCGCCAACGCCTCATAGGCATGCCCGATATGGGGTGCACCGTTAGGGTATGAGATGGCGGTTGTTATGTAGAATGAACGTGGCATCGTAACAGGCGCTGGAGGGGACAAGGCCGGCGGGACTACGCCGTGGGGATGCTATAGACCTGATCGATCCCAGCGAAAAGCGTCATGACGCGTTCGGTGATATCGAGGTTGATCGCCTGGCGGATATGGAGCGCTTCGCTATTGTTCGACCAGAGGGTCGCAATGTCGGAACGCGCTCTGTGGGATAGCTGGCCTGCAGGCGCGTACAACCCAGCAGGTTCACCGAACCCGCGCACTCGCCTCGATAGCCAGTCATCTATCAAACTTAACAATACCGTCCTCCCCTCGCCCTTTGTCTGATTGATCCGGGAGGCGAGCGCCAGCCTGTCAGATAAGTTCGCTGCTCCACTTGCCAGCTGTGTAAAGCGCGTGAAGAGCTCCAACGCGTCTTGGTTGGCCTGCAAGCTTACAAGCAGGCCAGGCCGCCCATCTGCCAAATCCATCGCAAGTTGCGGCACGGCTTCGCCTGAAAGCTCTGTCCAACCGGCGGCGAACTTATTGATGTCCTCAATCTCGAGCGGCGAGAAGGCCAGATGACGGCAACGCGAGCGAATCGTGGGCAAGACAGCGCTGAGGCTGTGCGCGACAAGAAACAGTACGGTCTTCCGAGGAGGCTCCTCGAGTGGTTTCAACAGGGCGTTCGCACCCTCACGATTGAGATCATCCACACTGTCGAGAACCATCGTTCTCCAGCCACCTGCCGCTGGCGTGTTCGTCAGAGACGCCAAGACCTTGCGGACCTGCGCCACGGGAATCGTTGTCGGTCGCCGCTTTCCGTCGCTACCGGTATCGAGATCAAGCCAGGCCGCGTCAGGATGCGCGCCACTTTCGATAAGCCCGAAAGCCTCTGCATGGGTGTCAAACGCTAACGACCCACCCTTGGCCCGCGCCTGCGGCGCAAGCATCCATGCGCTCGCGCGGCGAGCAAATGTGGCCTTTCCGACGCCCTTGGGCCCATGCAGCAGCCACGCGTGGTGCAGCCGGCCGGATTCGACCGCGCTGGCGAACGCCTGCACTGGTTGTGCGTGGCCGATCAGTGGACGTCTCAAAGAACCTTGGCCGGGGTTTTCTGTACTCATTTCCCAGCCAGATGCTCGATGCGCTCTTTTGGCAGCCGCTTAGCTTCCCGCACGCCTGAGAACACCTTGCGATTGAAGGATTGCATCGATCTGCTCGGCAACCTCTTCAACACTCTGGTCAGCATCGATGCGGACGCAACGCTCGGGATACGTTTCACAGAGCCAGCGGAACCCCTCTGCTACTTTGTCGTGAAAATCGCTGTCTTCCTGCTCGAAGCGGTCATGAGCAGCCGCGTCTTCGTCCAACCGCGCCCGCCGACGTTGATCGGCCACCGCGCGAGAGACGTCAAAGACCAGCGTCAGATCCGGCAAGCACCCGTCGGTGCCGACCGCTTCCAACGCGTCAATTGTTTGCATCGGCAGCCCGCCAACGTATCCCTGATAGATACGGGTGCTATCTGCAAAACGATCGCACAAAACCACTTGACCGCGCTCAAGCGCCGGGCGGATCAAATGCTCAACATGGTCCCGGCGGGCGCTCGACAGAAGCCCAGCCTCGGCCATCGGCCCATACTCTGCGGCATACCCTCCCAAAATAACCTCCCGCACGACTGAGCCTCCGGGTGAACCTCCAGGTTCTCGGGTGAGAACAACCTCATGTCCCGCGGTTCGCAAGCGATCCTGCAGCAAAGCAGCCTGCGTAGACTTGCCCGACCCCTCCCCGCCTTCAAAGCTTATGAATATAGGCTTGCTGCCGACGTGTCCGGGCTTTTCCTCCGCTTCCTCAATCGAGGGTTCGAGCTTCTCAACGACACCTTTCGTGCGCCTCAAACCGGCAAACAAACCGCCTCGCTGCCCGCTCTCAGTGGGCTCGTTCTCGCTCACACTCTCCGCGTTTTCACTTGTCCGCCGCGCCATGGCTACAACGATCCCGCAAAACTGATGGGCGGAATCCAACCGGTCAGCAATTCGAAGAAGCCGTCCCGAGCACGCTGCACGACGTTACCTTCCGAAACGGACGAAGCCGCGACTAGCGGTGTGTTCTGAATGATGGTTCCGTCTCGTTCGACCAACAACCGCGCAATCGGTTGACCTTCCTCCACCGGCGCGGGAAACGGATGATCGTAGACGACCCGCGCCCGAACGCGCTCTTCTCCCTCGCGCGGCAGCAGGATATCGAGCGCTCCTCCGTCCGCCACCAAGTCCACGGTGCGAACCTCGCCGCCGTAAATGCGCGCGCTGCCAACGGTCTCGCCAGGGTTGGCGACGCGAATTGTGCGGAAATCGGAAAAGGCATATTCGACCAAACGTTCTGCTTCCGCGACGCGGCCTTCTGCTGTGTCTACGCCCGACAGGGCATAAACAATGCGGCGTCCCTCACGTTCGACCGTCCCCAGAGCGCCATAGCCAGCGCTTTCGGTGTATCCGGCAACGAAACCATCGGTCCCATCTATTTCGCGGAACAAGGGATTGCGGTTGCGCTGGAAAATGTCGTTCCACGTCATTGCCGGTTGGGCATACAACTGCACCGATCGGGGCTCGGTTTCGAGCAACTCGATCGCCATCGTGACCAGATCGCGGACAGTCGTGTGCATAGCCGCATCATCGGCGCCGGTCGCGTTTGTGAAATTGCTATCAAGTGCACCGAGCGCGGATGCTCTTGCATTCATCCTGTCGGAGAAGGCCGCTTCTGTGCCATCAATTCCCTGCGCAAGGGCAATGGCGGCATCATTGGCCGTCAGAACGATGACGCCAGCGTGCAGAGCGGAGATGGGTACATCGGAGCCCAACTCTGCAAACATTGTGGCTCGGCCTGAAGGCGCACCGCCCCGGCGCCACGCATCCTCGGTCATAGGAAATGTATCGTCGAGCTCAAGTACGCCGCCGTCGAGCAGTTCTTGGACAACGGCTGCGGTCACAAACTTCGATAGGGAGGCTGGTGCAAACCGCTCTTCCGCGCCCTGTGCATAAAGCACCGTTCGAGTGTTCATGTCATAAAGGAAGGCGCGCTGCGGCCTGCTCTCGAACGCATGAAGGTTCGAGACCCCAAGGGCCGCAACCGCTGCGATGACCGCGCACGTAAGGCGAACTGTCCGTACCATGGGCTCCGGCAGAGTGACGTTGATGACCGCGACGCTTACTTACTAAACGCAATGGGTCTGCCGACCGTCAACCTCTCCGGTGACCCGGCCCGGGCCTCGAATCAGGAACGCGTAACGTCGATCAGGTAAGCGTCGGTGTAACCTTGGCCCGCCAGACGTTGCAAGACAACATCTGCAGCAGAGCGATCGGCAACCCGGACTTGCAGTTCGACGCGGGTCAGAGTTCGTCCGCGCGAGGAAATCGGCTCAGTGACCACCCGACCGAATTCGCCCAACTGGCCACGAACACGAACCACATTCGCTGCATCCCCAAAGACACCGATCTGGAATGAGGCTGTTTGATCGCCAACAGCTACGGGAGCTGTAGCGGGGACTTGGGCTAACGTCTGGGCGTGCAGGAGCGTTTGAGACTGCAGCGCCAACGCCGATGCTGCATCTAACGCGTGAGCGGTGGCAGTCCCATGGGCTGAAGCAATGCGAACGCTGTGGGCGCGCGCATCCTGATTGCGCTGTGTGAAACCTGCCGCAAGACCCCCCCTATGGCCTGCGCGCGTTTCAATAGGCTCCGCGCCGGGCGCGATAGGCATCAGCCCGACAGTAGCGCTAGGAATTGGCGCACGCGGGTCACGGCCTGGCGCAATTGGTGCGAAACTTGGTACGGCTGAGACAGCGCGGGGCGCAATGGGTGGCGCCAACACAAGCGGCGCGGACGTTGCGGTTGGCTCGGGCGCAGACGCGAGGGCCGGAACAGCCGTAGCCGGAGCACGTGTCGCCGTTCGGACTGGTTGTGGTGCGGGTGTGGGCGTGAGCGCGCTGACCGCGCCTGCTGCCGCTTGGCGGACCGGAGCAAAGACTGGAGCGGAAGCAAACATCGTATCGGATGCTTGCGGCGCGTTACCCGGAATGCGCGCGCTGGCTTCCAGCCACTCGACGTCCTGCCCATGCAAGGGAGCGCGATCAAGATATTGAACACGGACGCGGCCCACACCATCGGCTCGCATATCCAGAACATCGGCGGCACGTTTTGACAGATCGATGATACGATTATGAGCGAACGGCCCGCGATCATTCACCCGAACGACAACCGAGTGATCATTGTCGAGATTGGTTACACGGACATAGCTGGGCAAGGGCAATGTCGGATGCGCAGCCGAAAGTGTGTACTGGTCAAAAACCTCGCCGTTCGCGGTTAGGCGTCCGTGAAATCCTGGACCATACCAAGAGGCCATGCCTGTGCGATCGTAATTGGGATCTTCCCGCGGCGTATAGAGGCGTCCGCCGATGCGATAGGGACGCCCAACCTGATCACGCCCACCCCCGCGCCGCAGGTTCCGGTAACGCGTTGTCACAACCGGGCTGGCAGAAACACCAAGCGCATCGTCATCGATGCCGTCGCCGCCACCGGGAGCCGCAGAAAGTGCTTCTGTATTGTTGCGTCCGCTGCCTTCAAGATCGGAAAAAGCAGCGCAACCAGCTAAGGCAAACGCGCAGGCAAGGCTCGCAAACGCCTTTTTGTAGGGCATGTTCACGCAGATAATCCGGGCGAGCGGCGCGCCCCCCGTTGCAAGACGCGCAAGCACGCCACTAAAGCTCATCATGATGCCGTACTCGATACAAAATGGCCGTAAACACGGCCAGCCAACGCATCTTGGCGCCGGGAACCGGAGTGTTCACAAAGCATGAATTCATAGGGCGACATTCAAGGAATCACGTGAAGGTGCTGTTAAACAGCACCCCTAATAAACTGTTACTCGCCATAAGGCACCCAAACGTTCTTCACATCCACAGAGCGGCGGAGCCATTCTTCGCCTGCTGCATCGTCGCTGTACCAGTCCGTAGCCCGGCCATAATCCACAAATGTCCGTTTGAGATTGCTGACCGAGAGCGCTTCGCACTGTGCTGAAAGCTCCGGTGACCCGAAAGCCCAAAGGCCATCAACGTCCGCATGCGAGGCCAGCACGGCCGCGAGTTCGTTCGAACTGCCGGTGACAATGTTGAATGCACCAGCAGGAACATCAGAGGTTTCGAGTACGCTGTAAAGGTCGGTCGCGATAAGCGGGTTGGCTTCGCTTGGAACAACCACGACGCGATTGCCGGTCGCAAGCAGCGGCGCTGCCAGCGAGACCATTGCCAGCAACGGTTCTTCATGCGGGCAGACAACCCCCACGACGCCCAACGGTTCGTGCATGGCAATCGCGACGCCGTGCAGTGGTGGCTCATGCACCCTGCCCTCGAACTTGTCGGCGTATGCGGCATAAAGAAACAGTCGATCAAGGCTCTGTTCGAACTGCTTGTGCGCCTTCGTCTTTCCGCCGCCACTTACAGAGGCTAAGCGCTCGATGAATTCTTGCTCTCGAGCCGCGAGGTTTTCAGCCAGGTAGAAAAGCACCTGCGCGCGGTTGTGCGCGCTGGCCTTGGTCCAGCTGTCGCTCTTTCGGGCAGCCGCCACAGCGTTACGAATGTCTTTGCGGTTTCCAACGCCGACATCGGCCACGTGGGCGCCCTTGGAGGTCAGGACCGGGCGGCTATAATTACCATCTGGCCGAATCTGCTTGCCTCCGATGTAAAGTTTCGCCGTACGATCGATCGCCGGTGCCGAGAAACCACCCGCCACTGGCATAGGTTCCGGTGGCGTCCATGCAGCGCGCAGCTTCGCTTTCGACCACAAGGGAGATCTGAGGTAAGCAAACGCTCCTTCGCGCCCGCCTTCTCGTCCAAAACCAGACTCCTTTTTGCCGCCGAAGCCACAAGCGGCGTCCATCATATTGGTGTCGTTAACCCAGACGATGCCTGTATCCATTCGCGCCGCGACCTCGAGCGCAAGCGAGATGCTCTCCGACCAAACCGATGCGGCAAGGCCGTAACGCGAGTGGTTGGCAAGCTGGACGGCTTCATCCGGCGTCCGGAAGGTCATTGAGACGGCAACCGGGCCGAAGATTTCCTCAGTTGCAACCGTCGAAGACGTCACCACGTTTGCCAGTAAGGTTGGCGGATAAAACGATCCCGACGTCGGAACCTGCCCCACGGTTGGCTGGACCAGTCTCGCACCATCCTTGACGCCCTCATCGACCAGATCCGCGATGCGTTGGTGCTGAACTGGAGCGACAATGGCTCCCATGTCGATTGTTTTGTCGAGCGGCGCGCCGACACGTAGGGTTTCCATGCGTTTTTCCAGACGCGCCAGAAAAGTCTCGGCGATTGGCTCATGGAGCAGCAGACGCGAGCCTGCGCAGCACACCTGGCCCTGGTTGAACCAGATGGCATCGACAACCCCCTCGACGGCACCATCAAGATCGGCATCGTCAAAAACGATGAAAGGCGACTTGCCGCCCAGTTCGAGCGTCAGCGCCTTACCGCTTCCTGCCGTTTGTTTGCGGATCAGCCTGCCAACTTCCGTCGAACCAGTGAACGCGACCTTGTCGATTTCGGGATGGTCCACCAGCAGAGCGCCCGTCTCCCCTTCCCCGGTGATGATATTAAGAACGCCCGGTGGCAGGCCTACTTGCGTTGCGAGTTCGGCAAACAGCAACGCTGTCAGTGAGGTCCACTCCGCCGGCTTGAGAACGACCGTGTTGCCAAACGCCAAGGCGGGAGCAACTTTCCAAGCGAGCATGAGGAGCGGAAAGTTCCACGGGATAATCTGGCCGGCGACGCCGACAGGCGCGTACCCGGGAAACTCCTTTTCTTGCAGTTGTGCCCAACCCGCATGGTGGGTGAAATGTCGAGCGACCAATGGCACATCAATGTCGCGCGTCTCACGGATTGGTTTGCCGTTATCAAGCGCTTCAAGAACGGCAAACAGCCGTGCGTGCCGCTGCACCATGCGGGCAAGTGCATACAAATGCCTTGCGCGGTCGCGACCGGGCATCGTTGCCCATTTCTTTTGCGCGGCCTTGGCTGCTTTCACCGCTTTATCGACGTCGGCCCTGGAACCTTTCGAAATCGTGGCCAGCACAGCGCCTGTTGCAGGCTCAAAGGTATCAATCGGGTTGCTAGGCTCTGTGAAGCGTCCGTCGATAAAGTGCCCAAAAGCGCCTTGATGGCTTTTGATCCATCCGCGCGCTTCGGTGTCACCTTCCGGTGCTGCACCGTAGTCCATCGTTTCGAAAAACTCGGCAACGCTCATGTGCGCTTATCCTATCGCGTGACGATTGAAGGCGGAGTATGCGCCGGTAACATGATGTTCGAGCTGCCGCTCGATATCGGCAAGCAGGCTTGAAGCACCGAGCCGAAAAAGGTCTGGCTCGAGCCAGCGCTTACCAAGCTCTTCGCGCATGAGAAACTGATAGGTCAGCATGTCCTTGGCAGTTGAGATACCGCCCGCCGGCTTGTAGCCGACTTTTATCCCGGTGCGCTCTTCGAAGGCGCGTATGCACCGGACCATGGTGAGGGAAACACCAAGGGTGGCATTGATGCCTTCTTTGCCGGTCGATGTCTTGATGAAGTCCGCTCCAGCCATCATGCAAACGAGCGACGCCCGCGCAACGTTTCGCATCGTCTTGATATCGCCGGTGGCCAAAATGGCCTTTACGTGCGCGGCCCCGCACGCTTCGCGGTACTCGCGCATCTCATCGTACAGCGCTTGCCAGTTGGCCGTGAGAACATGTTCGCGGGTGATCACGATATCGATTTCGCTTGCGCCAGCGGCGACGGATTCCTTGATCTCCTGGACTTTCAGATGATGTGGCGACAATCCAGCCGGAAAGCCTGTTGAAACTGCGGCCACCGGAATATTGCTGCCTTCCAGCGCCTTCGCCGCTGTCTCAACGAAGCGATGGTAGACGCAGACCGCCCCGGTCTGGATCTCATGATCGCCCATACCCATCGCAGCGAGCAGATCGTTGCGAATGGGCCGCATAGCCTTCCCGCACAGCCGCTTCACGCGCTCCGCGGTGTCGTCACCGTTGAGCGTGGTCAGATCGATGCATGTCACACCTTTGAGGAGCCACGCGGCCTGAGCGGCCTTTTTGACGGTTCTGCGCCCAGGTAACGTCGCGACGCGCCTTTGTGTCGCTGAGAGGTTGACCCGCACATCACGTACCCAACTCAAATCGAGGTCAATCGGTTGATTGCGTGCGTGTGAAGCGTTGTGCCCAACTGCCGCCGATGACGGGGTTCCAGACAGGGCGGTGACATTCGAACTCATGGCAAAACCACAGCTTAGGACGATACGCACCTCTTCTAGCACGCACTGCGCTGGGCGCACAGGGAGTGCAGCTCCACCATGGATTTCTTCGCGCAATCAGCGTCCATTCAAAAGAAAAGGGCCCCTCACCAGGAGGGGCCCAAACGTACCAAACGATCAAATTCGAATGGCGGGCATGGAGGGATTCGAACCCTCGATACGGCTCTACACCGCATACTCCCTTAGCAGGGGAGCGCCTTCAGCCACTCGGCCACATGCCCTCGGCCTGCTTGTTATGTGGCAAGGGCAAATTGTCAACCAGCGGCTGCGCGGATCCTAACGGCCGACTTAGCGGCCGCCGAGGTTCACGACGATGGCGTTGTAGTAGTAATATTGGGGCGTACCGTAGACCGAGCGGGCGCGCATCTCGCGAGCATATTGGAATTCGGTACGACGCTCTTCTTCCTGGCGTGCACGATGTTCTGCATATGCGCCAACCAGACGTTCGAACGGGCTAGCAATCCTTTTGAGCATTGGCATTGGGGCGTTCCTTTCAGATCGCTTTGGGGGGTTGATCTGAAGCCCACATACGATACCGGGCACCGCTTTTGCAGGTGCCCGGACGCAACTCAGCCATGCATATTGTGCAATGCAGCATTAAGATGCATTAACGGTTCGCTGCAAGGAACTGGCGTGCCGCCTGAAGCGCCGACTGCACATCCGTAGGGGACATCTCCGCAGCAACAGATTCGCGTTGGGCTTTTGCCGCTTCGCTGCCGCGCAAACTGGACAGATTGAACCATTTGTGGGCGGCGACGAGATCGACGGGAACCGAACGACCCACCGCATACATCATGCCCAGATCAAAGAATATCTTCGCATCCGGCGTGCGCGTTCCTATGAAACCGGCTTCAAACTCGTTTAAGGCAAAACGTGCCATTGTTGACGACTCCTGTCTTGTCCGGAGGCGGTCTCGCGTTCCTGGCGATACCTTGGCCTCGTTGCAGACAGACTGGCCTGAATGATTTGAATAGCTGGCTAAAACTTGCGCTTAATTCTCTTTGAATCGAAGTTTAAGGCGTTGGTAACGCTATAAAATCGGGTAACCATACGACCCGCGCTATTGCGCCGAAAACGCAGGCGGGCTTGGCGCCCGCCTTTACACTTGTAAACGCCGTCGCAACGGTTGGGTTTACACTCAGTCAAGCATAGTGAGGATTGCATCCGCACTTGAAGCCTTCGCTTCGGCAGGCGAGTCCTCCACAGCCAACGCAGAGATTACGCCATCATCCACCACCGCGGCATAACGCAGAGAACGCGACCCCAAGCCGAACGCCGACCCATCAAGGACCATGTCAGCCGCAGTTGTGAATGTTGCGCTGCCGTCGGCAAGGAAAGTGATGGCATCATCCGGATCGCCGGCTTTCTTCCACTCGGCCATCACGAACGGATCGTTGACTGAGACCACAGCGATGGCGTCTACGCCTTTGGCTTTCAGATCACCGGCATGTTTCACGTAGCTCGGCAGGTGGTTGTTGTTGCAGGTCGGCGTGAACGCGCCCGGTACAGCAAAAAGGACAACCTTCTTACCAGCAAAAAGATCGCTTTTGCTCATTTCAGCTGGACCCTCGGCTGTGATAGCGGTGAGTGGGACATCTGGTAGGGCATCGCCGACGGAAAGGGGCATTGGGCTTCCTCGCTTATGTGTTGCGCTCTGGTGAGCACGTCAATTTCCTGTTTCGCAACATAAGCTGACACGTCGCAGAAACCACCCCTCACCCGCCGCTGTGCGATGGGAAGGCCTGAACCCTCACGCTTCGCCCTGGGACGACTTCCAACAGGTTGATGGGCCGGGGAATATGAGAAAGTGTTTCAGCCGAGGGCATGGTGTTCCAGACCTTTGAAGCATGCCCATCGAAGCGCTCAAGGATCCAGAACCGGTCGAGAACGTCAGCTGTGCCCATAGTCAGATCATCGACCACTACTGGCAGGCGGCTCAGAAGGGTCAGATAGCCTGACAGGCTGGAACCATCGGGGGGGCTAGCTGCCACATCAGTCCCGAGGTTAATCCGCAACGCGCCAGAAGCGGGCACGCAAAGAACCTCACACAAGCCGATCGTGAAGCTGAGATCGACATCGATAGGCTGGTCCGCGTCATAAGGGGTCAACACAACAGGCCAGATCGTGTCGTTTGTGTAGCCGATTGACTGCCCGTCCGCTTCGTCAAAAAGCTGTGGCGCCGGGAATGCGACGCGCACGTTCAGTAAATTGCCGCTGTGCGACCAGTCGAAGCTGGGCTCCAAGCCAAAGCGGCCTGGCGCTCGCCAATAGGTTTTCCAACCTTCATCGAGTTCAACGTGCAAAAAGGCGAGCTGGTCGCCCTCCTCAAGCATCAGCGCATCGGCAAGCATTGGCACAACAACAGCGGGTGCGGCTTCAATCGACAGCTCCGCCCCGGCGAAGCGTACCGCGTGCTGATCTTGAGCCGATGCGCTGCCAGCAAACGTCACGCCGACGAGAGCAAACACCGATGGAAGCCGTGGCATTTGCCCGTAGACGATCTGGAAGACGGTGGTTCCGATCTGCTGAACGCAATCACAAAAGACCAACAATGGGGTGGGCCTGCGAGCGGAACTTTGCATGTCGGGTTTTTGCGAGGCACGATACTCCTGCTTGGGAATCACCACACGCTTGACGGCTGAGGTCTCAGACCCAACTTTTCGCATCGTAACGTTGTCTCTCCCTCATCACCATTCCGGTCACCAGCCGCATGCCTGATCAAACCTTTCCCAGCCTTGCCGGACAAGCGCTTATCGCGATGCCGACCATAGGGGATAGCCGCTTTCAGCGCACGGTCATCTATCTTTGCATGCACGATGCCAACGGGGCGATGGGTTTAGTGGTCAACAAGCCGGACCCCAAGCGCAGCATCGCCGACATCATGCGAGAGCTAGACCTGCTACCCGGCGAGGAAACCGAGCAGCCCGATACACTCTCCGCGCCGCTATTGTTGGGTGGGCCCGTTGAGAAGAGCAGAGGCTTCCTTCTGCATGCGCCTTCGGGCGTTACGCGAGAAGGAACTGTGAAAGTTGCGGACGGCGTCGAGTTGAGCACGACCCTCGACACCTTGCGCGAGATAGGCAGCGGCCAGGGTCCTGAGCGCTTTTTGCTGGCTGTCGGTTTTGCAAGCTGGACCGCTGGACAACTCGACACAGAGATTTTGAACAACGTCTGGCTGAACGCGGAGATGTCTGCTGACGAATTATTCACCACGCCTGCCCCTCTCCTGTACGCAGCCAGCCTTTCAGGTCTGGGGGTCGACCTTCACCAGTTGTCGCCAACGGCCGGGCGCGGCTGAGCGCCGTCAGCGCGCACGCTGACCAAATAGCACCTTTTTGTCCTCCTCACTCATCGGCTTGCGGAAATCGGCCCCGACTTCGAGCCCGCGCTTGACGCCGGGCCGATCCATCATCGTGGCCATCCAACGTTCAAGATTGGGAAACTCGGCAATGTCCATCTGCTGCTTCTCCCATCCCCTCGCCCAACCGATACAGGCCATATCGGCGATGGAATAGTCGCCAGCAATGTAGTCCTGACCATTGAGCTGCTTGTTCAGGACGCCGTAAAGCCGATGCGTTTCATCGGTGTAGCGTTTCTTCGCGTAGGGCACATCTTCGGGCGCGTAGGTGTTGAAATGATGGTTCTGGCCAAGCATCGGGCCGAAGCCGCCCATCTGCCACATCAGCCATTCCTCGACCTGCACACGCGACCGCTCGTCGGTTGGGTAAAATTGCCCAAATTTGCGGCCCAGATATTGCAGGATTGCGCCGGACTCAAAGATCGATATCGGTTCACCGCCCGGACCTTCCGGGTCGATAATGGCGGGCATACGATTGTTTGGGGCGATCTTCAGAAAGTCGGGCTTGAACTGGTCACCTTTACCGATGTTGATCGGATACACCGTGTAAGGAATACCCGTTTCCTCGAAGTAGATTGTGACTTTGAACCCATTGGGCGTCGGCCAGAAAAACAGGTCAATCGGCGTCTTCTGTTCGGTCATCATGATCTCTCATTTGGAGGCCGCACGGCCTGGAGCGTCGACCTGACATACGGGTATGCGCCAGCGGATGAAAGGGCGGCCCGGTAACGTTTTCCTGATCTTTGGAAGCTAGTTTCGGAACCGACAAGTACGGAGTATGCGGTGGAGCTGAGTACCTACCTCCCTGCAATTGGAATGGCTGGCAACATCGGGCGTGAGAGTCCGGTGAATGGGCAAGCCAGTTTGAAATCCCCCGCTGGCGCAGCAGGGGAAAGCCCTTCCGTGCGCGCCGGTTCGCCAGACGGTGAGTTGACCGAGGCCCAGGAACGTCAGGTCGAAAAACTCAAGAAACGCGACGCCGAAGTGCGCGCGCACGAGCAAGCCCACGCGCAAGTTGGTGGTTCCTACGCCGGCGCCCCAACCTATCAATACACCAAGGGGCCCGACGGCAAAAAATACGCAACATCTGGCGAGGTCCAGATCGATTCGTCGCCTGAACGCACCCCAGAGGCCACCATCCGCAAGATGGAGGTCGTGATCCGTGCCGCGCTCGCGCCAGCCGAGCCATCGACCCAGGATCAGGCAGTAGCGCGCCAGGCGCAGGCAACCAAACAACAAGCTCAAATGGAACTTGCCAAACAGCGGGCGGCTGGAGTGGATACAGAGGCTGCTGGCGGCATGAGCGCACTCACTTCCCCGCTGGCGGCGCAAGCAACATCCTCATCGTGGGACAGCACGGCGACTGCTGCCCAAGCGCAGAAGGCGATGGAAGCCGCAGTGCAGGCCTATCAGGCGTCTGCCAATCTTTACGGCCTGGGCGGATAGGGTGCTCTACTGCGTGGCCGTAAGCGTGGCGGTCGCGAATAAAACCGAAAACTGCTCGCACCAGATCACGACCGAGCCATATTCGCTCAGGTCTACGCCTTCTGGCACAGTGTAGGTTTGGTCGCCGATATTGCCCTTGAGCAGTCCCAAAGAAACCCACTCGCTCTCAAGGACTGCACGCGAGTTCGCCGGGGCAGGATCAGCGACGAGCCAAACCTCAAGATCTGGCCCGTTGGTCACTTCGAACTCGGTGAAGCGAATGAGCGGCGCGCCAGTGGCGGTTTCGAGCTGCATAGCGTTTCCAGCGCCTTGGTGTGCCCGGTCGGCGCCCTGAAACGTCCCCGCACGTATCACCGACACCATCAACTCATCTGGCAGTGCTTCATCGACAACCTGATCGATCCACAGGGGCGATGCGAGATACCAAAATGCATTACCGGCGACGAACCCGATCAGAAAAACCGGAATGGCGATTGCGAGAAATCTCTTCATGGCGCTACCCCCTGTTTTTTAGGCAGCCTACAGGCCCAGCTTGTCGCGCACCATCTGTTGAACTGCTTGCGGATTGGCTTTGCCACCTGTCGCTTTCATGACCTGACCGACAAACCATCCTGCGAGGTTTGGCTTGGCTTTCGCCTGCTCGACCTTATCGGGGTTGGCCGCGATCACCTCATCAACGGCAGCCTCGATCGCACCGGTGTCGGTCACCTGCTTCATGCCACGATCGTCCACGATCTGACGCGGATCGCCGCCCTCGGACCAGACGATCTCAAACAGCTCCTTGCCGATCTTACCGGAGATCACCTGTTCGCCGATCAGATCAATGATCGCGCCGAGCTGTTCGGATGAGACCGGGCTGTTGGAAACACTCAAGCCTTCCTTGTTCAGACGACCGAAAAGCTCATTAATTGTCCAGTTCGCTGCTTGCTTACCATCCCGCCCTCTGGCCACTTGATCAAAGAAATCGGCGGTTTCTCGTTCAGAGACAAGCACCGAGGCGTCATACGGGGTGATGCCATAGTCGGCGATGAAGCGCTGCTTCTTGTCATCAGGTAGTTCGGGCAAGTCATCAGCAAGCCCATCGACAAAGGCCTGGTCGAATTCAAGCGGCAGCAAGTCGGGATCGGGGAAGTATCGGTAGTCGTGCGCTTCTTCCTTTGAGCGCATGGAGCGGGTCTCACCCTTGCTCGGATCAAACAGGCGCGTTTCCTGATCGATCTCTCCACCGTCCTCCAAAATGGCGATCTGACGCCGGGCTTCATATTCGATGGCCTGCACGGCGAAGCGCATGGAGTTCACGTTCTTGATCTCGCAACGGGTGCCAAACCCCTCGCCCGGTCGCCGCACCGAGACATTGATATCGGCCCGCATGGAGCCTTCTTCCATATTGCCGTCACAGGTGCCCAGATAGCGAAGGATTGACCGCAGCTTGGTCAGATAGGCCCGGGCTTCCTCCGACGAACGGATGTCGGGTTTGGAAACGATTTCCATCAGCGCGACGCCAGACCGGTTAAGATCGACAAAGCTCATGGTCGGGTGCTGATCATGCAGGCTCTTGCCCGCGTCCTGCTCAAGGTGAAGCCGCTCAATGCCGACCTCGAAGCTCGTACCGTCTGCTTGGTCGACGGTTATGACTCCTTCACCCACAATAGGGTCGAGAAATTGGGAAATCTGGTAGCCTTGCGGCAGGTCGGGATAGAAGTAGTTCTTGCGATCAAAGACCGACCGAAGGTTGATCTGGGCCTTGAGGCCAAGCCCGGTTCGGACGGCCTGTTTCACGCATTCCGCGTTGATAACGGGCAGCATCCCAGGCATCGCCGCGTCAACAAGCGAGACGTTTGAATTTGGCGCGTTGCCGAATTGGGTCGATGCACCGGAGAAAAGCTTGGACTCGCTGGTAACTTGGGCGTGCACCTCAAGACCGATGATCAGCTCCCAGTCCCCGGTCGAACCGGGAATAAACTTCTTGGGGTCAGCCTGCCGGTTCTCCGGCAATTGAACATGTTGGTTCATTTTAGCGTTCGTCCTATCGGATGCGTACCGAGGGGCTATTTGTTTTCAAGGCCCCTCACCCAGCGCTTGAGGCCGTAAAACCCCAAAGCTCCAATCACGAAGAAGATCGCCGTGACCATCAGTTGGCCGTTCATAGCGTCTTCCCCGCGCATGGTGTTCAAAGTGATCAGGATTGCCAGAAGGACCGCAATCACGAGCATCAAGACCGCAAGGATACCTGTGAATGTGCCAAACAGCATGCGTGATAGCGGCAGTCTGCTCATGATCCGGTATCAGCCAGATCACCGCCAAGATGGATTTCCTCGCGCGCGATCGCGAGTTCGACCATGGTTCGCCACAAAGTTTCGGTGAGGTCGGGATCAAAACCGATCGCAAGCGCTTGCTTCCGCGCATTGCTAACAACCTGCTCAACCCGCGGCGTCACCCTGGCAGGAATGGCCGTTCCTTCCTTCACCTCAGCCGCCCGATCAATGAAGGCAAATCGCTCCGCGATAAGGGAGACGAGCATAGGATCAAGCATATCTATGCCAGCGCGGACACCGGCCATATCAGCTGCGGTGGGCGCATGGGGCCTTGATAGCTGCTTGCCGAGCAACGCACGCGGGTAGCGCACGCCGACGAGGCTTTCCGCGTCGTGCTCTTCGATGGACAAAAGCGCGTAGCCTTGCGCGCGATAAAACCTAAGGGCGTGCTGGTTCTCGTGGTGGCAAGTCAGCCAGGTACATGTTTGGCCTGCCTGCCGCGCTGCACTTTCCCCTGCAGCCATCAAAGATGCGCCGATGCCCATTCCTTGATGGTCGGGCCGAACCCACACATCGGTTATCTCGCCGCGGGAAACCTCCACAGAAAGCAACCCAGCGGTCTCGCCGTTGCGTTCGATGAGTATGGTGCTGTCGAGTTGTTCAGGCACAAAACGCTCAAAAGCTCCGCGCATCTCGTGCTGACGATCACGGAACTCGGGCAGATGAGCAATGGACGAAAGGCATGCAGCAAGCGCCACGTCGATGAGAACATCGACATCGTCCTCCCGAGCCTTCCTGATCGTGACAGGGTCGAATCTCATCCACTCACCACCATTTGGACGGCGAGAAATGGCCAGCCTGCTTTTCAATGACGTCTGCGAGGGTGAAAAGCGTCTCCTCGTCGAAAGGACGACCGATAAGCTGCAGGCCCAGCGGCAAACCTTCGCCAGAAAGGCCTGCGGGGACGGAGATGCCCGGTAAGCCGGCCATGTTCACTGTCACAGTGAAAATATCATTGAGGTACATTTCTATTGGCGAGGCCGTCGACATGGCGTCAACGCCGAAAGCGGCAGATGGCGTCGTCGGTGTCAGGATCGCATCGACACCATCGGCATAAACCGTCTCGAAATCCTGCTTGATCAGTGTGCGGACGCGTTGTGCCTTCTTGTAGTAGGCATCGTAATAGCCTGCAGACAAGACATAGGTGCCGATCAGGATGCGCCTTTGCACCTCATCACCAAACCCTTCGCCCCTGGAGTTTTCGTACATGGAGATAACATCGGTCGCGCCGGCGCGTTTTCCATAGCGGACCCCATCATAACGGGCCAGATTCGACGACGCTTCGGCAGGTGCGACAATGTAGTATGCGGGCAACGCATACTTCGTGTGCGGGAGGCTTATGTCTTTGATAGTCGCGCCTGCATCTTTCAGCCAACCAATGCCGGTCTGCCAGAGCGCTTCGATTTCCGCCGGCATTCCATCCATCCGGTACTCTTTGGGGATGCCGATCGTCATGCCTGCGATGGTTTTACCGAGCGCCGCTTCGTAATCCGGCACCTCACGATCCACGCTTGTCGTGTCCTTGTGGTCGACCGAGGCCATCGACCGCAGCATGATCGCTGAATCACGCACATCCCGGGTGATGGGTCCGGCCTGATCAAGGGATGACGCAAACGCGACAACACCCCAGCGGGAGCATCGGCCGTAGGTAGGTTTGATGCCGACGGTCCCGGTGAACGCGGCCGGCTGGCGGATCGACCCGCCTGTGTCTGTCGCAGTCGCAGCTGCGCATAACCACCCGGCAACCGCAGCGGCTGACCCGCCCGATGAACCACCGGGGACCAGATCAGCGTTCGACGTCTGCGAGCGCCAAGGATTGACAACCGGTCCGTAGACCGACGTCTCATTGGATGAGCCCATGGCAAACTCATCCATGTTGAGCTTGCCCAGCATAACCGCGCCGTCGTCCCACAGATTCTGCGTGACGGTGGATTCATACGGCGGCTTGAAACTGTCCAGAATGCCGCTCGCTGCCTGCGTATGCGCTCCCTTGGTCGCAAAGAGATCCTTGATACCCAAGGGGATGCCCTCAAGCGAACCAGTGTCGCCTCTGGAAAGACGCTCATCCGAGGCGGCAGCCATTTCAAGAGCACGATCCGCCGTAACGGCGACATAGGCATTCATGCGCCCGTTCGCCTGCTCTATCGCGTCCAGATAGGCCTGCGTGATCTCCTTCGAAGAAAACTGTTTCGCCTTCAGTGCACTACGCGCTTCAGCAAGAGTGAGGTTGGTTAGGTCGGTCATGCAGTCTTTTATCGCCGTAACTGGGAGTGGCCCTCTTCGGCCGGGATGCAGGTCTGGTGTCGCGTTTAGATGCAGGCTGCGCGCTCTGCTCTATTCCACAACCTTGGGAACCATGAAGAACCCATCTTCGCTTGATGGGGCGTTTGCAACGACATCATCAGCCTTGTTACCATCGGTGATCGCGTCGGCGCGCAAACGCATCGTTGTTTCAACGACCGAGGTCATCGGTTCAACGCCCTCGGTATCGACCTCATCGAGTTGTTCGACGAAAGCGAGTATCGTGTTCAATTGCTCGCGCATCGGCTCAACACGCTCTTCGGGAAGCCGAATGCGAGCCAGGTTAGCAATCCGGTGGACGGTATCGGAATCGACGCTCAAGGTTGATATCCTATTGTGGGTGGCCAAGCGGGCGGTTGTGACGCCCCTTCGATTGCGGTGATAGCGCGGCCTTGGTGGCGCTTCAATGGCTTCAACGCACACCTGAACGATGATATATGCTCGGCACGCGGGGTATTTTCCTTCCGACTCGAAAGGCTTCACGCTCTCATGGCGATAGCACATGCAGATCCTTCGCACTCAACGCTGACCACCAACGATGCGCGCGAAGCAGTCGACGCGCTAGACGAGATTTACAAGGACGAAACAGCGCGTCTTCGTGACGCTTTTTATGCCCATATGGAGGCTGGCAGCGGTTCAACGCAAAAGGCGCATGGCGGCAAAGTTCGCGGTTTTTACCCGTTTATACGGGTCGCGACCCAAACCTATGCCGATGTCGATTCCCGTTTGGCGTATGGGCACGTCACAAGGCCGGGCACCCACGAAACCACGATCACGCAACCGGGACTTTACCGGAACTATTTGCTTGAACAGATCGGCGCGCTGATCGCCAATCACGAAATGCCGGTTGAGGTCGGGCTATCATCAACGCCGATTCCCATCCACTTTGCGTTCCCTGATGGTATGGTCTTAAGCGGGGATGGGACCGTCGAAGACGACCGTCCCCTGCGAGACTATTTCGATGTGCCCGATCTTGGCATCACGGACGACGCGATCGTCAATGGGGTAGCACCGTCGTTATCAATGGAGCCCTACCCGCTATCGCTGTTTACCGCGCCGCGCATCGATTATTCGCTCTATCGTCTCAAGCACTACACCGCGACGCCGCCGGACGCATTCCAAAACTTTGTTCTTTACACGAACTATCAATTCTATATCGATGAATTCATTGAATTTTCGAAAAACGAACTATCGAAACCAGATAGCGTCTACAGCCACTTCGTCGAACCAGGTGGTAAAACCACATTTCACGTGCGGTTGAACAAACAGGCGGAAGGGACCGCCGCGGCGCGTGTGCCGCAAATGCCCGCCTACCACTTGTGTACGGCCAATCAGGGCGGCGTCTCGATTGTCAATATTGGGGTTGGTCCCTCGAACGCTAAGACCATCACCGACCATGTGGCCGTTTTGCGCTCGCACGCATGGTTGATGCTTGGGCACTGCGCCGGACTGCGCAATTCGCAACGGTTGGGAGATTACGTTCTGGCGCACGGGTATGTGCGCGAAGACCACGTTCTGGATGCCGACTTGCCACCCTGGGTTCCTATTCCCCCGCTCGCGGAAGTGCAGGTTGCGCTTGAGCAGGCTGTTGCGGAAATCACCAACTTGTCGGGTTATGATCTCAAGCGAATTATGCGGACTGGTACGGTCGCGACGATTGACAATCGGAATTGGGAACTTCGCGACTTCTCAGAGCCCGTCGAGCGGTTCTCGCAGTCTCGCGCCGTGGCGCTGGATATGGAATCGGCAACGATCGCCGCGAATGGGTTCCGGTTTCGTGTACCCTATGGGACGCTTTTGTGCGTCTCCGACAAGCCGCTTCACGGCGAACTGAAACTACCGGGCATGGCGAGCGCGTTTTATAAGACGCAGGTCAATCAGCACCTTCAGATCGGCATTCGCGCCATGGAGCTTTTGCGCGCGATGCCCAATGAACGCTTGCACTCGCGCAAGCTGCGCAGTTTTTCCGAATCGGCATTCCAGTAGCTTATAATGGGACCACCTGCTTGGCTCACCGACCCTCGGGCTTTCCAGCAGGCGGTCGGCACCAAAGGGCCGCTGCTGGGACTTGACCCCGGCACGAGGACAATCGGAGTGGCAATCAGCGATGTCGATTGGACGCTAGCATCGGCTCTGGAGACCATCAGGCGCACAAAACTAGTCCAAGATGCGCACACGCTGGCCTCGATCATTGATCGAGAAGGCGTTTGCGGCCTTGTGATCGGTTTGCCCCTCAACATGGATGGAAGTTCCGGCCCTCGCGCTCAGTCCGTTCGTGGCTTTCGCAGGTCGCTGTCCGAGCATATCGCGCTCCCGATGCTGTTATGGGATGAGCGGCTATCCTCGGCGTCCGCGGGTGACAAACTGCGTGAAGGTGGCGCGTCGAGGCAGGCCCGTGAACGTCTGCTCGACGCTGCCGCCGCAGCCGAGATTCTTACTGATGCTATGCGTGCGCTGCGTGCCCTCAATCGGTAAGGCTGGCTGAACCTTTCAGTAAGCAATCCGCTTTACGATCTGCATGTTGCGGTTGCGCGCGTATTGCCACCGCCCAGATCGATCTAGTTTTGCGTACGGAAAGAATACACCATGAGCGGTTTGTCGTTGGCCGAAATGCGTCGAATAGGGACGCAGCGCAACCAGGAAGCTCAGACCCGATCAACGAAATCCGGCGGCTTTCTTAAGTCGATACGGCGACCAAAGCAGCCGATGGGTGCGCCGGCTCAGGCCACCCAGGCAACCGTTGAGCGCACACGCGCCACCGCTGAGGAGACGACTGCTTCCGCTGTACTCGTCGATCGAGCCGAAGTAGTGCCACTGCCCCAGCCGGACCCGCCTGCTGAAGTAGAGGCACCTGCGGTCTCTCCGACAGTGACTGCGGTTCAGCCGACTGTCGATATCTCCGCCGACGACGCAGCGAAACTTCTACCTTCCAGTCTGTTACGCCATACCTTGGTGGGCGGCTTGGCGGCGGGCATTGCGGGGGTTGCAGGCACGGGAAGTCTTGTCGGCTTGTCTGCGGGCCTCGTTCTCGGCGGTCTTGGTGGACGGCTCATCGGCCAGAACGCCCAGTCCTTAAGTGTCGCGAGCGTCAAACATGTGCAGCTCGGACCAAAGGCCATGCCGCGCATGCGCGAAGAGATGCTTGAGATCGCAAGCAAGCTTGGCCAGGAGAAGGCCCGCCTGACGCTTTCCATCACCGACAATGCTGCCGTGCACATTGCGTCCATCAGCGGCGGAAAGGGAATGATCAAAGCGTCCATCGGTATCGGCCTTTTGCGGCTGATGTCTCAATCGCAAATCGTAGCGCTGTTCGCCCAAAACTTCACGGCCGCACGTTACGACGAGCAAACGGGCGGGTTAGACATATCGTTCGACACCGCTTCGAAACTTACCACGCTTGCCAACAATCTCGAAAAACGCCCCGCGCTGGTCCAACTCAACCGACCGGCAAATCTTTATGCAGCAAGCGCTTCCGCCCACCAATGGTACCAGACCGAGGCGCTCCATCGCGCCAAGGAGAGTGACAAGCTCGCCACCATATCAATCGCCCGCGAAAGTCTCGCTGATGCGCTTTTGACCAACGCGCTGATTGCCGTGACGCTCCTTGAAGCCATGAAATCTGGTCAGTCTTTCGACCAATGGCTTGCCGGCGTGTCACAACGATGGAGCAGCCAGACACGGGACAGCGCCCTGCGCTACCTCAGCCAACATCAGATGCCTGACGTTCAAGCGCACAATGCGGGTATTCCAATTGATGTGTTCAACCGCATCTCCGCACTCGGCGCTAATTGCCCGATCCCATCTCTGCCAGCCCCGCAGGCAGCCTGGGGTGAGCTCGAGCCTAAGGTCCAAAAGGCCGTTCAAAAACGCTTGCTTGGCAAGGGATCGGTTCTTGCAACGCAGGGCGGTCCGCTGACCCCTCCGCCGCTTGCGCCTTCCGACCAGGAATATGTCAATGAGCCGGCAAGCGTTGAACAATCGTCAGCGGCGCCAACAGTTGGCAAATCACGTAAGGGCGGCCTCCTCTCCTCGATCCTGAAACCCCGTTCGACCAAGGCACACTCAGCCGAAGGTGTTCTGCAGGCCCACGCTCCACTCTACGAAGCCGATGAGCTCTTCAAAGAGGATACTGTAACGGGCATCGAGGCTTACAAGACGCTTTTTGATGCAAACCCGCGTTGGGCGTTGGCTCGCTTGCGCCTGGGTGAGGCGCTCGTTGAAAGCGGCTATGCCGAGGGCGTTGAGCATCTCATGGCAAGTGCGGAGACCTTGCCAAGTGCTCTGCCCACAATTCTTGAGACGCTCAGTGGTTCGTTGGCGATGGTCAGCCCGTTGGAAGAAGAGCCCCTGCGTCTCGCAATCGAAAAACTGCAACCGCTTTCCATCGGAATTGCTCAGGAGCGGGCGGGAATTGACCTCGATCGTTTGCAACCGCCGGCGATGGATGAGGCGGATCAGCTGACCCTCATGAACTTATTCGATAACGCTGCAGGACTTGCAGAGGCTTGGGTGTTCTCGCTGCCCGTGGCGTCGATGCCGAATGTGCCGCACCATGCCATTTTGGGTCTGGCACCCCAGTTGGACGAGGAGAGCATGGAGAAGCTGTCAACCTACCTGGTTGAGCACGCTGCGGTCCACGGTACGGTGGTGGTTCACCTTGAGACCGACCGGCCAACCGGTGCGTTGGAAGACGTCTTCGCGTCACAATCGAGCGTTTGGGTTGCACCGCGTTGAAACCAAACGCGCCCCGCCCAAACTAGCTTTGTAAAAACGCTACCAGATGCAATTGGGCGCTTGTTTAAAGGCGTACCCAGGGTTTAAGACCCACTTTTATGACATCCGTACCTTCGCCCGGTTCGGTCGTGGCCAGCGCCCCGGCGGAACCCCTTGCGCCTGCAGATGGTCCGCGCTTTGCGCACAGGCATCTGTTGGGAATCGACGGACTGAAGCCCTGGGACATTCAGGCCCTTCTTGATCTGTCCGAAGAAGCAATAGCCGTCAGCCGGCGGGTCGAGAAAAAAAGTCTGAAGCTGCGCGGGCGCACACAGATCAATCTGTTTTTTGAAGCCTCAACGCGCACGCAATCGTCCTTTGAACTCGCCGGCAAGCGGCTCGGTGCCGACGTTATGAACATGTCGGTTGCATCATCTTCGGTGAAAAAGGGCGAAACACTCGTCGACACAGCGGCAACGCTCAACGCCATGCGGCCCGACATTATTGTGGTGCGCCACCATGCTGCAGGCGCCGTGGCGCTTCTGGCACGGAAGGTTGGTTGCTCGGTGATCAATGCCGGCGACGGGGCTCATGAACACCCCACCCAAGCGTTGTTGGATGCCCTTACAATCAGGCGCCACAAGGGAAAGCTGGAAGGGCTCACAGTGGCCATTTGCGGCGACATCAAGCATTCCCGCGTTGCACGCTCGAACCTGCTGTTGTTGCACGCAATGGGCGCTACGGTTCGCTTTTGCGGGCCTTCCACGCTGCTGCCCGCCGACGCGGAGCGCCTGGGTGCCGAGGTAACGACCTCAATGCGCAAAGCACTTGAGGGCGCGGACGTCGTGATGATGCTGCGGTTGCAGCGCGAACGTATGAACGCCGCGCTGGTACCCTCAACGCGCGAGTATTTTCGCTATTACGGTCTTGATCAAGATAAGCTGACGCTCGCAAAGGACGATGCCTTGGTGATGCACCCCGGTCCTATGAACCGCGGTGTAGAGATTGATCCGGAGATTGCCGAAAGCTCGCAGAGCGTCATCAACGAGCAGGTTGAGATGGGCGTGGCCGTGCGCATGGCGGTACTTGATGCACTTGCGCATCATCTGCCCAATGGCGATGCCCAGAGCAACGAACGTGGCTTTGACGATTGATGGAACAATCAAGCGCACGCCAACCGGTAAAAATCACCAATGTGCGGGTGATCGATCCGTCTCGAGACCTCGATGCGCACGGCGCGATCCTTATCCTGGATGGAAGGATAATCGCGGCGGGGCCTGACGCCCTTACCATGGGCACACCCGATGGCTGCCTTGTGCTTGATGGAGACGGGGCGGTAGCCGCGCCGGGCCTTGTCGACATGCAAGCGCGAACCGGAGAGCCGGGCGCCGAGCACCTCGAAACCTTGGCGTCTGCTAGCCAAGCTGCAGCCGCAGGTGGCGTCACTTCCCTGGGCCTGCTGCCGGACACGGACCCCGTGATTGATGATGCTGCGCTTGTCGATTTCGTGATGCGGCGCGCGCGCGATACAGCGATCGTCAACATTCACCCGATCGCTGCGCTTACCAAAGGGCTCGCTGGAGCTGAAATGGCGGAGCTCGGTCTTTTGCAAGAGGCTGGCGCGGTGGCTTTTTCGAACGGCCGGACTGCGGTCGCTGATGCCTCGATTTTTCGCCACGCTTTGACCTATGCGCGCGACTTTGAGGCTCTGGTCATCCACCACGTCGAAGATGCCCACCTGCGGGGCGATGGCGTTATGCACGAGGGAGAACGCGCAACACGCTATGGATTGCCGGGTATTCCCGAGGAAGCCGAGCTTGTGATGCTGGACCGCGACATCCGCTTGGCCCGGCTCACCGGCGGCCACTACCATGCGGCACAGATCTCCTGCGCAACAAGTGTTGATACTGTTCGCCGAGCCAAGGCTTCCGGTGTTTCGATGACTGCAGGTGTTTCAATCAATCACCTCTCTCTCAACGAGCTCGACATCGGAATGTGGAGGACCTTCCTCAAACTGTCCCCGCCGCTACGCACCGAAGATGATCGCTTGGCGCTGATTGAAGGCGTGGCAGACGGAACCATCGACGTCATCGTCTCGAACCATGATCCGCAAGACGTCGAACGCAAGCGACACCCCTTCGCTGAGGCACATGATGGTGCGGTCGGTGTCGAAACGTTGCTGCCCGCGGCCTTAAGGCTGGTTCATAACGGGTACCTCACATTGCCTGACCTTTTGACCAAGCTGTCGACGGCACCGGCGCGAATACTGGGCATTGACGCGGGCACGCTGAAGCCAGGTGCTCCAGCCGACGTCATCGTGTTTGACCCCGATGAGCCCTGGGTTCTCGATCGCAAGAGTCTTCTGTCGCGCTCCAAGAACTCGCCGTTCGAGGAGGCGAGATTCTCCGGCCGTATCAAGGCAACCTTCGTGGGCGGTCGCCTTGTCGCGCGATACACCATGGATGGCGCGGCGGAGATCGTCGCCTAGCGTGCAGCCGGAACAAAGCCATGCTACTGAACATAGGCTGCCGAGCCGATTGCGCATGCCTGTTTGAAGACCGACCCTCATGCCCGATCCCATCAACCTTGTCGCGTCCTTGCCCTACTACGGGGCGGCCTTCCTCTTGAGCTATTTGCTTGGATCCATTCCCTTTGGGCTCATTTTAGGAAAACTCGCTGGACTGGGTGATGTCCGGACGATCGGCTCAGGCAATATCGGAGCGACAAACGTCTTGCGCACCGGGCGGAAGGACGTTGCAGCCGCCACGCTCCTTCTTGACGCTGCAAAAGGCACGGCCGCGGTCTTGCTCGCCGCTCAGTTCGGCCCCGCGACCGCTGCGATTGCTGGCATCGGCGCCCTCGTTGGTCACTGCTTCCCGGTCTGGCTACGCTTTAAGGGTGGCAAGGGGGTCGCAACCTTTCTCGGCGTTCTCATTGGGCTTAGCTGGCCGCACGCAGCGCTTTTTGCGGTTATCTGGATCGGAATGGCGGTCACGCTTCGCTATTCATCGCTTGCTGCGCTTACCGCTGGTCTCGTCGTCGTTCTGGGCGCGTTCTTTCTATCGGGCACTCCTTTGGGCTCGATCGCGCTTGGCGAGGTTTTCCTTGTGATGGTCGTGCTTATTTTCTGGAAGCATCGAGAGAACATTCGCCGGCTGCTGACAGGCGAAGAGAGCCGGATTGGCGGCTCGAAGACCGGCAGCAAACCTTGAACGCGCTGTGTTGGCCGGGGGCACTGTGATGGCCAGAGCAATGCCTTTACTGTCTGACGCGCAGCGTCTTAACTGGTTACGGCTTGCGCGCACGCCGCGGATCGGCCCTGTTCGCTTTCAGGAACTGATCAATCTGTTCGGTAGCGCCGAAGAGGCATTGTCGAGGCTTCCCAGCTTCACAGCGCGAAAGGGGCAGCCGCTGCATCCGCCCGCCGTGGCGCAGATTGAGGCGGAGATGGAAGCCGCTCAACGTCTTGGCGCACATTTCGTGGCGCGTGGGGAAGCGGGCTATCCAATCGCTCTTGCCACAACGGATCGGCCACCTCCCCTGCTGTGCACACGCGGAGCGGCGCAGGCCGTGGCGAACCGACCCATGGTTGCCATTGTCGGTTCGCGTAACGCGTCCGCCGGTGCGCTGGCGCATACCAAGCAGGTTGCCGCAGACCTTGGCGCGGCAGGAATTATTGTCGTCTCCGGTCTGGCGCGCGGCATCGACGCTGCAGCGCATCTGGGAGCACTCTCCAGTGGGACCATCGCCTTCTTCGGCGGCGGGCTTGGTGAAGTCTATCCGCCAGAGCACCAGAGCCTTGCCGATTCGATTGCCGATAGTGGCGGTGCCCTTTACTCGGAGATGCCCCTGAACTGGTCGCCGCGGGCGCAGGATTTCCCGCGCCGCAACCGTCTTGTTGCAGGCGCGTCTCTGGCGCTTTTGGTCGTGGAAGCGGCCATCCGTTCGGGGTCGCTGATCACCACACGGCAAGCCAACGATCTCGGTCGCATCGTCATGGCCACGCCAGGCTTCCCGCTTGATCCGCGCAGTGTCGGTCCCAATCAGTTGTTGCGCGATGGCGCGAACCTTGTTCGCAATGCCCAGGACATTCTTGAAGATTTGGGGCCTATGCTTGATCAGCAGGATGCGGGGGAGACCTTTGCTAGCCTGCCTGCACAAAACACCGACACATCAAACGATACGAACGGCTTTTCGGAGGACTTCACTGGAGGAGAAAACAGCCAGCGATGGGAAGAATTGGATGGGACGATGGCGAGTGCCTTGAGCATCAGCCCGACAACGTTTGACCTGATTGTTGAGGCTGCTGGCGTTGCCCCCGGCCCTGCCCGGGCATGGCTGCTGGAGCACGAGCTAGCGGGTGAGGTTGTACGCTATCCCGGCGATCGATTCGCGTGCGCGCCTCCGCAGGGCTCATAATCTGAATGCCGCAGCCAGCACATCCCGTGCTAGGTTGGCGAATCTCTTGCCTCATCGCGAGCCTGCTCAAGCGCCATTGCAAGCATGACACCCAAGACATCCAGCCGACCGGCGTGGGCCATTTCTTCGAGTTGCTCCAACATCGACACAATATAACGGGCGGTTTCAGCCCGCGTTGGACTAGAACCCCCGTCTACCATGTCGCCTGATCCGCCTAACTCGACATCATCTGCGCGCCGTACTGCTTCAGTATCGTTGAACTTCGTCATACCGATGGCCGTAAACGGCCCCCCACCCGTTGTGCAAACCATTTGCAGATTAGCCGGAACACTAAGCTAGTGAAGCTTCCTTAAACCACAGGAGGCAAGCTTCAATCACGATAGGTGTATATAGTTTATTACACAACCTTAGATAGTTTTTCGAACTGCTTGAATATTTAGCGCGTATGCCGGTTTGACAATCACGGAGGCCGTCATCATGTTCGCCAAACGCTCCGGACATCCTGTTTGATTGTTTCAATAGCACGAAGGTACCCCGACGGGCAGCCGCGGTCAGGATGGACCTTCAAGCGAAATCTGTTCGGTCAAACCGAGCACTTTGACTGATAGAGAAAGCCCGAGAATGGATCTGGTCATTGTCGAGTCGCCTGCAAAGGCGAAGACCATCAACAAATACCTTGGCAAGAACTACAAGGTTCTCGCTTCGATGGGTCATGTGCGCGACTTGCCTTCGAAAGATGGGTCCGTAGACCCAGACAACGACTTTGCCATGCGCTGGCAGAATGATGGCGGCAAATCCAAAACCATCACCGAAATTGCAAAAACCGCCAAAGAGGCGGATCGCGTGATCCTCGCAACGGACCCCGACCGCGAGGGGGAAGCGATCTCCTGGCATGTGCTCGAGATTCTCAAATCGAAGAAGGTGCTGAAAGACAAACCCGTTGACCGGGTCGTTTTCAACGCCATCACGAAGAGCGCTGTGCTCGATGCCATGGCCAATCCCCGCGCGATCGACGCACCATTGGTGGACGCCTATCTCGCCCGTCGGGCACTCGATTATCTTGTCGGTTTCACCCTGTCGCCAGTTCTGTGGCGCAAGCTGCCTGGCTCGCGGTCGGCAGGGCGCGTGCAGTCGGTTGCGCTGCGCCTTGTTTGCGAACGCGAACAAGAGATCGAGTCTTTCGTTCCACAGGCCTATTGGACGATCCTTTCTCACCTCAAAAACGGTGCCAACGCCCCCTTCGAGGCGCGGCTGCAAAGTTTCAATGGGACGAAATATGGCCGCCATGACCTCACTGACGCGGAACTGGCGTCGACAATCAAGGCGATGCTCGAAAAGGCGTCAATCGCCGTCGAGAAGGTTGAGGCCAAACCTGTTCGCCGTAACCCATACGCGCCCTTCACGACCTCAACGCTGCAGCAAGATGCATCCTCACGCCTTGGCCTATCGCCGTCCATCACCATGCGGCTGGCGCAGCGCCTTTACGAAGGCACGGAAATAAATGGCGAAACCGTCGGGCTCATCACATACATGCGGACCGATGGCGTTCAGATGGCGCCTGAAGCAATCCGCGCGACGCGCCAGTTGATTGGCGAAACATACGGCGACCGCTACCTTCCCGACTCGCCGCGCATGTACTCGTCAAAGGCCAAGAACGCTCAGGAAGCGCACGAAGCCATCCGTCCCACAGATTTGTCCCGAACACCCGATATGGTTCGACGCTTCGTTGATGCGGACCAGGCGAAGCTCTACCAGTTGATCTGGTCCCGGACGGTAGCGAGCCAGATGGCAGCGTCCGTTTCTGAGCGCACAAGCGTCGACCTTGTGGCGACCGGCGACGGCCATTCCGCGTCGCTGCGTGCCACAGGTTCGGTCATCACTTTCGACGGGTTTCTAGCTGCTTACGACACTGGCGGCTCATCGAAGGACGAAGACGACAAGCGCTTGCCGCCGATAACCGAGCGCGACCGGATCACACAGGAAAAGATCGAGGCAACTGAGAAGTTTACCGAGCCGCCACCGCGTTATTCCGAGGCCAGCCTGGTGAAGCGGATGGAGGAGCTGGGTATCGGTCGACCCTCGACCTACGCAGCCACGCTCGCGGTCCTTCAGGACCGGGACTATATGACCATCGACAAGCGTCGCATCTACGCGAGCGACAAGGGTCGTCTGGTCACCGCGTTCCTTGAAGCGTTTTTCAAGCGCTACGTTGAGTATGACTTCACCGCATCGCTAGAAGAGCAGCTCGATGAGATATCTGCGGGCGAAAAAGACTGGCGCGACGTGCTGCGGGCGTTTTGGACCGCCTTTTCGTCGTCAGTTGACGATATCTCCGAGTTAAGGATTTCTCAGGTCATCGATGCGCTTAACGATCTCCTTGGACCGCATGTTTTTCCCGATAAAGGCGATGGCGCTGACCCGCGCGCATGTCCCGCCTGCGCGGACGGCAGGCTCTCGCTCAAGATATCGCGATACGGGGCGTTTATCGGTTGCTCAAACTATCCCGAATGCAACTACACCCGCCAGCTAGCTTCGAACGACAACGAAGACGACGCGCAAACGGGACCGATCGTTTTGGGCGAGGACACCGAAACCGGTGAACAGATCACGCTACGCGACGGGCGCTTCGGACCCTATGTGCAGCTCGGCGAAGCGCAAAAACCCAAGCGAGCAAGCCTGCCGAAGGGTTGGAGCAAAGCGTCGATGGACCTTGAAAAGGCCTTGCGCCTTCTATCGTTGCCAAGATTGGTGGGTGCTCACCCAGAAACTCAGAAAGACATCATGGCCGGTATCGGCCGTTACGGCCCCTTCGTTCTGCATGATGGCATGTATGCCAATCTCGACTCGGTCGATGAAGTCTTTGAGGTCGGTCTTAATCGTGCCGTAGCCGCACTTGCGGAGAAAGCGGCTGGCGGCGGTCGTGGTGCGCGGCGCGGAGCACCGGCTGCGCTCAAGACACTGGGCGACCATCCCGACGGCGGACCAGTTACCGTCCATGAAGGCCGTTACGGCCCTTATGTGAAACACGGTAAGATCAATGCCACGATCCCCAAAGACACCAAACCTGAGGACGTTTCTCTTGAGCAGGCATTGGAGTTGATTGCAGCTCGCGCTTCGAAGGCCGGTGGCAAGAAAACCGCCAGCAAAAAGAAAGCGCCTGCGAAGAAGGCGGCCAGCAAGAAGGCTGCACCGAAAAAGGCGGCCACCGCCGAATGAGTCGGCTTCCGTCGGACGACGAGATTCTCAGCTTCCTGCGCGATAATCCCGGTCAAAGCGGCAAACGCGAGATTGCGCGCGCATTCGGCGTCAAAGGTGCCGCACGGATCACCTTGAAGCAGCAACTCAAGTCACTGCGCGATCGCGGCCTCATCGTCAAAGAAGGTGCGCATCTACAGCGTACCGACGAGCTACCGTCGGTGTTCCCGGCCACCATCGTGTCGGTCGATGACGAGGGCGATTTGCTCGTCCAGCCGAAGCTGGACCGTGAAGCCTACACGGGTTTACGGTTTGTCTTGAAAGAAAAGCGTGGCGGTCGACGAAGCGCGGGCAGCCAGACGCCCCCAGGCGTTGGCGATATGGTGCTGGTGCGCAAGCTCAGCGAGCCCGATGCGGATGAGCCTGGTACGGTTCAACTCATCAAGGTGATCGGCAAGCCCAAGGGTCGACATTTCGGCGTTTTGCGCCGGCCATCCAAAGGCGTCGCGTTTCTTGAACCGGTGGATCGCAAGTCTGAGGTTCTGACCGTTCCTGAGCATCTTATTGGCGATGCACAGGCGGGTGATCTGGTGGCTGCCACACGGCTTGCGGGTGCACGGAGGCATAACCCGCAGGCTCAGGTCGATGAAGTGTTCGGACAGCTGGGTACCGAAAGGGCGATCAGTCAAATCGCGATCCTGCGCAATGACTTGCCTGATGCCTTCCCCGCGGAAGTTATCGCCGAAGTGGAGGGTTTGGAGCCTGCCACGCAGGGCACGCGCGAGGATTGGCGCAAGCTCCCGCTGATTACAATCGACCCTGCTGATGCGAAGGATCATGACGATGCCGTACACGCGGCACTGGACGACGACCCATCAAATGAAGGCGGCTACGTCATCACTGTGGCGATCGCCGACGTAGCTTATTACGTCCGCCCGCATACGGCGCTCGACCGTGAGGCAAGGACACGTGGCAACTCGGTCTATTTCCCCGACCGCGTTATACCCATGCTCCCTGAGAAGCTTTCGACTGATCTTTGCTCACTCCACGAGGGTGAGGACCGCCCGGCTCTCGCAATCCGCATTGTCATCGATCGCCACGGGCGGAAGCTCCGGCACAGCCTCCACCGGGTGTGGATTAGGCTGCATGCAGGATTGGCCTACGAAGCCGCGCAGGCCGCTATCGATGGGGGCGAGCCCGCCGAAGGTATCGAGCCTTGCCCACCGTCATTCATCGAACCCGTTCTAAAACCTTTATGGGCGGCGTATCGGGCGCTGAGCGTTGCGCGCGATAAACGAAGCCCCCTTGCCTTGGATTTGCCGGAGCGCAAGCTTGTGCTGAACGAGGCTGGAGAGGTCAGCCGCGTGCGGGTTCCGGAGCGTCTCGATGCCCATCGGCTGATCGAAGAATTCATGATCCAGGCGAATGTTGCCGCCGCCGAGCTGTTGGAAGCAAAAAAGAGAGTATGCCTGTATCGGGTGCACGATGCCCCGAGCCGCGCGAAATTCGAGGGCCTCAGAGAGTTTCTCAAAAGCATCAACATCTCCATCGCCAGCCAATCGTCGCTGAGACCCGCCGACTTCAACGGCATCCTCCGGAAAGCGCAGGGCTCGCCCAATGAGCCGCTCATCAACGAGATGGTTCTGCGCAGCCAGGCGCAAGCAGAATATGCCCCCGAAAACATCGGCCATTTCGGCCTTAACCTCGGGCGCTATGCCCACTTCACGTCGCCCATCAGGCGCTACGCCGATCTGCTCGTCCACCGCGCCCTACTGGCTGCCTACAGCCTTGGTACGCCCGAGGAAGCTCAGGAAGCCGATCTTCAGGCGTTGGAGCGGCTGGGCGACCACCTTTCGGGCACCGAACGGCGCGCCATGCTCGCCGAAAGGGAGACGACAGATCGCTTGATCGCCGCCTTTCTGGCCAATCAGATCGGTGCCCGTTTCGCTGGCAGGATTACCGGGGTTGTCGGCGCTGGGCTTTTTGTTCGCCTCAATGAGACCGGTGCAGATGGGTTTGTGCCGGTTGCCACGCTTGGAGCGGACTATTTCCGTTACGACGACGTTCAGCAGTCCCTCATCGGTGCAGCAACCGGCTCAACGTATCAGCTTGGTGATGAGGTGGATGTGCGCTTGACCGAAGCTGCACCAGTTGCCGGCGCGTTACGCTTTGAAATGTTGACCGATGGCAAAGCGGGCAAAGCCGCAGGGCATGCCAACAAACGTGGTCGGACGACGCCCAAACGCGGCAAGCGCAGCGCGGAAAAACCCCGCAACAAATCGGCGGCCAGCCATGCGCGCACAAAGGTCCGCAAGGCGCGTGGCCGCTAGGACAGCGGACACCTCCAACAAACCTGTCGTGCGGGCTCAGCCAGCGGCCAGCCTCATCGCGCTATGGGTGGGAAGTGGTGAACAACGGGTCCTGATGGGTCGCAGGAACCCAGATTTGGCCTTCCTTCCCAACGTAATGGTGTTTCCCGGCGGACGGCTTGAGGCACGGGATCGACAATCGGTAGCCGAACTCTCCCCGCACGCACACGATAGGCTGAGCCAGGAAATCGGAGCTCGTGGCAACCCTTTCCGATTTGCCGCCTGCGCAATCCGTGAGACCAACGAGGAAGCAGGGTTCGACCTCGCCCGGTGTTTGGCGGGATCGCTGTCCTATGTGGCCCGTGCGATCACGCCTGCCCGATTTCCCAAGCGCTACGACACGCGTTTTCTCTTGGCTCGGATCGAAGATGGTTGGAGCCCTCGGTCATCGCCAGGAGGAGACGGCGAGTTGCTCGACGTCGGCTGGTACGCCCCTGGCGACCTTGATCGCTCCGAAATGCATCACGTAACCCGTGCCATCTATGATCAGGTGATGACCGCCGGTTTCAGCCGTGACGAAGCCCCAATCCTCATAGCAGACCGGACCCCCAGAAACTGGCACGGCCGTCCCGCTCTGCGATCCAAGGATCTTCGCACATAAACACTGGCCGCCGTCTGGCATATGAGCGCTAGGGCGGCTGTTCCTCTTGACTTTCACGGGGCTCCCGGCGATAGCACCGGCTCAAATGCGCGATACCGCGCACTTAATGCTTTTGCGGCCGCTCGTTCACTGGCCGAACAAACTTTTCGAAGGCTCTTCATCATGGCTAAGGCTACCACCATCAAGATACGCCTCGTCTCTACGGCCGACACCGGCTACTTCTACGTGACGAAGAAAAACTCTCGTACGATGACCGAGAAAATGGTTGTGCGGAAATACGATCCCGTCGCGCGCAAGCACGTCGAGTTCAAAGAAGCAAAAATCAAATAAATCGCAGCCCAGCTGCAAAGATGAAAACGCGCCTGGTGGCGCGTTTTTTGATTCTGGCGAGCAGAAAAAAGAGGCTGGTGCCGCTCTCCGGGCTTGAGGAGGCCGGAATGTGGAGCTCGGCACCAGCCATCCCAAACACTTCGGGGTGTGCGGCGGACCCGAAGCGCAAATGGGACCCGCACATGGCGGTGGCTCATAAGGCTCGCGTCAGCACGAAAGTTCAAGCAAAAGCCTAGTATTTAGGGGGCTAAGCAGCGTGCTTTGAGCGGTTAACCTTGCTCATTGAGGTTAAAACAGTTTGTTAACTCTAGGCGGCAAGCATCACACGATTGCGGCCCTCGCGCTTAGCCTTGTACAGCGCTTCATCAGCACGTTTGAGAACCGCTTCGGGCGTATCATGCGTGCCCTTCACGCTCGCGACACCCAATGAGACGGTGATGCTGAGCGACTTCTGCCCGCCAGCGACGGGTATCGGGTCCGTTTCCATGCTTGCGCGCAGACGTTCAGCGATGGAGGCCGCCACGTCGTTTGGCGTATCGGGCAAAACCAGAACGAACTCCTCCCCACCATAGCGGCAGGCAAGGTCTGCGCCCCGAACTGAACGACGGATCCGATCACCGAATTCGCGCAGCACATCGTCACCAACATCGTGGCCGTGACTATCGTTGATCGATTTAAAGAAATCGATGTCCGTCATGACGACAGACAGCGATTTGTTGCGGGTAATGGCCTGCGCGGTCAGCGTCTTGAAATGGGTATCGAAATATCCACGGTTATGCAGCCCGGTAAGACGGTCCATGATGGCCATTTCCATGGTCTGCTCGACCGAATGGCGCAGCTCATCCGCATACGCCTTCCGCCGCAATTGGGTGACGGTGCGCGCCATGAGTTCGTTTTGATCGATTGGGCGCATGAGATAGTCATTCACGCCCATATCAAGACCACGCAGAAGCTTGGCGTCATTTTCGGGGTCGGCGATCATGATGATCGGAAGTGAACGCGTCTTCTCGATGTTTCGCAGCTGGGAACAAAGGCGTAGCCCGTCATAGCTGCTCAGCGAAAGTGACACGATGATAAGATCATAATTGTGGTCTGAGATCGTGAACAAAGCCGATTCCGGGTCGGTGTGCACATCGACTTCAAAGCGTTTGCTCAACGTTTGCCGCAGCCGCTCATAGGAGCTGGCGCGGTCGTCCACGATGAGGATTTGGCCGCTGACCTCGCTGGTAAAAACATTGGGATGGTCATCGCCACTGTTGCCGCGCGATGTCGCACGTCCGTGCAACTCATCAAGCAGGCGCTTCAGCCTGACAAGGTTCTTCACACGGGTAAGAAGGGCCACATCGCGGATCGGCTTGGTAAGAAAATCATCCGCACCAGCCTCAAGACCCGTTACCCGGTCACTGGGCTGATCAAGAGCTGTCACCATCACGACGGGAATGTGCGCAGTGGCGGGGTCGGACTTCAGACGGCGGCAGGTCTCGAAACCGTCAAGTCCAGGCATCATCACGTCGAGGATAACGATATCGCAAGATGACTTAGCCGCGACATCGAGAGCTTCAAAGCCGCTGGTGGCTGTCAAAACCTCGAAATACTCTGCCTTCAGCCTTGCTTCGAGCAGCTTCACGTTTGCAACAATGTCATCGACCACTAAAACACGCGCGGTCATGATGGGTCCCCTTCCCGCATTCAGGTCTCGCCAACGAATGTTCGCACGGTATCGAGAAAATGATGCACCGAGATCGGCTTTGAGATGTACGCTTCGCATCCACCCGACCGGATACGCTCCTCATCGCCCTTCATTGCAAAGGCCGTGACAGCGACAACCGGAATGTGCCGCAGCTCATCATCTTCTTTGAGCCAGCGTGTCACATCGAGGCCGGAAACTTCAGGCAATTGAATGTCCATCAAAATGAGATCCGGGCGATGCGTACGCGCCAGTTCCATTGCGTCCATCCCGTTGCCGGTCTTGACCGTCTGGTAACCCTTGGCCTCCAACAGATCGCTGAACAGCTTCATGTTGAGCTCATTGTCCTCAACGATCAGGATGGTTTTGCTCATTTTGGTCTCCTTGGCCCGCCGCCAACCGGTTTGGCGCGAGCCGGGGCGACCATCACAATAGAGACGATTCACCCCTTGAGAATCGTTATGCCGCCTAAATCTTGAAGAAAATGCAAAGGCGGGTTGCGGATCTGCTTCCGGGTCTGTTTCCAGGCCGGTTAAATAGGCCATAACGTGTGAGAGAGTTGGAGAGCATGATGCCCCCATCGCTTGGCAGTATCACAGGCGATCTGATGGTCTTTCTTTCTGCAAGACCAGAGGAGCTTGCGCGGTTTTTCGCAGAGACTGGTGCAGAGCCGCAGAGCATCCGCAATCAGCTTGAAGACCAAAGCTTCCAGTCGGGGGCGATCGACTACCTCGTTTCGAATGAACCCCTTCTCTTGGCTTTCTGCGAAGAGGCCGGCCACGATCCTGCGCGTCTATCTGCGCTTGCCAGGCAAGAAGGTCGGTGGATGTAGTGCATCGTCTGTGCCGCTCCTGCCTAACGGTCAACGGCCTTTCGAACGGTGAGCGTTGTGGCGTGTGCGGCTCGCCACGGGTTGTGGAGCACGAGGAGCTTCTCGACCTGACGATCGCGCACATCGATTGCGATGCGTTTTACGCAGCAGTAGAGAAACGCGACAATCCTTCGCTTGCCGACCAGCCTGTGATTGTTGGAGGCGGGACGCGCGGTGTCGTGACAACGTGCTGCTATTTGGCCCGAATCCACGGTGTGCGTTCGGCGATGCCTATGTTCAAGGCGCGCAAACTCTGTCCGGACGCCCAAATCATCAAGCCGAGGATGCACCGTTACGCCGAAGTCGGCCAGAAGGTGCGTGCGATGATGCTTGCGTTGACGCCGATGGTGGAACCGCTTTCCATCGATGAGGCGTTCCTCGACTTGTCAGGGACCCAGAAGCTGCATAACGCGTCTCCCGCTTTGTCATTGGGCCGCTTTGCTCGCGACGTCGAGGAGCAGATCGGGATAAGCGTCTCGATCGGCCTGTCCTACAACAAGTCGATGGCGAAGATGGCGTCTGACCGGGATAAACCGCGCGGCTTTACGGTCATAGGTAAGCGGGAGAGCACTGCCTTTTTGGCCCCTCAGTCTGTCCGTGCGCTTTTCGGTGTCGGCGAAGCAATGGCCGGAAAGCTCGAGGCAGCAGGCTACCGAACACTTTCCGATTTGCAGGAAGCAGACACATCGGCACTTATGCGCAAGTTTGGCGAGCATGGCCTGCATTTACGGGACCTTGCTTCGGGGATTGATCCGCGTCCAGTCAGACCGGAAAGAGGCCGAAAAAGCGTCTCCAGTGAGCGAACCTTCTCTGAAGATGTGTCTGAGCTGGAGGCGTTGCGTGTGCATGCGCGTGCATCCTGCGAACGGGTTTCTCAACAGCTCAAAGACAAACAGCTTGCCGGACGGACGGTTACGCTCAAGATCAAGACCGCCCGCTTCAAAACCGTATCACGTGCGCACTCGTTAGACCGCCCAACCCAGAGCGCGGATCGGCTGTTCGGAACCGCCGACGCGCTGTTGCGGCCCCTTGCCGATGGCACACCGTACCGGTTGCTCGGCGTTGGTATCTCCGACCTGCATGCCGGAGAAGACGCAGATGACAGGGACCTTGCTGACGATGGCGCCATGAAACGTTCGCAAGCCGAAGCCGCCATGGATCGCGTCCGTGGCCGTTTTGGGCGCGAAGCGGTTCAAGTGGGACTGCTCATGCCTCAGCCGACCAAGGCAAGCCCTGCTGGTTACTCGGGACAGGCCGACGGCAGGAAGGCTGTAAAGTCAGACAGCACACCGCGCAACGAGAATGAGCCATAGTCAAGGATGAGATCATCCGACACGCCGTTTGTATCGAGCGTGTAGCTCACGACGAAACTTGGGCCGCTATCGGTCGCCGTTGGATCGAAGTAACTCAACTTGACGGGCCAGGCCCTGCTAGGGGTGGGAAAATCGTCCCAACGCTCTCCAGCATCAGGCGCACCATCACCGGGCGCGGTTCCGTTGGCGGCGATGGTGTCGATGACTGTGGGCGCGACGGGCGCACCGATGATAACGCTTGCGGGCTGGGCCTGCCCTGACTCATGGCTGCCATCGAAGACGGTTGCGAAAACCAGCCGCTCATCCGCCCTTGCTGCGTCGAGGATCGCGTGGGTCAGCTGATTTGGAAAAAGCGTGTCCATGGGCGCGGAGGCCTGCAATTCCCCGCTATCGAAGCGGCGTATGGACAAGCCTCCATCCTCCGCTCGCTCTGCAGCGCCAGTGACCATCGCCTCATCATCTGCGCCCGAGCGGGTTTCGGTTTGGAAGGTGAAAACACCGCCATCGGCGGCTTCGAACGCGCGGTATTGCGTCTCCGTCCGGATTGTCCCGCCCGCGCGGTCCCCAATGGTTAGAACGATATCACTGAGGATGGTCCATCCGGCACAGGATGACCCTTTGACCTGAAATACAAATAGCCCAGCTGCATCCTGAACGCTCGTATCGCGATCCGCACGTTCCAGCGACAGCTCATAGACAGCCCGATGCGCCAAAAGGTCTCCCCCTTGCTCGGACGCAGTAGCCGGCTGCGCAAACGCCAGGTTGGAACCAAGCAAACCGCCGAGCAGCAGCCATTTGGCCGCACCCAAAAACGGCACACGATGCTCGCGAGCCGCCGTTGAAGCACTGGACAGTGATGCTGTCCCAGCTATGTCACTGGATGAAGCTCTGAAAGTGCACCTGGTATTGGTGAACTTGGATCGCGCTTGAAGGGCTGGCCCGCTCATCGAGGTGGTATGACTTTCGCAATTGGTACAGCAAGCGGAGATACACGGCCCATGATCGTCGGGCAATATTGGTGCGAAAGTGACGTTAATCGGCTGACTGTTTCGGTAAGCCGGCCAGCTACCCGCTTTGGTCCCAAACATTGGGCTGCCGCACAGTGATTTCCAGACCGGCCTGGTTGACCGCACGGGCGGTTGCGCATCGGGGCCTTCATGATGCCTCGTCTGGCCGCGTGGAGAATACGCTGCCCGCGTTTGAGGCTGCCATAGCGCGCGGCTTTGCAATTGAATGCGATGTGCAGCTGACCGCGGATGCACAGGCCGTCGTTTTTCACGACGATACGCTCGACAGGTTGACCTCTGAGAGCGGCGCAGTCGTCGAGCGCCCATTGAACGCGCTGGCGGGCATTGACGTCACGGGTTCAGGCTCAACGATCCTCTCGCTCGCGCGCTTCCTTGCAGCGGTTGGCGGTCGGACGCCGGTTTTGATCGAGATGAAAAGCCGGTTTAACGGCGTGACAAAGCTCGCTGATGCAGTCGCTGGCGCGCTTGGTGCCTATTCGGGGCCCGAGGCGGTCATGTCGTTTGACCCGGCGCTGGTTGCCCGGTTCAAGACCCACAAGACAGGCCATCCGGTCGGCATAGTCGCTATGCCTATGCGCGCAGATGATTGGCCGCACGTCTCGCCCATCAAACGCTTGCTCAATGGCCTGCTGCTTTCGCCAACCGCTTTCAAAGCTGATTTCATCGCCTACGACCAGCGAAGCTTACCCGCCCCTGCTCCTTTTGCGGCACGGTATCTTGGGGGCAAGGCGCTGCTGTCGTGGACCGTGAAGGATGCGCAAACCGCCAAACGCATACGCCGCTACGTCCACCAAATCATCTTCGAGGGCTTCGATCCGCATGCGGGTAGTGCTGCATGACGGCGCCGCTTGAAAATCGCACCATCGAAACCGTCGAGTCGCTCGCGGACATCGGCGAAGAGGCATGGGGCGGTCTGGAAGGCTCGCGATCATCGGACGCCGACTTTAACCCATTCGTTTCCTACGCCTTCCTTTCCGCGCTGGAAGACTCGCGCTCGGCCATTTCCGAGACGGGCTGGATTGGTTCGCACATCGTCTTGAAAAACGAAGATGGCGCGGTGGACGGTGTCATGCCGGCCTATCTCAAGCTTCATAGCCAGGGCGAATACGTGTTTGACCATGCCTGGGCCGATGCATTCGAGCGGGCCGGCGGGCGGTATTACCCGAAGCTCCAGTCATCGATCCCGTTTACGCCAGCGAGCGCTCCAAAATTACTGAGCGCAAGACGAGCCGACAAGGCCCGCGTTGGGGCCTTGCTCGCTCATGGAGGCAAGGCCGTTGCCGAAAAGCTGAATTTGTCATCAGCCCATATCACCTTTGTGGATGAGGCGGAGCGATCCGTCCTTGAAGACGCCGGTTACATGGTTCGACACGACCAGCAGTTTCATTGGGCAAACGATGGCTATGACAGCTTCAGCGCCTTTGAAGACGCTCTAGCATCGCGCAAGCGCAAGCAGTTGCGGCGCGAACGGCGTGAAGCGCTGGAAAACGGCATCGAGATCGAGTGGGTTACGGGCTCAGATCTGACCGAAGCGCATTGGGACGCATTCTGGGTGTTTTATCAGGACACCGGCATGCGCAAATGGGGCCGGCCGTACCTGACCCGCAGCTTCTTTTCGTTGATCGGCGAGCGTCTGCCGGACCACACGGTTCTGATTCTTGCCAAGCGCGATGGGAACTACATCGCCGGCGCACTCAACTTCATCGGCGGGGACACCATCTTTGGCCGCCATTGGGGATGCACCGAGCATCACCGCTTTCTGCATTTCGAGGTCTGCTACTATCAGGCGATCGATTACGCCATTCAGCACGGCCTGTCTCGGGTCGAAGCAGGCGCTCAAGGTGCCCATAAGCTCGCCCGAGGCTATGCACCCGTTGTGACAACCTCGATGCACTACATCCCCCATGAAGGCTTCCGGCGCGCAGTGGCCGACTATCTCGAACACGAGCGGGAACAGGTGTTGTTCGACGCTGACTATCTTGAACGGCGCACACCGTTTAAGTCAGGCTGACGTTTTTCGACAGAAGGTGGCTTCCCCATGCCCAGCCCCATCAAAGCGATGATACAGTCTCCACCCTATGATCCGGCGAATATCTTCGCCAAGATCCTGGCAGGAGAAATCCCAAGTCAGACCATCTTTGAAGATGAGCATACGAAGGTCATCATGGATGTGATGCCGCAAGCTGATGGGCACGCGCTGGTTATTCCTAAGGCACCATCACGCAATCTTCTTGACGCAGACCCCGCGAGCCTCGGTCACATCATGGCAGTTGCGCAAAAAATCGCGATCGCATCGCTCAGCGCCTTTGACGCGGATGGCGTCACGGTCCAGCAATTCAACGAGGCTGCGGGCGGGCAGTCCGTTTTTCACCTGCACGTCCATGTCATCCCGCGGCATGAGGGCGTGACATTGCGTGGCCACGCTGGCGGAATGGCGGATCCGGATTTGCTGGCGGAGCACGCCGAGCGCTATCGCAGTGTCCTTGGCTAAACCCTGAAGCAGAAAAAAGCCCGGCGCTTGGCCGGGCTTTCTTTTACTCTCTTAGGTCTTCAGCGGAACTTTCGGCACCGCGCTGCGCGCACCGCCCGACCCGCCCGGCTTCTTTCGGTTGGTGCTCTTGGCACTCGTGGCTTTCGCCGTTGCCTTCGCAGCCGTCTTCTTTTTCGCAGCCGGCTTACGCTTGGGCTTGGCGGGCACTTCCCGCTTCGGCTTGGCTACTTCGGCAACCGCCTCAAGCTTTAGGCCGACCGTCTTGCCCTTCTCGTTCTGATCCAGTTCGACGCGAACGACGCCGCCCTTGACAAGTTTGCCGAACAGCACTTCGTCCGCCAGCGGCTTCTTGATGTGCTCCTGGATAACCCTGCCGAGCGGTCTGGCACCCATGTGCTCATCATAACCTTCGATGGCGAGCCATTCTCGGGCCTTATCGGTCAGTTCAATGACGACATTGCGGTCGGACAGCTGCGTTTCGAGCTGCAGAACGAACTTGTCGACGACCCGGAAAACCACCTCTTGCGGCAGGTGGCCGAACTGGATGATCGCGTCCAACCGGTTGCGGAACTCCGGTGCAAACAGCCGGTTGATCGCTTCCATGTCCTCGCCTTCGCGGCGTGAGGACTTGAACCCGATGGCAGGCTTGGCGAGATCGGCCGCGCCGGCGTTTGTCGTCATGATGATGATGACATTCCGGAAATCGACTTCCTTGCCGTTTGAGTCGGTCAGCTTGCCGTGGTCCATGACCTGCAGCAGGACGTTGAACAGATCCGGGTGCGCCTTCTCGATCTCGTCGAGAAGCAGCACGCAGTAAGGATGCTGGTCGACGCCATCGGTCAGAAGCCCGCCCTGATCGAAGCCGACATAGCCCGGAGGCGCACCAATCAGCCGCGAGACGGCGTGGCGCTCCATGTATTCGGACATATCAAATCGCAGAAGCTCAACGCCCAACAGGTTGGCGAGCGACTTGGCGACCTCCGTTTTGCCGACACCGGTGGGCCCGGAAAACAGATAATTGCCAATCGGCTTTTCAGGCTCACGAAGGCCCGCGCGAGCCAGCTTGATCGCGGCAGACAAAGCAGTAATCGCAGCATCCTGCCCGAAGACAACGCGCTTGAGGCTGTCCTCCAGTCCCTGAATGACGGCTGCATCATCCTTGGTCACGTTTTTCGGCGGAATCCGCGCCATCAAGGCAATCGCGTTCTCGACTTCCTTCACGCCGATCGTCTTGCGCCGACGCGCCTCGGGAACAAGCTGCTGTGACGCACCGGTCTCATCGATGACGTCAATGGCCTTATCGGGCAGCTTGCGATCGTTGATGTAACGAGCGGACAGTTCCACCGCCGTTTTGATCGCATCGTTCGTGTAGCGGACGTTGTGATAGTCCTCGAAATAGGGCTTGAGGCCCTTGAGGATCTGGATGGCGTCCGGAACCGTCGGCTCGGTCACGTCGATTTTCTGGAAGCGGCGGACAAGCGCACGATCCTTCTCGAAAAACTGGCGATACTCCTTGTAGGTCGTTGAGCCGATGCAGCGCAGAGAACCAGACGCGAGAGCCGGTTTCAGGAGGTTCGACGCATCCATCGCGCCGCCAGAGGTGGCGCCCGCACCGATCACGGTATGAATTTCATCGATGAACATGATCGCGCCGGGATAGGCCTCGATCTCCTTGATCACCTGCTTGAGACGCTCTTCGAAGTCACCGCGGTAGCGCGTGCCTGCCAGCAGGACACCCATATCGAGTGAGAAAACCGTGGCATCGGAAAGCACCTCCGGGACATCACCATCGACAATGCGCTTGGCGAGCCCTTCAGCAATGGCCGTCTTGCCGACGCCCGGGTCGCCAACCAGCAGCGGGTTGTTCTTTTGCCGGCGACACAGCACTTGAACCGTCCGCTGAATCTCCTTGGCACGCCCGATTAACGGATCAATCTTGCCGTCCTGTGCCTTATCGTTGAGGTTGACGCAGTAGGCTTCAAGGGCCTCTGTTTTCTTCGCATCCTGCCCGTCACCATCGTCGCTCATCTCGTCCTCGGATCCGCGCGGTGAACGGCTCTCCGACGCACCAGGCCGCTTTGCGATGCCGTGAGAAATGTAGTTGACCGCGTCGTAGCGGGTCATGTCCTGCTCTTGCAGGAAGTAGGCTGCGTGGCTTTCGCGTTCCGCGAAGATAGCAACCAGGACATTCGCCCCGGTCACTTCATCGCGGCCGGATGACTGCACATGAATGACGGCCCGCTGAATAACGCGCTGGAAACCCGCGGTCGGTTTTGCCTCGTCGCCATCATCGGAAACCAGATCAACAAGCTCGTGGTCCACGTAGTCCGCGACAGCTTCGCGCAGCATGCCCACATCGACGCTGCAGGCCTGCATCACGCCAAGGGCGTCCTCATCCTCAAGCAGCGCCAGAAGCAAATGCTCCAGCGTTGCGTACTCGTGGTGACGCTCGTTGGCGCCAGCAAGAGCGCGATGAAGGGCTTTTTCAAGACTGCGGGAAAAGGTTGGCACAGGAGCCTCTCACTTTTTTTCCATGACGCATTGGAGGGGATGTTGATGTTGCCGAGCGAAATCCATCACTTGGGTGACCTTCGTTTCGGCAACCTCGTACGTGTAGACGCCGCATTCACCGACACCGTTCTGGTGAACGTGCAACATGATCTGAGTCGCTTCTTCTCGGCTTTTGCGGAAAAACCGCTCGAGGACATGCACGACGAATTCCATGGGCGTGTAATCATCGTTCAGCAGCAACACGCGGTACAGATGCGGGCGTTTAACCTTGGGCTTTGTCCGTGTGATGACAGCGGTTCCGTTGTCACCAACATTATCGTCGCGACCGTTGTCGGGATCATCGGGGAAGGCCGCTGTGACCTTTGCAGCGCGCCCAGAGAGGGCGCGAGCATCACGGTTGAAAGCTAGTTCTGAGTTCAGCAAGAGCATGGGGGCTGCGATTTGCGTCGAATTTGCAGGGATGGTGAAACACATTCGGCAGGCCTTCAAGACCATTTTTCCGTCGCCGACTGCCTACCATCTATGCCGCCCAAGCCAGTTTTAAAGGGCCGAGGCGCCGCTTGGGCCATTCGTCCACAGCAGTTACGGACCGAAAACCTGTGCCTAGATCGCGCGTACTGGTCCCCGGACATCAAAAAGGGCCGACCTTTCGGCCGACCCTCTTTGAGACTTTGGAGCGGCGGGAGGAGAAACTCCTGCCCAGCCTTAGCTTTGTTGGGCGGACCGGATCGTGCTTAAGTGCCGCCGGTAAACTGCCAAAACTTCAGGACCGCTGTGCGGCTTATTTGCCAACCTTGGCAAGCATGCCTTCGTAAGGCTTGTAAGACTCTTTGGCGATGTCGACGATCATTTCGTTGACCTTAGTAGCCTGGCCAACAAACGCTTCGTAAGCAGACTTGAGATAATCGGACTGAACCTCAACAGCTTTGTCGAGGGACTTGGCCGCCAGCAGCTGTTCCATCGCAGCTGAGCCGGTTTCCATAGCCTTCTTCGAATAGTCCTGGGTTTCCATTGCCAGGGCCTGCATGCCCTTGGAAACGGCTGTCATCGATTCGGTGGCGAGTTCCATATTGTCCTTGCCGGCTTTTTGAATGTCTTCAAATGTGTTCATCATCTTTAGCTCCACGATCTCAGGGAATAACGAGCCGCGTTAGTGCGGTGCAACATGTATAGGTGCATTGCAGCATATTTGTCAACGGTTTTTGTGCGCCGCACAATTTAGCTTTTGCTTACCTATTTTTCGCGGCATTTTTTAAGGATTCTGAAACCAAGCCACACCTAGTTTCCCAGCAGTTGGTTCTGGTCGCGTAATGCGGTCGGGCCGTGGGGCGTACCAGCCGTTGTTTTGGCTGGGAATTATGGGTGAGTAAGTTGCGTAGCGTAATGTGGGCTCGATTGAGCCTGGCGATGTGTGTTGGTGTCGCCGTTTTTTTCGGGTCGTTCGTCGGCCCTTCCACAGCACAGGCAAATCCCCGATATGCAGCGCTCGTCGTCGATGCGCGCAACGGCGATGTGCTGTTTTCCCGTCATGCTGATGCCCCGCGCTTCCCTGCGTCCTTGACGAAGGTGATGACGCTCTATGTGGCGTTCGAAGAACTTCAGGCTGGTCGGATTTCGCCCTCTGACCGGATGAATGTTTCCAGCCATGCGCAGGCACAGCCGCCCTCGGAACTTGGATTGCGCGCCGGCCAGACAATCACGGTTCGTGACGCCATGCTGGCACTCGTCACAAAATCTGCAAATGATGCAGCCGCTGTTTTGGCGGAACACATTTCCGGTTCCGAGCGCGCATTTGCTCGCCGCATGACGGAAACAGCGCGCAATATCGGTATGCGGTCCACGACATTCCGGAACGCTTCTGGTCTGCCGAATCGTGAGCAGCGCACCACAGCTCGGGATATGGTCCTGATGGGCCGCGCGATCCATCAACGCTTCCCACAGCGTTACCAGATGTTTTCCACGCAACGCTTCACGTATCGCGGACGCACCTACCGCAACCACAATCGGTTGCTGGGCTCCGTACGCGGTGTCGACGGCATCAAAACGGGTTACATCCGCGCATCGGGCTTCAACCTGCTGAGCTCGGTTCAGGATCGCGGTCGCCATCTGGTTGCCGTTGTCATGGGTGGGCGGACGGGTGCAAGCCGCAACGCCCACATGCGGGACCTGATCGCCAGGCACTTACCGCGCGCTTCAACGGGTCCTCGAACCTCTGTGATCGCGATCCGGCGGGAACCCTTCCAGGTGCCCTCACCCGTGCCGCATCCCGCGTCCCTCCCGACCGTAGCCACAGCCTATGCCGCACTTCCGGCCCCCGCGCCTGCGCCGGTACCGGTGCCGGCTGGAACACCGACGATCCCTGGCGTTCCAGGAACCGTCGCTGCGCAACTGGCACCACCGCTTCCCAGGGCCGAAGTAGCGAGCCTGTCGCCGGCGCAAACGGCGAGCGCGATGAGTACGTTTGAGCCAACCCAAGCTCAAGTCGATCAGCCGGGATCCCTGCAATTGGGTTCAGTGCCGATATCCGGCTGGACGATTCAAATTGGCGCCGTTCCAACCCAGGAGGGTGCTGTCGGGCTTTTGATGCGGGCCAGAGACGCGACGAGTCTGCTGAACCAGCGATCACCCTACACGCAGACCGTCCAGGCGAATGGCACAACGCTTTGGCGGGCCAGGTTCGGCGGTTTCATTGAAAGAGAGATTGCTCAAGCAGCTTGCAGCGCGCTCGAAGCGCAAGATTTTGCCTGCATTGCCGTCCGCCCCGATCGGTAGAGGCAAACTGACGTAAGACCCGGCCGCCAACCGGCGGCTGGGATGTGTATCGGGCGGCAGAGCGCCGCCCAAAGCGTACCTTAGGAGTTAGCCATGAAGCTTCAGAAGAACTTCTTTGGCGAGATTGACCTTCGCAGCAAGATAGGTCGATCCACCTCTGTCGGGATGAATGTTGGCCATCAAGCGCCTGTGCGCCGCACGAATGGCGTCGGGCTCGGCACCCGGCTCAAGGCCAAGGATCTCATAGGCCTCGTCTTCTCCCATGCCGCCCGCATCCGGCGCGCCAGCGCTCCGCGAACCCGTCCGCTGGTCATGGTCTTCACGCCAACCGGCAAACGTGCGGTCAAGGTACGCTTCTAAGAGCCTCACACTTTCAGGATCGTCCGCGACACCGACAAGCGCGCTGACCAGCGTCTGCTGGTCGAGAGCACCAAGGCGTTGACCGGCAAGCGGCCCGGAAATGAACTGCCCGTCAATGTCACCAGTGGCTTGATCGAGCGACATCTCGAGATAACGGGTCTTAACGGCAGAACTGCCGCCCTGCGCGGTCGCATCGTCGACATCGTCAAAGCCCGGCGCGCGCGAGAAAGCGCGTCGGTGCCGCATGGCCTGCCCAGCCAGTGCCATGACCTGAGATACCATGTGAAAACGGCCGGTGAGCATCAGCAGCGCCGCAAGCCCAACGAGTACGGCAACGCCACCAAAGCGCGCGTGCCGCGCGATCTTAGCAGGCGAGATGCGTGTCAATGCGTTGCCGAGCCACAAGAACGCCGTCAGAACGACAAGCCCCATTATCAGATAGATCATCGCATCTGCTCCAGCAGGAGGCGGTTTTCACGCGTACTGCCACTTTCCAGCGCCTTGCGCCCGCCCGATGCGTAACGCGCAACTGCCCGCAACAAACCTGACAGGGTCTCGGCGGACCGTTCGTCGAAGTGGAAGTAGCCGCCGCCGGACGCTTTGGCCATCGATCGGAAGGTTTGCGCCGCCAGCCGGTCCGAACCCTCGTGGAACATGAACAGTTTGCACCCCAAAAGACCCAGCTGTCCCGCCAGATCAGAGAGCTTGTCGGGGCTCTCCTCCACCGCATCGCCAATGTAGACCAGCGCCGGCACCGGCCCCTTTCCCACTTCCTTGCGCGCAAAGCCAAGCACCCTGGCGATCTGGGTATGACCACCAAGTGTCTGAATTTTTGCCATGGATTGCGCCAACGATTTGCCGTCGGTCTTCCACGCCGAAGCGCGGCACTCATCAAAGCCACGGAAATAAATCAGCTTCATCGCCAACCCGTTGATCGAATCAGCCTCGTGGAACATCTGCGCCTGGATGTGCAGGGCGGTGTCCCACGTGCGCTCGCGCGACATGGTGGCATCAAGCGCAAACAACAGCCGCCCCTGCCCACCCGCTTTGGGTGCTTGGGAGAGCGCGCCTAGAAACGCGTCAACGTCGCCACTGGCGGACGTTTCTTTGACCTGTTTGCGCCCGCTGGACTGCTGCAAAGAGCCTTTGGAACCTTTCATGCACCAGATGTGGGATGCTCGGACGCGATTGGAAAGGGTAAGAGTGTCGCAAATTGCTTCAACCCGCACCGCACGTCAGAAGGCAAAGCCGCATGCATGTTGTTCGAACCGTTCAGGAGTTGCGCGCGGTGCAGGCCGAGTTGCGCAACCACAAGCGCACCAGTTGCCTCGTCCCAACAATGGGTGCGCTCCACACCGGCCATCTGTCGCTGGTTACTTACGCCCGCGAACACGCCGACGAAGCCATCGCTACGCTGTTTGTGAATCCGACACAATTTGGCCCCAACGAGGACCTCGATCGGTATCCGAGGCAAGAAGCCAAAGACCTTGCCACTTTCGAAGACAATGGCGTTCACGCGGTCTTCGTACCAACCGTGCAGGAGATTTACGGTCCCGGTGATGCGACGACGGTCTCGATGGCTGGACCTGCATTGGGTCTCGAAGCGGATCACCGCCCCCACTTCTTCTCCGGTGTCGCAACGGTGGTCAGTAGGCTCCTTCTAGCTGCCCTAAGCGACATGGCGGTCTTCGGAGAGAAAGATTATCAGCAGCTACAGGTGATCAGACGCATGGTTGCCGATTTAAACATCCCGACCATTATCCACGGCGCGCCGACCGTCCGGGAGCCCGATGGTTTGGCCTTGTCGTCCCGCAACGCCTACCTGTCCGCCGACGAACGGGCCATTGCCCCAATGCTCCACGCAACGCTGCAAAGGGTCCGTGAGCGGCTGCAGTCCGGCGAGGATGTTGACAGGGCGCTGACCGAGGGACTGGAAAGGCTTACAAGTGCGGGGTTCAAGCCCGATTATCTTTCAGCACGCGACGGCGAGACACTGGGGCCGCTTAAACAGGTGGCGCGTGGACGGCTCCTTGCAGCGGCGTGGCTTGGAACGACGCGACTGATCGACAATGTCGCCTTGGCTTAGGGCGCTACAACAGGCCCAAATCAGCCAAATCGCGGCGCATCTGTGGCGGCAGGTCATCCATGCTCTCGGGCCTATCGGCCCAGTCGGCTGGCGCGTCGTCCGCCTTGAGATATCGCCAGCCTTGAAATGGCCGGCGCGGCTGCGGTCGCGTTGCAATCAGATTTGGTTCAAGCACCAGATGGCAACGGTTGATGCCGTCGATATCTTCAAACGGTCGAATATCGATGATCGCCTGCCGAGCCTGCACCTGCCCTTTGATCACCCAATAGAGCGATCCTCCATCGAGCAGCTCGGCAGTCCTTTTGGGCACCATGCGCGTCGTGTGGCGCTGCTCGGCTTCGATACCGCGCTGCCGTTTTGCCGCCAGCATCGTATCGATCCACCGTTTATGGTCATCAAATGACTCGGCGCCGACGCACAGCTTGATCAGATGGAGATTCCCCATTCGAGTTATTTGGCGCGGAGAAAACGTCCGTCCAACCCTGATTCAACGGTCTAAGCGCCGCTATCCACAAAACGCTGATACTTTTGGCCATCGCCAAACGCCCTGCGTAATTCACCTAGGTGTGTAACCACGGATTGGCGCACCGTTTTGAGAACGCTAGCGTAATCACCTGATACCGATTGAATCGTGTTTATGCGCTTTTTCGGCCCTAACCATTTCAGTAACGCGATACGCCCATGAATGATCAAGCACCAATCGCTTCGTCCACTTTTGACGACGATCCGCTGCAGATTAACACCGGCCTCACGGCTCAATATCTCAAACTGATCGCAAACGAACGGCGCTTGATGATCCTCTGCCTTTTGGCTGCAAAGGGGGAAGCGACCGTTTCGTTCCTGTCGCAATCGGTCAGCTTGGGTCAGTCGGCGATGTCGCAGCATCTGGCCCGTTTACGGGCGGATAATCTTGTGGAATTCCGCAAGGAAGGACAGATGGCGTTCTATCGGATCGCAGATCAACGCGTAGAGGAGCTGCTGCTTCGTTTGGGTGAGATTTTCACTTAAGGCTCACGCCAGCTGTAAGCGTTGTCCGCATCAATAAGAAAAGCCGCGCAGTGCGCGGCTTTTTTCATGGACTAGCGTGTGGATGGTAAAACGCCCGGCTCAAATCCGCCAAACAACCAAACGATCAAGAGAACTCCCAGGCATGTTGCAACCATCCAACGTGCTGCGGACCAGCACGACACGGTATCATTGCTTTCCATGTAACCTCCAAAGCCACGTGACCTAACAAAAGTGGCTGGCGGTCCTTAACGAAGTGTTTACCGTGCTGCAACTTATCTTTTTGCATGGCAGCATTTCACGTTTGCAGTGCGGCAGATCGCGCAGGCAACCGTGGCGCACGCATGCTCGCAAGTACCGGTGCATGGGCGCGTTGCAGGGATTTGTTCTGACTTTTTGTAAGAGAGTTGAGCGCTACTGAACGCTCAGTGCGCGGCCCGGTACGAAACCAACCTGCCCACCCGCGCTGACCTCGCAGACACGCTCGTCGAGAAGCTGGCGCTGGCGGTTGGCTGAGCCAAACATCCAGTGTTCGATCGCAAACTCTGGCCGGCACCAACGCAAGCGGACATCGCCAGTCCCACTGGCGAGTGTGCTAATCATCGGAGCGTCAGCCTCCGGACCAGAGCGCAGTGGCGTGTCGCCGCGCACCTCAAAGTTGAGCATGTAAGGATTGTCCGTTTGTGCATCCGCCTCGGCAGTCGATGCAACAACGATGGCGGCGGCAACACCAAAAAAGGCAGCATGCGCAGCAATAAACACAACAATCCGCTTCAACATGCGTAAGGCCCTTCACGATTTATTTGCCTAAAATCGACCGCCGCGTCACCTAGCACATCAATCGGTTTCCGAAAGCTTTAATCGGGTACACTTTTGTGGGTCTAAGCGTTCTACTGGCGTTGTTGCCGAGCGGTCACATGCCGTCTAACGGTATCTGCGAAATGGCAATGGTTAACCGCATGAGAGGGCACCAATGACCCCTTGGGACATCAAAGATCGGCCCAATCTATTTCCTTGGCCGCCGGTCTTGCTTGGGATCGCCATACTGGGCGGGTTTGCACTCGGACAGTTGGCGCCTATCGCCGTCGCATCGAGCCCGACAAGTCAGGCAATAGGCTTTGTCATGATCGCCTGTGCTTTAGGGCTGGACGTCTGGGCTTCTCTAACCTTCCGAAAGGCCAGAACGACGATCTTGCCGCACCGCGGGACGGACACGATCGTCACAGCCGGTCCATTCGCTTACTCACGCAACCCGATCTACCTTGGCAATCTATTGATTCTTGGCGGAATCGGGCTGTTGGTGGGTTCGGTCTGGCACATCGCACTCGTCGCGCCGCTCGGCATTGCAATCAACCGGCTCGCGATTGCCCGCGAAGAAGCGCATCTCGCTGCCAAATTCCCTGAACAGTGGAACGCTTATGCGCAGCGCGTGCGGCGTTGGGTCTGATCGGCGGGCAAAAACGCCTCAAATTCCAAAGTAAATGGCTGCAAGGCCCAGGAACGCGAAAAAACCGACAACATCGGTCACCGTCGTAACGAAAACGCTCGACGCAATGGCGGGATCGACCTTGAAGTAATCCAGTGCCAGCGGAATGAGGATACCCGCGAGAGCAGCGGCCAACATGTTGACGACCATCGCAATTGCAATGACGAAGCCCAGACCCGCGCTGCCGAACCAGATGACCGCCACTGCCGCCATGAGCACAGCAAAGGCAAGGCCATTGAGGAGCCCAACATAGGTTTCGCGCAGCACCACGCGCCCGATGTTGTAAGGGTCAAGTTCGTGGGTTGCAATTGCGCGCACTGCAACCGTCATAGTCTGAGTCCCGGCGTTTCCGCCCATGGAAGCGACAATCGGCATCAAGATTGCGAGCGCCACCATTTGTTCAATCGTTGCGTCAAACAGACCGATGACAAGAGAAGCGAGGATCGCGGTCGCAAGGTTGACGCAGAGCCATGGCAGGCGCGAGCGCACGATCGCACGCACACTATCGGACACTTCCTCATCGCCAACACCGGCGAGCGCGCGAATGTCCTCGTCAGCTTCTTCCTGAACGACGTCAACAATATCATCGACGGTCAACACGCCCACCAGCCGACCGCCGGTATCAACGACGGCGGCGGACGTCAGGTCGTACTTCTGGAAGGTGTGAGCGGCCTCCTCCTGGTCGGTCTCCGCTTCGATCTCCTGCACATCTTCCATGATATCGGAGATCACGACAGGGCGCTTGGACCGCAACATACGGTTGAGCTTGACGAAACCGAGGAGCCGATAGCCGGGGTCAACGACAAAAAGGTCGAGAAACTCTTCGGGAAGGTCTTCCGCTTCGCGCATATAGTCGATGGCGCGACCAACGGTCCAAAACGGTGGCACGGCGATGAAGTTCGACTGCATGCGCCGACCGGCCGATTCCTCGGGATAGTCCAGCGCCCGCTGCAAGGCGAGGCGATCCAACGTTGGGACAGTCCTGAGGATTTCGGCCTGAGCGTCTTCGGAAAGGTCTTCAAGAATGTAGACCGCGTCATCGCTTTCAAGCTCCACAAAACCAGCTGCGATAAGCGGCAGTGGCAGTTCGGAAAGGATGTCGACCCTGATCTGCTCATCGATCTCGGTAAGCGCTGCAAAGCTGAACGCCTCGCCCATGAGCATCACCAGCGCCGGGCGCTCAACGTCAGCGAGAATTGTCAGAACCTCACCCAACTCTGTGGTGTACAGTTGGTCGGTCAGCGCGATCAGTTCCTCGCGATCCTGATTGTCCAGGCTGGCGCGGATTGCATCGATGAACTCTCGCTGAAAATGGTTTTTCTCGTTGCGGATCGCTTCGACGTCCACCGGCGGCGCTGCGCGCGGGTCAAGCGAGGGTTCTGGCATGGCCATCGGGTCAGGTCCGCAACAGGTTTAACTTCGGCTCAGCGCGCGCCGCACCGCTTGCATCAGGCACTCGCCTAAGGCAGTGAGCGGTCTTAGGTCTGGCAAGACAGCGCAATTGCGCCCACTATAGGGCGGCGTCGGACGGTTGTCGTGTCAGTTCTCACCCGCCGCTGCCAACCCTTCCAGCTCGGCACAAATGTGCCACAGGCTACACCTGTTGTTTGGGCTGGCTGACAAGCCTAATGTGCTGCCCTCGCCTCGTATGGCAATTTTGGAAATGATTGCGACCGGCATCATGCTCAACCCGGACCAACCCAACACTCCCGCCCAGCGCCGATTTACCGACACGGCTTGGCAGGGACTTGCGACCATCCTTACCGATGTTTTCGGCCCACGGTTTCAGCAAGGCGAAGCGATTCGCCGCCAGCATGGGCACACCACGACCTGGATCGAGAACGCCCCACCTGACGGCGTGGTCTTCGCCCGCAGTACCGAGGAGGTGGCGGCGACGGTGAAGGCTTGCGCCGCGGCCAATGTGCCGATTGTGCCGTTCGGCGTTGGAAGCTCCCTCGAAGGCCATGTGAACGCGTTGCAGGGGGGCATCTGCATTGACCTGTCACAGATGGCCACGATCAAGACCGTGAACACAGACGATTTCGATTGTGTTATCGAGCCGGGGGTCACGCGAAAGCAGCTGAACGACTATCTGCGCGACAGCGGCTTGTTCTTCCCGATAGACCCCGGTGCGGACGCGAGCCTTGGCGGCATGGCCGCAACCCGCGCGTCAGGGACGAACGCGGTCCGCTATGGCACCATGAAAGATGCCATCCTTTCGCTGGAGGCCGTCCTGCCATCCGGCGAGGTGATCCGAACCGGAACACGAGCGCGCAAAAGCTCGGCCGGCTACGACCTGACGCGCCTTTTGATCGGGTCTGAAGGCACATTGGGCATCATAACCGAACTGACCCTTCGCCTTCACGGGATCCCTGAGGCTGTGGGCAGCGTTGCTGCATCCTTTGAAACGCTTCACGATGCTGCCGCGACGGTCATAACGACCATTCAGTTCGGTCTACCGGTGGCGCGCATCGAGGTTCTCGACCCTTTGACCGTCCGCGCGGTGAACGCCTACGCCAATCTGACTTTCCCCGAACAACCACTCCTGTTGGTCGAGTTCCACGGCTCGCCGCTGACCGTTGAGGAGCAGACCTCCGTCTTCACGGAGATTGTCAATGAGCACGGCGGCACAGCGTCGCCTGCAGCTAACTCTACCGAAGAGCGCAACCGGCAATGGCAGGCACGCCATGATGCCTATTGGGCAAGCCTGCAGCTGCGTCCTGGAGCTAAGGGGATTTCGACGGACACCTGCGTACCCATCTCAAAACTGGCGGACTGTATTAGCGCCGCGCAGGACAAGGCGTTGGAACTCGATTTCATCGCGCCTATCGTCGGGCACGCGGGGGACGGAAATTTCCACGTTCTGCTCCTGATAGACGACACCGATCAAGATGAGTTGGAGCGGGCAGATACCTATCTTGGATGGCTTAACACCATGGCGATTGAAGCCGGTGGGACCTGCACAGGCGAACATGGCATCGGCCAGGGCAAGCGCACCTATCTGCGGCAGGAGCTTGGCGGCGCCGTGGACGTGATGGCGCAGATCAAGAAAACGCTCGACCCACAGAACCTGTTCAATCCTGGCAAAATAATCTGATCAGTGACCCGTCTCCGCTGACCGATTACCGGCCCGGTTGTTGGCCCTCCAACCGCAGCTTGGGAGACAAGGCAGCTGGGTCCATCTGCAGATCGATTATCGCGGGAAGCCCAGATTGGCGCGCGGCATCGAAGACCTCGATAAACTGCTGGTTGGTCCTCGCGACCGCGCCGAAGCCACCATGGGCCCGCGCAAGCGCAGCAAAGTCAGGATTTCCCAATGTCGTGCCGCTGGGGCGCATGGGGTAGGCCCTCTGCTGGTGCATGCGGATCGTGCCATACATGCCGTTGTTCGCTACAAGCACCAAAACGGCAGCACCGTGCTCGGATGCAGTCGCGAATTCTTGTGCCACCATCTGGAAGCACCCGTCGCCCGCAAGACAGACAACTGTCCGGTGCGGATCATGCAGCTTCGCGGCGATGGCTGCCGGCAGCCCATAACCCATGGAGCCTGAGGTCGGCGCGAGCTGCGTGCGCCATCCCCGGTACAGGTAGTAGCGATGCAGCCATGCGGTGTAGTTCCCCGCACCGTTGGTCAGGATCGCATTGTCCGGCAGCACCGCATTGAGATGCACCATCACCTGTTCAAGCTTTAGCGCACCCGGCGTCGGCTGTGGTTGTTGCCATGCATCATAGCTGCCTCGGCAACGCGCGACATGGGCCATGCGATCTGGGTTGACTGAAGTTGGGCGCTTGGCCGCCATGTCGGCCAGCGAGACCACGAACTGCGCAGGGCGACAGCAGATCGGCAAGTCAGGATGATAGACGCGCCCAAGCTCGTCAGCGTCGGCGTGCACATGCACAAGCCTTTGGGCGGACTTAGGCGGCGTCAGCAAGGTGTAGCCAGATGTGGTTATCTCCCCCAGTCGGGGACCCAACGCCACGATCAGGTCAGCATCGCGTACCGTATCAGCCAGCGCCGGATTGATGCCAATCCCAACGTCGCCGACATAGTGCTTGTGCCGGTTGTCCATGTAGTCCTGGCATCGAAAGGACACTGCGACCGGGACATTCGCGGCCTCCGCAAAGCTTGTCATCGCATCACGCGCTTTCGCGGACCATCCCCCGCCGCCGATGATGACCAATGGGCGCTCCGCCGCATCAAGCTCGGCTATGACGGCTTCAACATCTCCGGGTGTTGCGCCAGCTTGCACCGGTACCGCCGGCGACAAGGACTCCGGCCTCTCCGAAACGTGTGCCGATAAAACGTCCTCAGGCAACGCGAGGACAACCGGCCCCGGCCGACCGCTTTGCGCGAGATGAAACGCCCGACTGAGATACTCCAGGATCCGATCAGTCCGGTCGATCTGCGCCACCCACTTGGCGAGCGGCGCATACATCTTGGTGTAATCGACCTCCTGAAAGGCCTCCCGGTCACGCTGGTCCGTCGCCACTTGCCCGATAAAAAGGATCATAGGGGTCGAGTCCTGGAACGCCACATGGACGCCTGAGGCCGCATTCGTCGCGCCGGGCCCGCGTGTGCAAAACGCAATTCCAGGGTTCCCGGTCAACTTGCCGTGGGCTTCCGCCATCATCGCGGCGTTGCCCTCGTGCCGGGCTATGACGGTCTGGATCGGGGAGTCGTGAAGTGCGTCGAGGACGGCCAGGAAGCTCTCGCCGGGCACGCAAAAAAGCCGCTCGACGCCGTTTGCCTCCAGCGCATCGACAATAACTCGGCCGCCATGGCAGCTTCCAGAATGTTTGTCGCCCAACGCGTCAGACATTGCTCCATCCGCCGTCGATCACATGGACCGTGCCGGTGGAGTAAGTCGCTTCATCGGACGCCAAATAGACAACAAGTGAGGCGATTTCTTCGGGCGTGCCCAGACGTCCCATCGGCTGACGCGAAATGAAGCTGTTCTTTGCCGCTTCAAAGCTGCCCATTTGCTGGCCCAGCGCCTCCATCCGCTGGTCAAGCGACGGGCTTTCCACCGTTCCCGGACAGATTGCATGGGCGCGAATGCCTTGGGTGACATGATCCGCCGCCAGCGCCTTGGTGATGCCGATAACCCCGGCCTTCGTTGCGCCGTAGACGAAACGATTGGGCGCTCCGATCACGCTTGAGGCCACCGATGACATATTGATGACCGTGCCCCCGCCATTGTCTAGCATCCCAGGCAAATAGGCGCGGATCATGCGGTACATCGCGGTCATGTTCAGATCGAGCGAGAACGCCCATTGCTCCTCGTCGCAGTCCAGAATACCGCCGTGCGCAACGAACCCAGCGCAGTTGAACAGTACGTCCAAAGGCCCTGTCGCCTCGACGGCAGCAGCAATGCTCGCGGGATCGCGGACATCGAGCAGGCGCACAACGCAACCGCCGTCCTGAAGCGCGCCTAGCGCCTGTTCATTAACATCGGTTGCCCAAACCTTGGCACCCTCGCGCGCCATCGCCAATGCGCTGGCTTTGCCGATCCCCTGCCCTGCAGCCGAAACCAGACAGGTCTTGCCTTCCAGTCGTCCCATCGTCGCGTCCCCCTCGGCTTCCTTTAGCCTGATGATTTCTTCCAGGCGGTGCCACTGGGATAGCTATGCTCCTTCAGGCTCGCCGGTTTCATGGTGATTGAATATCCCGGCGCTTTGGGGGGCATATACCGCCCGGCGCGCATCACCACGGGATGCTCAAAATGCTCATGCAGATGATCGACATATTCGAGGACGCGATTGTCGAGCGAACCGGACACCGCGATGTAGTCGAACAAAGACAGGTGTTGGACATATTCACACAGGCCCACGCCGCCGGCATGCGGGCAAACGGGCACCCCGAAATAATCGGCCAACAGGAGCACCCCAACGATCTCGTTGGGTCCAGCGAGGCGGCAGGAATCGATCTGGCAAAAGTTGATCGCTTTGGCCTGCAACAGCTGCTTGAACATAACCGCATTGTGACAATGCTCACCTGTGGCAACGCCTATGGGAGGTATGGCGCGCGCGATCCTCGCGTGGCCAAGAATGTCGTCGGGGCTTGTCGGCTCTTCGATCCAGATTGGGTTGTAGACGCCCAAGCGCTCCATGTTGGCGATCGCTTCGCCCGACCCCCAGACTTGGTTGGCGTCCATCATCAGCTTACGATCCGGACCGATCACCTCCCGGATGAGGGCTGCACGCCGCAGATCGTCGTCAATATCTTTGCCGACCTTCATCTTGAAGTGCGTCCAGCCCTCTTCCATTGCCTCCTTGAGCAGAGTGCGCATCTTGTCGTCGGAATAACCAAGCCAGCCCGCGGAGGTCGTGTAGGCGGGAAAGCCGTCGGCGAGCATTTCATCAGTACGCGCTTTCCGGCCTGCCATCTGTTCTTCAAGGCGCTCACGCGCCCGCCCGGGGTCGAGGGCATCACGGAGGTAGCGCCAATCGACAAGGTCAACGATCTCTTGCGGCGCCATCTCGGTGAGAATGCGCCAGACGGGCTTGTCGAGACACTTGGCGTAGAGATCCCAAAGGGCGTTGATGACGGCGGCGCTGGACAGGTGGATCACTCCCTTATCAGGGCCTAACCACCGCAATTGGCTGTCGCCGGTAACGCGTCTCCACATGCCGCCGAGATCGGTGAAGAGCTCTTCGAGCGACGCGCCCACCAGAAGCGGTTCTATCGCTTTGACCGCCGCAACGCAGATTTCGTTCCCGCGCCCGATCGTGAACGTTAGTCCATGGCCCTCAGGACCGTGGTCGGTGGTGATGGTGACGTACGCCGCTGAGTAATCCGGCGCTGGATTCATGGCGTCGGAACCGTCGAGCTCGCGCGATGTCGGAAAGCGAATGTCCTGCGCGCGGACGGACTTGATCCGTATCTGCGCTCCGTCCTTCGAGAACACGTCACTCATGGTAGCACCCCATGTTCCAAACTCTCGTCCCGACCGTGTTGTGTTCAATTGGCCAGGGAGCCTTAATCACGTCTTCGCCAACAGCGCTTCGATTTCCTCGCGCGCGGGCATCGATGGCGCGGTACCGGGCCGGGTTACGGAAATGCCGGCGGTCGCGCAACCAAAGCGGATCGCGTCCAGCGGGGACGCGCCCTCGGCCAATTTGGTGGCGAAGCCGCCGTTGAATGCGTCGCCCGCCCCAGTCGTCTCGGCCACCGGGCCGGCAACAATCGCGGGCACATGCTCGACCGTTTCACCATCGTCAAACAGCGCGCCCTGTTCACCCAGTGTAACGATGGCCGCCCCAGCCCCCATCTCGCGGAGCCGCCGGGCCGCCAACTTGGCGTCGTCCACCGACTGAACAGGAAGGCCGGTCAGACTCTCCGCCTCGGATTCATTTGGCGTGACGAAATCGCAGAGGGATAGCATCCCGTCTGGCAAATCAGCCGCTGGTGCGGGGTTGAGAACCGTCTTCGCGGCACCCTGTTTTGCAATTTCCAAACCCCGAACCGCCGCATCCATGGGCTGTTCGAGCTGCGTGACGAACACGTCCGCTGACGTGAGCAATTCCGCCCGTGCGTCCATATCCGCGGGGCTAATCGTTCCCGCAACGCCAGGGCAGACAATGATCGCGTTATCGCCGCTCGCCGCATCAACGAATATGTACGCGGCGCCGGTGTAGCTGCTTTCATCAACCGCAACTGCCGGCTGCACGCCCGCTTTCGTCCACGCCGCCATGGCCATATCGGCGAACGGGTCGCGGCCAAGCTTAGACACAAAATGCACGTCCACCGATCCACCGCCGGCGGCCATCGCGGCTGCGACAGCCTGATTGGATCCCTTGCCTCCGGGTCCGAGCGCAAAGCTTTCGCCGAGGATGGTCTCACCCATTTTCGGTTGTCGGCTTGCCCGGTAGCTGGTGTCAGCGACGAAGACGCCCAAGATCACGACATTGGCCATGGCGCTCTTCTCCGCGTCCCTAGGCGTCGCCCGGCGGGATCACACCCTTGCGCAACATGAAGCAACCGTAAAAACGGCGTTCGCCGGTTTGGATAACCGCATAGGCCTGCTTGGCAAGGTCATAGAAGGCGAAGCGTTCGATGCTCACCATCGGTCGCTCCGCGCCTTCCGCCGCGTTGATTGCCGCTTGCACCTCGTGCTGGACCGGCGGGACGGTGTTGGGCTCACCGACGATTTCCATCCGGCCCGCGAAGTCATCGACGAAGGTGTCGAGCGGCAGGACGGACAGAACAGCCTCCACCGCCTCGCCTGCGGTGACGTTTCCAATCCGCAACAACTCGCCAATTTCTGTTTGATTAGCAATGGATTGGGCGGGAAAGTTCGTGTCAGATATGATGAGCATATCGCCATGACCCATCGCGGCCAACGTGTACAACACCTCGGCATTCAGCCTTGGGTCCAGTCCCTTGAGCATCGCTTCCCTCCCTCGCCGCCTTAGGCGGTCATTTCTATTACTTTGTCAGCGACCGCATGACCAATCGAAGCAAGCGCGTCGGGCTCGAAATGGATGCCATCCACCAGCGAAACCTTGGCCACAGGGTCAAGATCAATGACCTCAACGTTAGCCCGCTCACCCATCGCGACGAAGGTCTCAGCAAGCCGTTTGGACTCGTCCTGCGCCCCTGCGTACGGCTCGGCCAGTGGGCCGGTCTCCACAACCGGGGTCGGCGTTGCCACCAATAGCTGCGGAAAGCCGCCATTTGGTCCGGCAGCGGCCGCGCGAGTGGAGACGATCAGTTTCTCAACGCCCTGCGCAATTTCGTAGGCGCCGATGCTGAAACGCCGCTTCAGATCGTTTGTGCCCAGCATGATGATGACAAAATCGATGGGCCGGTGGGTCTCAAGAAGGATGGGCAAGGCCCTGCTGCCATTTTTGTGCGGTCCCTCAATCGGATCATCGAGCACCGTTGTCCGGCCCGGCTGACCCTCATTGATCACTGTCCAGCCAGGGCCAAGGCGTTGGCCCATCACACTTGGCCAACGCTGATCGTCCGGGTAGCGGTCCTTGAAGCCTCTGTGCTTCACCGGCATCGATCCGTGCGTGTTGCTGTCGCCAAAGCAGAGAACGGTCTTTGCACTCATAGCCTTTGGCCATCTTGGGCATCGAACAGGTGCACATGGTTCGGGTCAGGCTGCAAATGCACGGTCTCGCCTACGGAAAGAGGGATGCGTTCGCGCAGGATCGAAACGACCTCTAGCCCTTCGGCATCAGCACCATTTGCGGAGCTGGAGCCCAGACGGGCAACGACATGGGTTTCCGAACCCGTCGGCTCGATCACGGCAATCTTCGCTGGGAGGCCGGTGTCGGCGAGCACCAGATGTTCGGGCCTCACGCCAAGCGTAATGGACTGCCCGGCTTCAACGGGCGATGGGATGCCTGTCCCGGTACCGCCAACCGCAAGGTTGCCGCCGTCCGTAGCCGCGCCGATAAGGTTCATGGAAGGCGACCCGATAAACCCGGCGACGAACGTGTTCGCTGGCCTGTCGTACAGCTCCAGCGGCGCGCCGATCTGCTCGACATGTCCGTCGCGCATCACCACGATCTTGTCGGCCATCGTCATCGCTTCAATCTGGTCGTGCGTAACATAAACCGTCGTGGTCTTCAGGCGTTGGTGGAGTTCCCGGATTTCCGAACGCATTTGAACGCGCAACTTTGCGTCGAGGTTTGAAAGCGGCTCATCAAACAGAAAAACCTGCGGGTCACGGACGATCGCGCGTCCCATGGCGACGCGCTGGCGCTGCCCCCCGGATAGCTGACGCGGATAGCGCTTGAGATAGGGTTCCAGCCCAAGAATATCCGCCGCCCGCTCAACCCGCGCATCGATCTCCGCTTTGGGCATCTTCTGCATTTTCAGCGCAAAGCCCATGTTTGCAGCGACAGTTTTGTGCGGATACAGCGCGTAATTCTGAAACACCATCGCGATGTCCCGCCGGGCTGGCGGCAGGTTGTTCACCACCTTGTCGCCGATCTCGATCGTCCCGCCGGTGATCCCTTCGAGCCCTGCGATCATGCGCAGCAAAGTGGATTTGCCGCAGCCGGACGGACCGACAAGCACAACGAACTGCCCGTCATCGATATCGACGTCTATGCCGTGAAGGACTTCCGTCGTTCCATACGATTTTCGCGCTTGGCGGATGGTGACTTGTGCCATCGGGATGCTGTTCCCCGCCCCTTGCCTTAGGCCGCTTAAGCGATCTTTTCGGGCGCTCCATCATGGCTTAAGGAGCACCCCCGTTCGCGCAATGGGTAGCGTAGGAAAAAACGCTTGTCCATTCGCTGTATGCTAACATGTCAGTCGCTTGACTTGATCTGGGATCATTGAGACAGTCGCAAGCGGTAAGGGGCGAGAGGCTCCACCGGGCGCGGCCTTGGCGTATGCACTTTCCAAGGTAGCCGATCAATCAAAGGCCCTGCCAAGGGGCTCGAAACAGGTCCAAGCGACCAGCCCAATCCGGGGTCAACGCCGGCGGGCGCACCAGGGAGGTTTTCGATGAAACGTGAACTGTATGAGCATGCGATGCGCGTGGGGCTCAGCCGCCGCCGCTTTCTTCAAGGTACGACAGCCGCTGCTGGAGCAGCTGCACTAACAGGCGCTGGCGGGCTTTTGAAACCGGCCCGTTCGTTCGCAATGGACGATGTTCGCGCCGAAATCCTCAAGATTCCCGGGGTCGGCATGGGATCCCCGACTGACGCGGATTGGCAGAAGGTCGGCGAAATGTGCCTCGGCGGAACGCGCGAGACGGTCGCCGAAGGTGAGTTCGAAGGTGTCGAGCTGACCTTTATGGGCCTGAATAACCAAAACCTACACAACTTCCTCTTCCGCGGCTTTCTGCGGTCATGGGAAGAGTACACCGGCGCGACGATCAACTGGATCGACCTTGCGCAAGCAGACTACAATGCGCGCCTGCAGCAATCGATTGCCACCGGAACCGTTGATTTCGACATAATCGAAATGGGCGCTCCGTTTGAAGGTGATACCGCCGGGCGTGGCCTCCTCAACGAGATGCCGGACTGGGTCGCCGAGTTGATCGATATGGACGACTATGTGGACTATCTCAAAGCCCCTGTCGGAACCTGGGATGGCAAGACCTATCGGATTTCCATCGATGGCGATTGTCACACCTTTGCGTACCGCACTGACTATTACGAGAGTGAAGAGCTGGCGGAAGCCTGGGCATCGGAGGGCGACGGCTCCGCTTGGGAGCAGCCGACCACGTGGGAGATGGTCAACGCCCACTCGAAGTTCCTCGCCGGCAAGACCGACCCGCTCACGGGTCTTGATGCGCACGGCTATCTCGATCCACTCAAAGGTTGGGGCGGCTTCGGCTTCTACTTCCTGGAGAACCGTGCTGCACCGTATGTGAAGCACCCGGACGATCCGGCATGGCTGTTCGATCCGGAGACAATGGCGCCGCGCGTCAACAATCCCGGTTGGGTGCAGGCCATTCAGGACGTGATGGACCTGATCAACACCCCAGGCGCCTACCCGGCCGATCAGATCAACGCCGATCCGGGCACCACTGCGTTCCAGCAGTTCCTCGCTGGTACCGGCGGCATGCTCAACTGGTGGGGCGATGTGGGCTCCTCGGCCCGTACGTCGGACACATCAGTCGTCGGCGACGTGGTCGGGTTCGACATTAACCCGGGATCTCAGCGCGTCTACAACGCATCTGCTGGCGCATGGGAAGACACACCGAATGTTGCGCCCAACAACGCCTATATCGGCTGGGGCATCTACGTCACCAATCGTGTCGAAGGCGACGACCTCAAACGCAAGGCGGCCTGGTCGGCAGCGGCCCATCTGGGCGGCAAAGACTTGTCGCTGTGGGCATCGGCCTACCCGTCGGGCTTCCAGCCATACCGCAACTCGCACTTCCAGTTCGAGGAGTGGGAGGAAGCGGGCTACGACCGCGCCTATGTGGAAGACTATCTGGGGTCCAACTCCGACAGCTACAATCACCCGAATGCGGCGATCGAACCGCGCATTCCGGGTATCTTCCAATACTACTCGGTGGCGGAAGACGAGTTGGCCAAGGGCTTTGCGGGCGAATACGGCTCGGCACAGGAAACGGCGGACGCCATCGCCGCTGCCTGGGAGCGGATCACCGACCAGATCGGTCGCGAAAGCCAGATCGCGCTCTACCGGGCGTCGTTGGGCCTCGCTTAACACCATCACAATGCCTGCTGGCGGGAACCCCAACCCGCCAGCACGCTTGCGCATTATTGATTGTCAGTACGCCCCCCAACTGAATCACGAGCCTGCTGGTGTCCGCACAAGGTGATCTCCTTCACGTCGTCACCAATGATGACATTTCCGACCAGCGAGCACGGTTCGGTAAGGTCATCATATGGGGCTCGTTCGCGCTGCTGGTTCTCGTCGCCGCGGTCCAGATGCTCGGGCAGAGGGGCGTCATCGCTCCGATAGCCGATAACTGGAGACCGACGCTCTACGCCTACGTTCTTTGGGCCATCTGCCTGTGCGTTGGACAGGTGCTGATCCGCGGCGAACAGGGCAAGCGGGTCTTGTTTGTTCTACCGGCGACATTGTTTGTCGTATCCATGGTCGTCTTCCCGTTGCTGTTCGGGTTGACCATCGCGTTCTCCGATTGGAACCTGTCTTCGCCCGATGGAAGACAGTTCAACGGCTGGGACAACGTCGTTCAAATGTGGAACGACCCGTTCTACTGGAACGCGCTCACCAACATGGTCTGGTACACGCTCGCAATCCTCGTCGAGTACACGATCGCCTTTGGCCTTGCGCTCCTCCTCAACAGCCAGATCAAGGCGCGCAAATTCTTTCGGGTGGCTTTCCTCCTGCCGCTCATGCTCTCGCCTGTCGCTGTTTCCTGGATGATCGGCAAATCCATGCTGGAGGTGCGCTTCGGCCCAATCTCGCGGCTTCTGCGCGAACTGGGCGTCGATCAGGTGTCGTTCTTTGGAAACCCGGAACTGGCGCGCCTCACGATCATGGTCATGGATGCGTGGACCTTCATCCCCTTCATGATGATCATGATACTGGCGGGACTTCAGGCCATCCCCAAAGAGGTTCAGGAAGCGGCAAAGGTCGATGGCGCATCGGGCTGGCGCGGCTTTTGGGAGGTGACGTTCCCGTTGATGCTTCCGGTATCGCTGACGGCGATCCTCATTCGCATTATCTTCAAACTGAAGCTGGCCGACATCATCATCAACGTGACGTCCGGCGGCCCCGGTGGCGCGACGGATTCGGTTACGAGCTTCATCTTCCGCGAATATCGCGACCGCTCGAACGTCGGCTATGGCACCATGCTCGCCATGGTCTATCTCGTCATCATCGTCATCGCGATGACGATCCTGATGAAACTGGCCGACCGATGGATGCGGCCCCAGACCGGGGGGCAGTGACGCAGCGATGGCCGAGCAGCAGATCTTCTACGACACCGAAGCGGACGCGACCTACAAGGCGAAATGGTTCGCGTCGCGCGCGCTTATTTACGGCATCCTGATCGCCTGGGCCATCGTGTGCCTGTTTCCGATCTACTGGACGATCACCACAAGCTTCAAAATGGCGCCGGACGTCATGCGCGGGAACATGATCCCCTGGGTCGACTACCGCCCCGCTTGGCTCGGGTGGCGATCGCTGGGTCTGTCGCCGGAAACTATTGCAGCAGAATCAACAGTTAGAGAGCAGTTCTTACAGCGGTTTTTTAACTCGATGATTACTGCTTTGTCCGCCTCGACGCTGGCCGTGGTGCTAGGGAGCCTTGCCGCTTACGGCCTGTCGCGCTTCTCCTTCAAGTTCGGCTTCATGCGCAATTCTGACATCTCGTTCTTCTTCCTGTCGCAGCTGATCTTGCCGCCGGTGGTCCTCGCGCTGCCGTTTCTCGTGCTCTACCGCGAGCTTGATCTGCTCGACACGCGGATCGGGCTTATCCTCCTTTACACGCTCACAGTTCTACCCATCGTCATTTGGATCATGCGTGACCAATTTGCCGGTATCCCGACGGAGCTGGAGGAAGCGGCGCTGGTAGACGGCCTGTCGGTCTGGCAGGCGTTCATCACCATTATTCTACCCATTGCCCTACCGGGCATGGTTGCGGCCTTCATCCTTTCGCTGGTGCTAACCTGGAACGAGTATTTCTTCGCCGCGCTTCTGACCTCGACCCACGCCAACACCTTACCCGTGATGGTAGCGAGCCAGACCGGCTCTCAAGGCATCAGCTGGTGGTCGATGGCCGCGCTGTCATTTGCGGCGATCCTGCCGCTGATCGTGATCGGCGTGATCCTTGAACGCTTCATCATCAAGGGCATGGCTGCGGGGGCCGTGAAGTAGAGGTGTGCTAGCCGCGCAGGGCGTGCGCGACGTCGGCGGTCTGTTCATAGAGCCTTTTGAACAGCGGGTACTGCCGCTCATACGCGTCATGGTGCTGCACGTTCACCGTCCGATCGACGGGGTTCCAGTTCGGCAGGTCGGCCTTGATCACCTCACCCAGAGCCATACGCGCGAGGAACGCGTTGCCATAGCTCGCACCGGTCGTGACCGAGCAGACGATCTGGTCAAGGCCCGTCAGGTCCGATGTCGCTTGCAACCAAAGCTCATTCTTCGTGCCGCCACCCACGGCAAGGAGCCGCCTGGGCACCTGACCCGCCTCAGCGTATGTCTCCGTGACGTGACGCGTCCCCATAGCGATACCTTCGATCACCGCGCGGTAGATGTCCCCGCGCTCATGGGTCAGGTCGAGGCCGAAGAAGGTGCCCTTTGCATGCGGGTCGTGGATGGGCGTCCGCTCGCCCGAAAAGTACGGCAAGCATAGAAGGCCCTTGGCACCGGGCGGCGAGGCGCCCGCTTCGCTTGCAAGCACCGGGAACGCGTCTTCTTTGGAGAGCTCTCTGGCGAACTGGTCGCGAAACCAGTGGGTCAGCGTACCCGATGTGGCGAGCCCCGCCATCGCGGCATACTCGCCTTCAAACAGCCATGGCGCATGCCACAGCCTCGGGTCGGAAAGCTGGCTCTCCGTGACGGTGATGATGAAGATGGTCGAACCGTACATCATCATCATGTCACCAGGTGCGAGCGTGCCGACGCTGACCGCCTCGGAGGCTGCATCAACGGTGCCGCACGTTACTGGCGTGCCCTCAGCTAGCCCAGTTTCAGCAGCAGCGTCGGCGGTGACCGTGCCGGCAATCTCAGCCGACCACATCAGGTCCGGCATCATGGACAGCGGGCAAATGTCCGAGCCCAACGCGTCGGACCATGTTTGCGCATTGAGGTCGTACAGCGGGGTCGAACTCGACGCTGTGTAATGGTCGATCACGATCGCACCGGTAAGCTTCATGGTCAGATAGCTCGAACAGGTCAGGATCTTGGCCGTCCGCGACCACAAGTCCGGGCGTTCCTCCTTGAGCCAAAGGATCTTCGGCCCAACCGACTGGCTGGTCAGGGCATTACCGCCAAAAGCAAGGATCGCCTCTTCGCCCAACTTGGCGTTCAAAGCATCGATCTGCCTAGCAGCGCGCGTGTCCACACCGTACAGAACGCCGTTCATGAGCGGTTCGCCAGCGGCGTTGACCGGCAGCATGCAAGGCCCGATACCGGAACACGCGATCGCCTTGATAGCGCTTGGATCGATTCCGGTCTCGGCGAGCAGCGTCTTCGTGATGTGGACGAAATCGCCCCACCAATCCTCGTCGGGCCGGTGCTCGGCCCAGCCTGCTTGCGGAACCAGCATCTTGTGCGGTCTTGCCGCCTGCCCTGCAATGGTCCCGGTCTCGCTAACCAACACGCCCTTGGACTCGAACGTGCCGATGTCGACCCCAAGTGTGTAGGTGGTCATAGCTGATCCCTATTGAGTGAAAAGTCCGGCCCGATCGCGGGAATGGCAGCGGTCAAAAGCGTGGCGAGAGCTTCAAGATCGCGCACATCACAAACTTCGCGCGCCGAATGCGACGCTCGCATGGGGAACCCTACATCGATGCTGGCCACACCCTCGCCTACCAGCTGAACGTAGCTCAGATCGGTGAGCACGCCAGTCTGGGCGGAGCGTTGCAACGGTAACCCGACATCAGCCGCCGTGCGCTCCATCAACGCCACCAGCGACGGGTGCGGGATAACCCCGTTGAGGGTTCCGCGCCCATGGAAAGAATACAGGCTCATGCCCGGCCCGCTACCAAGCGCCATGTCCCCACGGTCGATCATATCCGGGGTATCGGTCGCAAGCATCAGATCGATCTGGATCGCGATGTCCGGGCGCAGCGACTGCGCGGCCACCACCGCCCCACGTAAATTGAATTCTTCCTGTACCGAAAACACCAGATGGACTGTTGATCGGTTGTAGGTCTCAACGAGACTGGCCGCGACCGCAAGCAGCACTGCACAGCCTGCCCGATCGTCGACGGCGGTCCCGGCGATCCGGTGTTCGTCTAGCGCCTCGAAAGCGGGCTTGTAGACCACAGGCGTCCCGATCTGCACACCGGCTTCTGCCGCCTCCCCGGCGCTCGAAAAGCCCGCATCGATCTGCAGGTCCGGGGCGCGCACGACCGTGTACTTTTCATCCGGCGTGGTCGCGTGGTGCGCTTTGTTCGCGATGACGGCGGGCACATCGCCACCAGCGGTGCACAGCACGACCGGCTGGGCAGCAAGCGCCCTCTCCGGCACCCCGCCGAGCCGCTCAACCCGGATGAAGCCATCGGCATCAACCTTGCGGACAACGAAGCCAAGCTGGTCCATATGGGTGAACAGCATCACGGCGGGCCGCGCCGCATCGCCTTCAAGCGTCGCGATCACATTGCCGAGCCGATCCGTGCGATGCTCGATGTCCATTTCCGACAGACGGTTTCGAATGGCAGCGGCGACCCGCTCCTCATGGCCCGACAGTCCGGGGATCATCATGAGCGTTTCAAGATCGTCTCGTATGGTCATTCACGCGCTGCCTGAACCCGCTCCATGAAGTCCTTCGCTCGATCCGCATCGACCGCGTTCCATGTGTGCCCATCCACCTTGAGCGCCGACCCGACCACGCAGCCATCGGCAATCCTGAACACGTCCGCAACCGTCTCATGCTTTACACCGGTATTGGCGAGAACGGGCGTTTCGGGAAGAACAGCCTTAACGGCCTCCAGGTCCTCCATGCGCGCCGCCTCGCCGGTGATCTGGCCAGATACCAGGACGGCGTCCGGAATAGACGAGAACACTGCGCTGCGGGCACGATCCGCTAGGGACCGGGTATCGAGGCTGGCTGCGAACTCGGCGGCTACGTTGTACATAACCAGCAAGTCATCGCGGCCCAGCTGCCGACGGTACCGCAGCGCTTTACCCGCATCAGGCGCCCACAGACCCATGTCGCTGGCATAGGTGCCCGTGAAGATTTCACGCGCAAAGCTCGCGCCAGTCGCCGCGGCCAACGCCATTGTCGCCATCGGGTCCCACAAGACGTTGACTCCAAACGGGACCCTGATCTCCGGCCGCAAGCATCCAATGATTGAGGCCATCGTCGCGGTCGACGCAACATCCACCGCAAGCTCATAGGGGCGGTCGTTCTCGTTGCCGAACATGACCGCATCAACGCCAGCTGCCTGCAGCGCTTTCAGGTCGGCCCGCGCGCTATCAATCAACCCCTGCAGGCCAGCAGCATCATCGTAAAGCGGCGTACCGGGGAGCGCGCCGAGGTGCACCATCGCGATCACCGGTTTGCGCGTGCCGAACAAGGCTTCAAACTTTGGCATGTGTATCCCCGTCACGCTCTTTGGCCGGGCGCCGCTCGGCCCTTTCTTCGGCGCTTTGTGTTCCGCGAAGGTTCAACTAACATGTCAGTCAAACACGCAACAAACAGATACGCCTTCGGGAGGCCGGGATGCAAATCGAAACACCGCTCAAGACACGAAGCTGGGATCGTCTTGGCAATGGCGGACTGACCTTCACGGAACTCGGATTCGGTGCAGCCCCCATCGGCAATCTCTACCGAGCGATCAGCGACGACGACGCCCACGCGGTTCTGGAAGCCGCTTGGGCAGCGGGCGTGCGCTATTATGATACGGCACCACTGTATGGCCTTGGCCTATCGGAAACGCGGATGAACCGCTTCCTGCGGACCAAGCCTCGGGACGATTATGTTCTGTCCACGAAGATCGGGCGCTGGTTCAAGGTGACAACGCAGGACAAGCGCGACTGCATCGGCAAGTTTTTCGATGTTCCTGCCCGGAACGAGGTCTACGACTACACCTATGATGGCGTGATGCGCTCACTTGAGTTTTCGCTTGAGCGTCTTGGCGTTGACCGGGTGGATATCCTTTTTGCCCATGACCTCGACATCTTCAATCATGGAAGCCAGGAGGCTTTGGATGCGAAAATCGCCGAGCTAATGAACGATGGCGGTTACAAGGCGCTGAGCGAGTTGCGCGAGCAAGGTGTCATCAAGGCGTTCGGTGCGGGCGTCAATGAGTGGCAGACCTGCCAGACCCTCACCGAGCAAGGCGACTTCGATATCTTCCTGCTTGCGGGCCGCTACACGCTGCTTGAGCAAGAGGCTCTCAACAGCTTCCTGCCTCTGGCCGAAAAACGCGGCATCGGCATGGTCGTCGGCGGCCCCTACAATTCCGGCATTCTCGCCAGCGGGCCAAAGCCCGGGGCGTTCTACAATTACAACCCCGCCCCGGATGACGTCATTGAGAAGGTCAAGCGGATCGAAAAGGTCTGCAACGCCCACCAGGTGCGCATGGTCGACGCGGCATTTCAGTTTCCACTGCGGCACCCAACCACGGTTTCGGTCATTCCCGGCGGTCAGGGTGTAGCGGAGATGGAGTCAAACCTGGTGGCGGCAGGAGCCTCGATACCCGAAGCGCTTTGGGCGGACCTCAAAGACCAAGGCCTCCTGCGCGCCGATGCCCCTGCTTGAAGCGATAAACAAAGCGTAGGCGTTATTGCGCCATCAAAGCGCGTACCTCACGCTCAGTTACCCGGTCGCGCAACGCGGGTGGGCTGGCGACATGCAGCGCGGCAGCGGCGTTCGCAAACCGGCACGCCTCGATAAGCTCTCCGCCAGCCGCGATTGCTGCGCTCAATGCACCAATGAAGGCGTCTCCTGCTCCATGGGTCGACTGAACGGCGACCGTGTGAGGCGGCAGCGCCTCCACACCTATGGCTGTCGCAACGCAAAGCCCCCCGCCCCCCAGCGTTACAATCGCCGCGGTCCGGTCACCACGAAGCTCGGTGGCGGCTTCGATAGGCTTCAAGTGGCGTCCGTCGCGCTCCAGAAGTCCGGCTGCCTCGACGCGATTGACCACAAGCACATCGACCAAGGTATCCAGTGCGGCTGGCAGTGGCCGCGCTGGTGCCGCGTTCATGATGATCGTTGCGTCGCGTTTCGAGGCCATCTGCGCAACGGCAAGCGTGATCGCCGGTGAGAGTTCGTTTTGCAATACCAAAACAGCTGGTTCAGGTGGAAGCACGAGCTTGAGCGGGTCGAACGCGAGATTGGAGGAGGAGACGATCACGGCTCCGTAGTTGCCGTCCGGCAGGCTGATGGCGACGCTCATGCCCGTCGGCTCGTCCACACGCTGAAGCCCCGTCACATCGACGCCCGCTTCTGCAAGAGTTCGAACCGCATCCGCGCCCGGTTCGTCGTACCCAACACACCCCGCAAAGTGAACGCTTGCGCCAAAGCCCGACGCGAAACGGGCGGCGGCGACCGCCTGATTGCCCCCCTTTCCGCCGAACGCGTAGCGCACCGACTGACCAACCAGCGTCTCATCGACTTTTGGAAGTCGCGGAGCATCCACAATCACGTCGTGGTGGACCGCGCCGACAACCACGATTGGGCGCATCAACCCGCCCCGAACAGCGCGCGTGAGATGATTGTGTGGCTGGCTGCCGCGTTCTGCGCCGCAATGGCTTGAGCAAGGTCGACGTTGTCCATCAGGCCTTCGGCGACGGCACGCAGGCGATCCGTCGCCGCAATGTTCGCACGCGCTTCCTCGCATGGATCAAGGCCGCCATGGTCGGGGAAGGTATCGAAATAGATCGCCCCGGCGTAGCCCGCCCGCGCCAGTTCCACAAACAGTTCAACGGTCTGAATGGGGTGCACCGAACCAACCATCAGGCCGTCGTCACGCTTGCCGTAACCATCATTGAGATGAACGCCCAGTATCTTTGAATGACGCTCGATCAGATGCGCCGTGTGGGCAGGCATCTCGTCGGCATACAGGACATGGGCGAAGTCCAGCGTCACGCCAAGGTTCGGGCTGCCGGCTTCCTTCACGGCCAGAAGCGTGGTGCCGATGTCGGGCATCAGGGCGTAGGCGCGCGGCTCGTTCGGTTTGTATTCGATCGCAATTTGTACCGAGCGGTTATGCGCGCATACGGCCTGAATGGCATCAATGGTGTCGTCCCACATCTGCCGATAGTTGCCTTGGAAGGCATAATCAAACCCGTCCTGCCCCATCCATAGCGTCATCAGATCGCCACCCATCTCCGAGAGTGTGTCGATGCCGCGCCTGGTGAGGTCGATGGCGTTTTGGCGGACCGCACGGTCCGGATGCGTGAATGCGCCAAGACGGAAACCCGGATCGGTGTAGTAGCGCATCGCAAGCCCATTGAGCGCTATTCCAAGCCCATCGAGGACGCTTGCTACGTCGCGGGCGGTGTGGGTCTCGAAATGGTCCGGATAGTTCAGGTCCGCCGCATTCAGACCCTCAACGCTCGCGGCCCCACGAAGCATATCCTCAATGGTCGGTTTGCCGGGCAGGCCGATCTTGAACGCATTCAGGCGCGCGGCGTAACGCGGTGCGTTTGGGCGCTGGCCCGGGGACAGTGGCTGCATCATAAGCTCGTGAACAATTCCGGGCGATCGCGCATCATCGGCTCAAGCACGGTGATGAGCTGCCGTAGATGAGCGCGGGTGGCAAGACGCGCCGCGTGCGGGTCGCGGGCGGCTAACGCGTCGATGATCGCCATATGCTCGACAATGGTTGCCTCGACCCGCCCAGGTTCGGGCAACAGCAACTGTCGTGCCCGATCAACATGCACCCAACTCGTCTGCGCCAACTGGCCGAGCCGCTTGAAGCCCGTAAACGACATCATCTGTTCATGAAAGGCGCGGTCCTGTTCGTAGAAGCCAGGGAAATCGCCATCGTCCACGAACACTTTCTGGATGCGCAAGGTACGTCGAAGCTCGGCGAGCTGCGCCTCGGTGATCCGTTCGGCCAGCCGTTCGACGGCCGCTGTTTCCAAGGCTTCACGCAGAAATGCGCCCTCGCGGATTTCCTCGACCGAGAAACGGGCCACGAAGGTGCCGGCCTGCGGGACCACATCCACCAGCCCTTCGCCAGCCAGTCTGGCAAGCGCTTCGGCCACGGGTGAACGCGAGACGCCGAGCATGCCGCAAATTTCCGGCTTTCTGAGGACCTCTCCGGGCTTCAGAGCCAGCGAAAGGATTGCCTGTTTCAGAGACGCATAGGTGCGCTGTGCGAGCGTACCTGAAAACGCGTCCAATGGCGCAAGGATTTCTTCGGTTGCTTTGGGTATGGACAGGCCCGCTCCGCCATTTTGGCGATCAGTCTTTAAGTGTGCTTCAGATTTGGGCATGGCTTGCGCGCTGGGCTTGTGCGGCTGTAGCATTCTAGCATGTTAGGAAGCCCCGCTTGGCCGGTCAAGCAAGGCCTAAGACCGCAACAGATCAACCACCCAGGGCAGCGGACGGACGGATCATCGCGGCCCCAATCCAAAAAACTTCCGGGAGATAGACTATGAAGCTCGTTCGATACGGCGCGTCCGGCGCTGAAAAACCTGGGCTTATCGATGCAGGGGGCACCCTAAGGGACCTTTCAGCGCATGTAGAGGACATCGCTGGGGACACGCTTGGCGATGCCAGCATTGCACGGCTCGCCGACCTCGACGCTGCGTCGCTGCCGGCGGTCGACGGTACACCGCGCATGGGTCCGTGCGTCGGGAATGTTGGCAAATTCATCTGCGTTGGCCTCAACTACGCCGACCATGCCGCCGAGTCCGGCATGGATGTGCCGCCCGAACCGGTCCTGTTTTTCAAGGCGACCAGTGCCATCACCGGCCCAAACGATGATGTGATCATTCCGAAGGGGTCCGAGAAATCGGATTGGGAGGTCGAGCTTGGCATCGTGATCGGCAAGGAAGCGCGCTACGTCTCTGAAGACGACGCGATGGACCATGTTGCAGGCTACTGCGTCATCAACGACCTGTCGGAGCGGCACTTTCAGATCGAGCGCGCCGGTCAGTGGGTCAAAGGCAAATCAGCCGACACGTTCGGCCCCATCGGGCCGTGGCTGGTGACCCGCGATGAAGTCCCGGACCCGCAAAACCTGTCGATGTTCCTTGAGGTTGATGGACACCGCTACCAGGACGGCTCGACCAAAACGATGGTCTACGGCGTTCGCCATCTCGTCCACTACATCTCGCAGTTCATGAGCTTGCAACCAGGCGACATCATCTCGACCGGCACGCCACCGGGCGTCGGGATGGGCCAGAACCCGCAAACCTACCTCAAGCCCGGTCAGACGATGCGGCTCGGGATTGAGGGGCTTGGCGAGCAGGTGCAGACGACCGTTGCTTATTCTGGCTAGCTCGCAAGAGCGGCGCCGTCGGCCAACGTCTTGAGCTTCGCCCAGGCGATCTCCGGGTCGACAGCGCCAAAGCCCGCAAACGTCCCGAAACCGCAGTCCGAACCGGCGATGACCCGGTCTTCGCCCACAATCCCGGCGAAGCGCTCGATGCGTTGACGCACCACTTGGGGGTGCTCGACAAAGTTCGTCGTCGTATCGACAACGCCGGGCACAAGAACCTTGTCGTCGGGGATGTCCGACTTGCGGTCCGCGAACACGGTCCATTCATGCGCGTGGCGCGGGTTCGATGTCTCGAACAGCACATAGCGCGCATTGGCGCTCATCAGCGTATCGAACATGGTCGCCATATCGATGTCGCAGACGTGTGGGCCTTCATAATTGCCCCAGCAGATGTGAATGCGGACGCGTCCCGGGTCGATACCCTCCAGCGCATGGTTGAGCGCATCCACATTCTGCTGCGCGACGCGCACGAATTCCTCGTCGCTCAGATCGGTGAACAGCATGTGGCGCGACAGGGCGAGGTCGGGACAGTCGAGCTGAACATCGAGCCCGGCTTCGACAATCGTGCGATATTCATCCCGCATCGCATCGGCCAGCGCCGCTAGATAGGCCTCTCGGCTCGGATAATGCTCATTGGGCAAAAACAGCGAAATCACGCCGGGGGATGCCGCATTCATGAAGCCGCGCTCGACGCCATATTTGGCCATTCCGGCCTTAAGGTTGGCGATGTCCTTTTCAAGCTCACCCTGCCCCAGCGACTTGACCTCGCCGACACACATGGGCCGCGCATAAGTCGGCGTCCCCCCGTCATCGCGAAGCCTCTCCAGGAATGTTGGGAACAACTTGAGATCGGCCGGAGCGTTTCGCGGGCTGTCGCCATCAAAGCCGGAATAGCGATCCTTCACATAGGTCGCGTAGCTGATCTTGGAGGTCTCCCCGTCGGAGACGACCGTAATACCCGCTTCGTTCTGCCGCCTCACAACCTCATCGACCGCCTCTGTCATCGCCGCATCGAAGTCCGCTTGGTCGTATGACTGCTTTTTCTCGCGTGCGAAGATGAAGTCGACGACTTTCTGGCTGCGCGGCAACGAGCCCACATGGGTGGTAGCGATGGTCATGGGTGGCTCCTTCAGGGCTTCTTATTGCTTGCAAGCACGACCGAATGAAAGTCGCACTCGGGGTCTTCCTTTACGAACCGGATATCGGAAAATCCCGACCGCGTCAGCAGGCTTTCATACTCGGCCGGGTCGAGGCTCGCATGATAGCCGGCCTCACCTTCGACGGTGCCTGAGCCCTCGCAATCCTTGGGCCCGACGGTCAGCATCATCGCGCCGCCTGGCGCAACGTGCTCCGCCAGACGCGGAATGGTCTGGCGCTGCTCAGCGCGGCTCAAATGAAAAAAGGCGTCCCATGAGATCAGCCCATCGAAGTGATGCTTGAGCGCAAGGGTCCGCATGTCCGCTTCGATCCAGGTGTGATCCGCAAAGCGCTTTCGGGCGATGGCCAACATGGCCGGTGCGCAATCGATGCCGGTCAGACGGCAACCCGCTCCAATCAGATACCGCGCAATCGGTTCCCCTGCCCCGCAACCGACGTCTGCGACTGTCGGCCGGTCAGGCAGCGCACCCAGAAACCGATCTAGCCATGGCCGTTCGAAGAGGAACTTAGCGCGATGGGCGTCGTAACCCGTAGCCGCCTTGTCATAGATGGCGCGGGTTGCGGCATGGACCGCAACCAGGTCTGGTGTGATCGAGGCGGCCGCGGGTCTCACGCTAGGAAGGCACCCAGGTCGCCCCCGCAGGATCGCCGGTGGCGACGATGTGATACAGCGCGGCGTCGCCGGACATCGAAGGCTGACTACGGTGAGCAATGCCTTCCGGCACGCTCATCGTGTCGCCCGGGGCCAACGTAACCGTGCCATTGTTCACGCCGTTCGCCCAATCGACACGCCAGTGGCCCGTCACAGGCATGAGGACGGCCGGTTTATCGTGACTGTGCATCTCATCGGAAGCAGACGCTCGCGTGACGAAATCCACTTCGAAGCCCGGCTTGTCGCGCAGCTTCCCATTTTCGCCGATCACCTTTGCAGGCGTCCGATCCGACAGCGCCATCAGATCCCAATAGCGGGCAACGTAATTGGGTATCACATCATCCGTGGTCGGCTCCGGAAACGCCTTAAGCTCCTCATCGGTCAAAAGGGGCATAGGCTTCTCACCATCGGGAAGGCTCTCGCCACGTAACGTGTCGTAGAGCTTTCCTTTCTCGGACAAGACCAGCCCATGGTCCTTGGCGTCCTCGATCACCTGTGGCGCCCATATCACGCCACCCCCGGCATCGTCCCCGCCGAGAATGGCCATGATCATCCCATAGTCATCGCCAATGTTCTCGAACCCCCGAAAGATGCCCGTCGGGATGTTGAAGATGTCGCCTTCTTCCAGCGTCACCTCGCCAGCATCGCCCCACCGGCCCCAGAAGAAGCGCCAGCGACCCTTCAGGACAAAGAAGACCTCCGCCGTGCGGTGGCAGTGTAGCGAGTTTCGGCACTTAGGCGGCTGGCCCGCCGCCCCGATATTGAAGCCGTGCGGCATGCTGATGTGGACGTGCTGATCGGCGCTTTCAGACACGCCACCGCCAATAATCGTGAAGTTCTCCTTCTGGTCCGAGCCCGGCGTATGGGCATCGATGAAGGCGGTACGGCAAGGTTGAAGATCGCCATAGCGGACAATCCGGCTTTCCATCTCGGCGGGCGTCACGATCGCTATCCTTTCGCGGTGTTTTGGGACGTTTCGGAAGATAAGGGTTCGGGCAAAAGCGGTTCAGCAAGCTCGGTTCCAGGCGTATGGCCCGTCGTGTCAGCATGGATCCAAACCATGCGATCGCAGAACCACACTTTCGGCAGCACAGTCAGGCAAATGCCAGCAAGAGTTGCCCAGACATCGTAGACCCAGATGCCGTATATGAGCGGTGGGAGGCCGATAGCCGACAGCGCCGCCAGCACGTTCGCGGCCCTGAGATGATGTGCGTCGATTGAGACGCGATCTTTGGCCAGCCAGACACGCTCACCCAGCGTTGCCAGCGACCCCCAGCCTGCAAACGACCGAGGCGGCGGAAAGGCGCGCGGGTTGTACCATGTCCATGCGGCAGCCAGGATAAACAGCGGCAGCGCGCCCCAGCCCAGCCATTGGCGCGACCAAAGCGCCAGCACCAACAACGGCAGGCATGTGAAGCGCGTCCAGACGCTCCACGGGTTGGCGTGGCGACGCCAGGTTGCGTCATCCATGCTCATCAGTTTTTCGGCAAAACCGAACACGCCGATCGCCGTCATCTCGCTAGCCCGTTGCAAGAATGATCTGCTTCCAGATCGCCACTTCATCATACAGCACAAATTCGCGCCGCAGACCCCACGGGCCGTATTCAGCGTGGCTTGCGCCCATGATATGGATATCAGCGCCTGATGGCGGGCCAAACGGCCCGTATCCCTCATGCTTACCGGTGAGCGACCAGCGGATGGCGGCACGCGCGGGAAACCCATCGCCATCATCGCGGCCGATCTGGTGGTGGATCTCGAACGCTGCGTCGGGCATGGCCGCGCGCAGTGGCAGCCAAAAACCATCCACTGCCGGCCAGCCGTGGCCGGTCTGATAGCCGGGCATGTCGATCTGGCAGGCTCGGTCATAGTCGCGCTCGATGGTCGCAAAATTCGCGCGCATCAGATTGCGCAGCGTGGTCGCGTACCGCTCGCCCACCTCGTGATCGTTGCCGCGCCCGGTGTAGTGGATGGGCTCGTCAGGTGTCGGTCGGTAAGGCTTTGAAGCCTGCTCCACGCCGCCTTCACGGGCGATCAGATCACGCACGAAGTCCGGAATGTCCCAGCCCACCTGCCGGACGATCGCGCCATTGTCGCGAATGAGCCATTCGTCGTAGATCGCGTCGTCACGGGCCGCACAGTCAGCAATGATCCGGTAGTGGAGCCTCTTGCCCGTCGCTCGCCCATGGAAGCCATCGCGGCTGTGGGTCGCTGTCGACATCAGGCGGTGCGACGACAACAGATCGCCCTTTTCCGGGCTGCCGGACCAGATGACATCCTCGCCAAGGAGCTGGCGGTCCGGCAGCTCGGAGAGAACCGCCATCGTCGAGTTGATCGACGCGCGGTTGCCGATCGACATGCCGGACGGCATGCGGACGATGACGTCCGGCGCGTAGGAATGCTCCAGGGTCGCGATACCGCGATCTTCCCAGATTTCCTTTGTGATCCCCAGAATGTAATCGGGAAAATCGGCCCAGCGCTGGCTGAAACCTCTCATTGAAATGCCCCCGGTATCGCCCGCCCAGTTTCCTTGTCGAAACCGGTCCGCGCCTTGTTGAAGCTGCGCATGCGGGCCAGCACGTCTACCCCTATCTGACGGTACATGTCCATCAGATCGACCATGACCCAATTTTCGCGGATAAGACCGTTTTCGATCCGCCAGAAATCGAGCGACCGCATGGTGATGCGTTTGCCGGAGGGGGCGATACCGAGCCAGCCATCATCGGTGAGCGTCTGGATCATGTTCGGCCATCCGGTGACCGCTGCGTAATCGCCGTCCCCAAAGAAATGGTAGGTAACGTCGTCCACATACTGGCCGCGATCAGGCATCCCTTCGAGGAAGGGGATCTGGTGCCATTTGCGAAAGCCGTCGAAGCCCCGCCCGGTACCGATCCCAGAAGGTCCATACCAGCTCATCTTCGGGTGCCAGAAGCGTTCCATCTCCATGACCTCAGGCCCGCCTTCGGACGGATGCTTTTTGAGGTAGGTCAGCATGTCAACGATATGCTGGCAGGAAGCTCTGGACCGCGCCTCATCGTAGGGACCGGGCACCAGACCATCTTGGGGAGCTGGTCCGGAAACGTGCCATTCGCGACCAAGTGAAGGCGCGAGCGGCCAGGCACCTGCCTGCATCATCAGTTCAGGCAGGTCCCATAGCGCCTGTATCTCGACGATGCGCTGATCTTCGATGCGGTAGAACTCATGAAAGCGCATATGCGCCATATGACCCGTCGACGGGATATCAAACAGCGGCCGCTCAAACGTCCCGAGGTAGAAGCCCGCGCAGCCGACCCAGTCGGCGCCATGATCATCCGTGCCTGCGACCACAATCTGATCGCGTCGCTCAAAATCCGGCATCGCGTCGGCGAGCGACCCGATTGTCGCGACAAAGAACGGTCTTGTCGCGACAAGATCACCCCATGGCTCGGCCATATGGGCGGACATGTCGGGCGCCGCTATTTTTGTCAGCGCTTCGAGTGCTTGCGCCGGTTCGAAATCGTACAGCGCCGCCCGCCATTGGGCGAGCAACGCCTTGTTCTGGGAGTGCCGGTCAAGCATGGAAACCGTCCGGCGTCTCATGATCCGGCGCGGGAGGTTGGCGTTCGCCACGGTCGAAGGCTTCCCAGCCTTCACCCTTGAAGACATCAACGCCTAACTGACTGAGGACATGAGGAAAATCGACCATGACCCAGTTATCGACGATCTTGCCATCAACCACTTTCCAGAAATCCATGTAGCGGATTTCGATCCGTTTGCCGGTCGGCTCGACGCCCATAAAGGTGCCAGCATGGGTTGCTTCCTGACGGCCGAACGCTGCCGCCCACTCGCCCATATACAGCCGGGCTTCATCGGTGCAGACCTTGTCCTTGAAGGCGGCCTGAAAGGGTTTTTGCCAGTTTTCGTTGAACTCGTTGACGCCGTTCTTCGAGCCGCAGCCGAAATTGCCCATCCAACGGAAGGCGTCGTGGAAGAATTCGTGGATGTCATGGATGCGATGATCGTTCAGACCATCGACCATGCCTTCGATGACGCGGCGCGTCTCGTCGGTTTTGGATAAATCGGTGTCGCGGCTGAGAACCGCTTGCTCGGGACGTGAGCCTTTCATGCCCCTACCTCCATAAAAGTGTGATCGATCAGAGGGTTGGTCGATCACACCGCTATGAAGTCGCGCGGAAGCCTGTTCAGGCAGGGATGGCGCAGGAGTGCGCCGTGGCGGGCATTTTTGCTCATAGCTGCGCGCTAGCCCTTCACAGCCCCAGCCGTCAAGCCGGAAACGATCTGCCGCTGGAAAAACAGCACAAGGATAAACAGGGGCACCGTCGCCGAGACCACTGAGGCGACGGCAAACATGACGTTGCCTTGCTCCTGTGTGGTACCGAGGAAACTCACAACTGCCGGGATCATGGTCTGATTTTCCGAGCTTAGGAGCATCGCTGTGACGGCGAAGTCGTTATAGGCAAGCAGGAACGAGAACAGCCCTGTTGTGATAACGCCCGGCCACATCACCGGGATGATGACATAGCGAAATGCCTGGAACCGCGTGCACCCGTCCACCATTGCACTCTCGTCCAGGTCTTTCGGGATGTTCTTGAAGAACGAATGCAACATCCAAAGCGTGAAAGGCTGGTTGATCGCCACAAGCACGATGATCGTGGTCGGCAGAATGCCCCAGATATTCCACTCGAAGAACGGCAACAGGTAGCCCGAAACCAGCGTGATATGCGGCATCGCACGAAACACCAGGGCGAGCATCAAAAGCCAGAAGGCATAGCGGAACCCTGAGCGCGCAAGCGCGTAGCCACCCAAAGTGCCGAACGTCAGCGAAATAACGACCGTGAAAAACACAACGATGGAGGTGTTGACGACCGCTTTCCAGAACTCCTCGTCGATCCACGCGCCCGAATACGCCTGCGTTGTGAAGGCGCCGCCCGTCTCCTGCTGCGTAAACACGCCATAAAGCGCGTTGGTCCAATCAGCACGGGAGAAAAAGTCAGCCTGAACCTTAAAGCTGCCCCAGAGCGTCCATAGGAAAGGGAAAGACGCGATGATCAGCCAAAGGATAACGAAGCCCACTGAAAAATAGGTGAGCATCGTTACGCGTGACCGCGGTTTGTTCTCAACAATGTCTGTGGGCGTAGCGCTAACGTTTGCCGTGGTCGCCATAATCCAGCCCTCCTAGTGGGTCGATTTGCGCGTGAAGTCGCGGTAGGTCTGCACCAATACTGGGGAGAGCAGAATGACCACGCCAAGGATGGTCAGGATCGAGGTCGCGCCAGCCGATCCATACAGCGGGTTCCCGGAGGCTCGGAGATCGTTGAAGATAATCGTGCTGAGCGATTGTGCGAAGGCGCCCGCCTGAAAACTGACAATCGGTTCAAAGACGCGGAAATTATCCATCAGCTGGATAAGCGTGATGAACACGACCAGCGGCATGAGGTGCGGCACGACCACGTAGCGCATCCGCTCCCACTTGGTCGCGCCATCAATCTGCGCCGCTTCCATCGTATCTTCCGGAACAGTCTGCAGACCTGCGTAGAAGACGATAAAGCTGAACGGGATTGATGACCAGATGCCGTAGACGATCAACATGATCCACATCAGCGGTGCCGATGCCCGAACACTCAGGGAAGGATCATTGAAAATATTTTGGATCGTGGCGCCGATTATGCCTTCCGCGTCGACCATCCAAAGAATGATCAGCGAGCCGACCACCGGCGGAACCATCATCGGCAACAGCGACAGAAAGATCGTTGGGCCTTTGTAAATCTTGGGCAGATTGTTGACACCCACCGCGATGGCGAGACCCAAAACCAGCACAAAAGGCGTGACCACAAACGTGAAGGTCAATGTGAAGGCGAGCGCCGCGTAGAATGGCAAGCTCATCACACGGGTCCAAAACTCACCCCACGTTTCGGTCGTGTTCCACGCTTCGCCCAACTCAGCAAAGGCAAGGTGCGCGCGGTTGGTGTAGGTCCCCAGGCCATTGAACTGGCCAAGCGGCGCTGCTTCACGGAGCGCTTCCGTCGCTTCCTGATCAACCGTCACGGTATCCTCGCAGCCAAACGGGCCGCAGTTTTGAACTGTTATCAAAACCTGTTCGTGCTCGACGTGGAGCGACTGGATGACCACCGACACGATGGGGAACGCAATGAACAGCACCATCGCCGATAAGGTCGGCAGGATGAACCAGAAAAATGTCTTATGTTTCATCGCAGTACCCTGGATCGCACACTCAGTTGTATCGTTTGATCCGGCGGGGCCTCATGGAGAGCCAAGCTTAGGGCGCCAATCTGGCCCCGCCGGAAATGATGCAGCAAGGCTTACTCGAGGAAACCTTGTTCAGTCGCAGCCGTCGTGTAGGCAGCCTCAACGTCAGCCAGTGCCTGCTCGGCTGATTCCGTGCCCTGCATAAAGTCAGAAAGCTCGTTGCCCAGCGCGGTGTGCAACAGACCCATCTGCGGAACCATCGGGTATGGCCGGGCGCCGGCTTGCGCAGTGGCAGCCACGCCTGCAGCCGCTGGACCCGGTTCGAAACCTTCCAGCAGCCACACCGCATCATCATTATTCGCCATCACCATTTCAGGGTTGAGCGCGGTGGCGAGGGCGGCAAACGATGCTTCCGCTTCTTCATCGGGCACATTGGCTGCGATGGTGAAGCCATCCCACCACAAGGTCGCGCCGGGGATGCCGACGCCCTCTACCACCGGTGCAGCTGCAAGCACAGTGCTGCCTGTGATGTCGGCTGTTGAGCCTTCATCGTCAAGAAGAGCATTGCCACGCGAGCCCCACATGAGCCCAAGGGCCGCCTGACCTGCTTCCCAAGTCGCTTGCGTCTCGTTTGACGCCTGACTCAGATAGTCAGGGTTGGCGAACTCAGCCAGCGCAGCCATGGTTTCCAGCGTTGCAACACCGGCCTCGCTGTTGATGGACGGCACAGCAGACCCGGGCTCGAAAAACTGACCGCCGTGGGCCATGTAGACCGTGTTGAACAGCTCAGCGAGGTTCCAGCCAACTTGTGCGTTGATCACGATAGGGTGTTCCATGATGCCAGCCTCACGGATGGCCTCAGCCGCAGCGATCAACTCTCCATACGTGGTCGGGATGTCCGAAACGCCCGCCTCTTCAAGCACATCGGTCCGAACATACAGGTGCTGCGAGTTGGCCATAAAGGCAATCGCCATCACGTCGCCGCCGATGGAAATCTGCAGGTTCGACGGAATATTCTCGCCATACTCGGCCACCAAATCGTTGAGCGGCCGAAGCAAACCGTCATTCATCAGCTGCGTCAGCGTCGCGTTCGCAACCACCACGCCTGTGTACTCTGCCGGGTCCGGCGTGAGAGCGGCATTCATGATATTGCGCGACTCATTTGTATGGTTGCGAACGAATTCCGACGCGCTGGAGGCGCAGGCCTCCTCCGCAGCGCCTACCACCGCCTGGATGGCTGGAAAGTCGTTTGCCAGAATGCGCACGGATTGCCCTTCGGGCCCGCAGCTTTGTGCATAGGCAGCTGGCGCCATCAAACCGACCATTGCGGCTGATAGGGCGAGTGTCTTGACGTTCATTAGGTTCTCCCTCGTATTGGATCGGCGAAGCGACTTTTGTGCACGCCCTGCTTTATCAACTTGCCCACGCGCCATACGCGGCGGCAGGCGAGCCTTATCGTTTTAAGCGCGTACGCGCTCACCGCTATCGCCATCGAAAACATGGCAAATGTTGTCCGGCACAGCGATCGAAACCGTTTCGTCGATGGCCGCTGAAAAGTTTTTGTCCGCCCGCACGCTGACCAGGGCGCCGCCGATGCGGACCGTGACCATGGTGGCGTCGCCCAAGAGCTCGAGCGTGTAGATGGGGGCGTTGATCTGGCCGCCAGATTCCACAACTGTCGCGTCTTCGGCGCGGAAGCCCAAAGTAACGGCACCATCGGGCGCGGAAAGGCCGCCGATTTCAACGTTTTCCGCCGTGAAAACTCCGCCTGAAACGGACCCTTCGATGAGGTTCATGGCTGGGTTGCCAATGAAGCTGGCAACGAACGTGTTGGCTGGATTGTCGTAAATATCGGTCGGGGTGCCCACCTGTTGGACGACGCCCTTCTTCATCACCACGACACGATCGGCCAGCGTCATCGCCTCGATTTGGTCATGGGTGACGTAGACGGTGGTAACCGCCAACTCGTGGCTGAGGTTTTTGATCTGCGCGCGGGTCGAGACCCGCAGTTTCGCGTCGAGGTTCGATAACGGCTCGTCCATAAGGAAGACGTTTGGCTGGCGAACGATTGCACGGGCCAAAGCGACGCGCTGCCGCTGACCGCCAGAAAGCTCGGCCGGCCGACGGTGCAAGAATTCATCCAGCTCGACCATCGCGCTCGCTTTGCGCACCCGCGCGTCGTGCTCGTCCTGTGGTATCTTCCGAACCTTCAAGGGAAAGCGGATGTTCTCGTAAACATTCATATTCGGGTAAAGCGCGTAGCTTTGGAACACCATCGAAATGTCGCGATCCTTGGGGTCGAGGTCATTCACCCGCTCGCCAGCAATCTCGATATCCCCGGAGGTTGCGTCTTCAAGACCCGCAATCATCCGCATGGTGGTTGTCTTGCCGCAACCCGATGGACCCAGAAGGACGAGAAATTCACGGTCGCCGATTGTCAAATCGAAGTTATCAACACCAACAAACGATCCCCATCGTTTGCAGACATTGCGCAGGACGATCTCTGCCATACACGTTCCCCCTAGCGGCAAGGCCAAAGTTATGTGCGCCGCAACAGTAGCTTTCACCACAATCCAAAGCATGGCAAGAGGTGAATTGAATACCAATGCAAAGCGGCGCTAGAACACGCCTGCGACACGTCATCCCGAAGCCCGTTATATCGTCTTCCGAAAAGTTCCCCATGTCCGACTATCGCGCAGCGACACATACCTTTCTCAATACTCTTATCCGCGCCCCGGAAAGCGTACTCGATGATTTGGTGGCTGAGCATCTCGACGCCGATTGCGTCTGGGATGTTTCGCACCCGATCAACCAGTTGGTCGGCCCGAAGGCTGTGCTCGAAGGCTTCATTCGACCGCTTCGCAGTGCGCTCACCCGCCTGCAGCGACGTGATGAAGTTTTTATCGGAGGCGACAACCGGCGGGAGGAAGGCGGTCGCTGGGTTGCGTCCGTGACCCACTATCTGGGGAACTTCGATGCACCGTTTCTGGGCATCCGGCCGTCCAACCACATGATGATGTTGCGTTCCGGCGAGTTTTACCGGCTCGATGGCGGCAAGATCACCAAGGCACGGATCATCATTGATGTGCCCGATATGATGCGGCAGGCCGGTCTCGATCCCTTTGGCATGTCTTACGGCCTTGAGACCATGTTCCCAGGTCCGGCAACACACGATGGCGTTTTGCCGGAAGGTGGACCTGAGCTTGGCAGTCAATCACTAGACATCGTTGAGGGTATGTTGGCTGACCTGCACAAATTTGATCCAACGAACTTTTCGTCCACCAATCAAACAGGCGCCCATGGCTACTGGCACGAAGACATGCTGTGGTACGGCCCCGCTGGGATCGGCTCAAATTACCTTTGGGAGGGCTTTGTCAAAGACCATCGCGAAGCGTTTCTAAGAGCCTTCCCAGACCGCAAAGGTGGGAACCATTTCTGCCGAATTGGTGACGGCAATTATGCCGCCATCTCCGGCTGGCCATCGATGACCATGACCTTTCAGGGCGAATATCTCGGTGTGAAGGGTGATGGTCGCCCCCTCACATTACGCGTGATGGATTTCTACCGCTGCGCTGACGGCAAAATCATGGAGAACTGGGTTTTACTCGACTACAATGATCTCATGGCGCAGATGGGCATCGATTTGATTGCACGCAGCCAGGAGAGCGAGGCCGCCTAGCGCCCGCGAGACATCTAACGCTCCGCTGGCGAAGCGGTAAAAAGGCAACCCACACCTTTTCTCTTGTCAGAACCCACTGCCGATTGTCACACTGTGCCGGCAAACAAAGTGGAAGGTTCTGCTATGCGTCCTCAGATCATCGCAGCTGCATTCGTGCTCGCCTGCTCAACCGCCCTGGCACAAGAAGCGGCAGACGCCGTCGCCCCTGAAGGCGCAGGTGCCGGCACACTGACCGAGCTTTCGGCTGCCGCGCAGGCCGCCCAGGAAGCCAAGGCAGCCGGTCAGTCCGTCACCGCAGACAATTGGATGGTCTCAGCCGCAAATCCACTGGCCGTCGAAGCCGGCGCGGCGGTTCTGCGCGCCGGAGGAACGGCTGCGGACGCTATGGTTGCCGTGCAAGCGGTTCTTGGGCTCGTCGAACCGCAATCGTCAGGGCTCGGCGGCGGCGCTTTTCTGGTTTGGTACGACGCCGCATCGGGCGAACTGACGACCCTCGATGGGCGTGAGACCGCACCCTTGGCAGCACGCCCCACCATGTTTCAGACCGACGGCGGTGAGCCGCTTGGCTTTTTCGATGCGGTGGTTGGCGGGCTCTCTGTCGGCACACCCGGCACGCCGGCCCTGATGGAAGATGCCCATCGCCGGTGGGGCCGCGCCAATTGGGGTGACCTGTTCGATGCAGCCATTGCACTGGCGGAAGACGGCTTTACCGTTTCACCGCGCCTAGCCAGTTCGGTTGCGGGCGATCAGGACCGTTTGAGCCGCTTCCCGGCGACCGCAGCCTATTTTCTACCCGGCGGCGAGCCGATCGCCGAAGGAAGCACCCTGACCAATCCCGCCTATGCCGAGACCTTGCGCGCGATAGCGGCGGACGGGACAGATGCCTTCTACGCTGGCGAGATTGCTGAAGGCATCGTCTCCACGGTCCGCTCGGCTGAGGGCAACCCCGGCCATCTTAGCTTGACCGATCTCGACCTTTACCGCGTCATCGAGCGGCCCGCGGTCTGCGCTGGCTACACCGGATATGATGTTTGCGGAATGGGTCCACCCTCATCGGGAGCTTTGACCGTTGGCCAAATCCTCGGCATGGCGGAATGGTACGACCTTGAAAATTTCATACCCGACAGCGCTGGCGCTTGGCGGATCATAGGGGATGCGTCGCGGCTCGCCTTCGCCGACCGTGGCCGGTACATGGCTGACAGCGATTTTGTGCCCATGCCGACCGAAGGCCTGGTCGATCCTGTCTATCTTGAGCAGCGCGCGCAGCTTCTTGACACGGATATGGCGCTACCAGAGGTCGAACCGGGCAACCCATCCTGGAGCCACGCAAGCCTTTGGGCGGACGATGAATCGCTCGAACTGCCTTCCACCAGCCACATCTCAATCGTCGATCAAGACGGCAACGCCCTGTCCATGACGACAACGATCGAGAATGGCTTCGGTTCACGCTTGATGGCGCCGGGCGGATTTCTCCTCAATAACGAGCTGACCGACTTTTCCTTCCGAACCCACAGCGACGGCCTCCCGATTGCCAACCGGTTGGAACCGGGCAAGCGGCCGCGCTCGTCCATGTCACCGACAATTGTCATGCAAGAAGGCGAGCCGGTCCTGGTCATCGGGTCACCGGGCGGCAGCAGGATCATCGGCTATGTGGCCAAAACAATTATCGCCCATCTGACCTGGGGCATGGATATCCAGGAGGCCATCGCTATGCCGCATCTGGTGAACCGTTTCGGCACCTACGATGTTGAGGAAGGCACAGCCGCTGAGGACCTGACTGCCGATCTCGAAGCGTTGGGTTATGAGGTCAATGCGCGCGGCCTGACGTCCGGGCTCCACGCCATCGTCGTCACCGGGGACGGCCTTATCGGCGGGGCAGACCCGAGACGCGAAGGCATCGCGCTCGGCGACTGACGCGCCTAAGCCGCCAGCGTGAGGCGGTAAGGCCAAGAGCATTTTTATGTGGTGCGGTCGAGAAGACTCGAACTTCCACCCGTGTTACCGGACAGCGACCTCAACGCTGCGCGTCTACCAATTCCGCCACGACCGCAAATTGTTGGCTAAGCCAGCGGCGCACATAACAAAGCGACGCCTGGCGCTCAAGTGCCGCCAATAAAAAACCGGCGATATCAGGTCAGCTAGATTTCTCGCTTGCCCAGCTGCGTGATTGATACCGCAATCGATTCGCCCGATACGACAACCTCGCCTTCAGCAATCTGCGCGCCGTTGGCCAGGACAACGACGTGCTCGTTTTCCAGTGTCTCCAGCTCGATTACCGCCCCGCGCCCCATACGAAGCAGCTGATGCACCGGCATATTTGCCGCACCAAGTTCAACGGCGATATCAACGGAGATACGCTCGACAGGATTGCTCATCAGCGAATTGGTCTCGTACTTGTACCACTTGATGACCGGCCCCAGACCAGTCACATGACATGTCGGCACACTGTGGCAACGCGGTTAACAGCGCCTTAAACGAACCCGTTTGGAGAGCTTGTGGGAGCATGTTGCACACCCCAAAGAGATCCACGATCAAGCAGCCAATCGCTCGGGAAGCGCTGGGCGCGCGCCGCAGTGAACTCCGCCTTGCCGATCGCTCAATTGAGTGGCGGGTGAGCGACGACGCCGTGCCCTATGAGACGGCGTTAGCTGAGATGGATGCACGCGTTGCGGCGATCGCTGCTGGTGAAGCGCGAGAATTGATCTGGCTGCTGGAACATCCGCCGCTATACACGGGAGGTACCAGCGCGCAGCCCGAAGATCTTGTGGATCCGGACCGCTTTCCCGTCTTCAAAACGGGGCGCGGCGGCCAGTACACCTATCACGGACCCGGGCAGAGGGTCGCGTATATCATGGTCAACCTGACCCAACGCGGTGGGGATGTCCGGGCTTTTGTTGCAGCGCTGGAAGACTGGATCATCGCAACACTTGAACGGTTTAACGTTCGGGGGGAGCGTCGTGAGGACCGGGTCGGCGTATGGGTTCAAAGGCCTGAAAAGGGCAAAGCCGCCAAAGGTGGGGTGAGCGAAGACAAAATAGCAGCGCTGGGGATACGGGTGCGTAAGGGTGTTTCATTCCACGGAATCGCGATCAACGTGGAACCCGAGCTCGAGCACTTCAGCGGGATCGTACCGTGCGGCGTGGCCGATCACGGTGTGACAAGCCTTGTGGATTTGGGCCTTCCGGTGACGCTTCACGAGGTCGATATCGCGCTGCGGACCGAAGCCGAGCGACTGTTCGGCCCCATCGTGTCTGGCGGCTAGTCCCGCTGAGGTGACGAAGCGATTTCTTGCCAAGGCCTATGGCGTTGCTGGAAGCTCTGCCAGACGCGCCAAAGCGCATCGGGGTCGGCCTGACGGACCAGAGCAACGGCACCGTGCTGCTCTAGCGTTGCCGCACTGACAACTAGCGGCGCGACACAGCCGCCTGTGTCACGCAGTGTCGTAATCATGACGTCCACCACGCGACAGTCTTCCTGAAGCGCCGCTGCGGTCTTCGCATACCCTATCAGTCCACCGCTGGGCAGGTCCGCAACGCAGCCCAAATCATCGCACGACCACAAACTGCCACCCGCGCCAACGCCGGCTGGCGGCGCGGCGAGCCGTTCCTGCCACCGTTCAAACGCAAATCGCTGCCCCCGGCCTGGCGTTCGATCTATAACAGTCCCTTGATCCAGATGGCGAACAAGCGCCACCATTGAACCGGTCCGGTCAATCAACACGTCCGGGGTCGGAAGAAAAATACCGGTAAGCGGCAACGTGACGGCTAAAGGCACCACCGCCACCCACCGATGGCTTCCGGCAAGCAGCGCGGCGCAGAGCCCTGATACCGCCAGCGCAATAACTGCGCCACTGTGGAGCGCGGGAACCGCAAGGCGCGCGCTCGGCCATTGGGCAATTTCATGTGCGATAGCGAGAATACCATTGATCCCGTTTGCCATAAGCCAAAGTGGCACAGCTTCCAGAGCGAAAGGCGTCGCCAGCAGTGTCAGCAGCCCAGCCGGCATGACGATGAGCGAAACGATCGGCATAGCGAGAAGATTGCCCACCAGGCTATGTGGGGCTGCGGCGGAAAAGTGGAACGCCGCAAACGGAGCTGTTGCCAGTCCCGCGATAAGAGACGTCAGGGCTATGCCAAGCAAAGCGCGAAAAGGCGTCATGGTCCAACGCGCGGCGGGCGCAAGGCTGTTTGACGCTGAGCGCATACGCCAGACGAACGGCGACCTGCTCAGACCGGCATAGCCCGCCACCAATGCCGTGGTTGCCGCAAAGGACATCTGAAAGCTCGGCCCCAGAATGCTGTGGGGCTTTATGACCATGACGCAGATCGCCGCCAACGCCACCGCTCGAATGGTCAGCGCGCGCCGGCCAAGCATCAACGCAGTCAACGCCAAAGCTATCATCACGAACGCGCGCTGCGTCGCCGTTCCGGCGCCCGACAGCACCAGATAACCAGCCGCCAAAGCGAGTGCAGCGATCGCCGATAGCCGCACTGCATTCTGGGAGGTCGATAGGTTTGGGCTGAAGGCGAGAACGATCTGGACCAGCATGATGGCCGAGAAGGTCATAAGCGCCATGTGCATGCCGGAGATCGCGAGCAGGTGCGCCAAACCCGCCCGCCGCAGCGCCTCATAAGTGTCTTCCGGCAAACCCTCGCGTTTGCCGACCAGCAGAGTTGCGACCAGGATTCCGGCGTCACCTGAGACCTGCTGCGTGTAGCGTTCCGCCAGCCCAGAGCGCAGGCGCTGAACCTGTGCTCTCAAGGTGAGCCGCGGATCGCTGCCGCTCGCTGCCTCGAGAACTTCGGGACGGCCGTAGGTAAAGCCCGTTGCCCCAATCCCCCGCAGAAAGAGTTCGCGCCGGAGGTTACGAGCACCAGGCATCACAGGTTCCGGTGGGGGTCCCAGTTGCACCAACGCGCTGATGGTCTGTCCAGCCTGAATGTCACCTGGTTCGGCCAGGGCGGTGATGCGTATCCGCCTCGGTGTCTGTTCGGGTGTTCGGTCCTCAAGCGTGAGATCGCGCAGAACAAGCCGCGCGCGATTGGGCTGGCGCTGCTCGACACTCTCAACACGCCCTTCCACGCGCATGACGTCTTCTTCAAGGATCTGCGGCGCATCCGCCAGCCAGGTATGCAGGCCGGCCAGGGCAACACCGGCAACAACCATCGCGGCGGCCAAGGCAGCGGTGAAAGCGGCTCCATTTCTGAGCCGCCACGCCGCAACGGCTAGCGCAAGGGCGACGCCGATTGTCGCCCACAGCTTCGGCTCATAAGCCAGCGCATAATAGACGCTAATCCCCGTTCCGAGCGCCACCGCCAACCAGCCAATCCCGTTTCCGCGCGATAGGCTTGCATCAACCGCCGCCAACACCCCTTCGAAGCATTTCTGCGCGAACGTTTGGCGAGGCCAAGGGCTGGCATAGTCTTCATCAAAGACGAGATCTGCGACCGGCCTTTCGCTTGAAGGCGGTCTGACAGATGCATCCGAAGAAGCGTCGGACATCTGACGTGCGCGGGTCTGGTTTGCTGCCATGCTCCTCGCCGATTACGTCGACCCACCTCAGCCATCGCCGACCGACAACACTTGATCGACAGCAGCCCCGTGTTACAGGCAGCGCATCAAGACGCGGACAAGCCGGTTGCCGCATTGCCAAGCCGGTCGACCACAGCGCTGCGTCAACTTACCTTTACTTTTGCACAGGCTCGGCACTTTCCCAATGGCTTCATCTGCACCTTCGTCCGTTGTGACGCGCTTTGCGCCCTCGCCTACCGGTTTTCTTCACATTGGAGGCGCCAGGACGGCCCTGTTCAACTGGCTTTACGCAAAGTCGACCGGTGGCGTGATGAGGCTGCGCATTGAGGATACCGATCGTGCGCGCAGCACACCGGAAGCCATCGAAGCCATCCGGGACAGCCTTGATTGGCTCGGCCTTCATCATGACGGAGAGGTCGTTTTTCAGTCTCAGCAGCAAGACAGGCATGCCAGCGTTGCGCAGGAACTGCTGGCCGCAGGAAAAGCCTACAAGTGCTTTGCGAGCGCGGAAGAGCTTACGGCGATGCGGGAATTGGCCCGCGCTGAGGGCCGGCCTCCACGTTACGACGGGCGGTGGCGCGATCGCGATCCCGGCGACGCTCCGGAGGGGACGCCTTTCGCCGTCAGGATCAAGGCTCCACAAGATGGCGAGACCGCAATCGATGATCAGGTTCAAGGCCTCGTTCGAACACCCAATAAGGATCTCGATGATTTTATCATCCTGCGCTCGGACGGAACCCCCACTTACATGCTGGCAGTGGTTGTCGATGACCACGATATGGGGGTCACCCACGTGATCCGCGGAGACGACCACCTCACCAATGCCGCCCGCCAATCGATCATCTACGATGCAATGGGGTGGGAGCGTCCGGTTTTCGCCCATATACCGCTCATTCACGGCCCGGACGGCGCGAAACTCTCCAAACGCCATGGGGCAGTCGGCGCAGAAGCGTATCGCGCCGATGGCTATTTGCCGCACACCCTCCGGAATTACCTCGCTCGGCTTGGCTGGGCCCATGGCGACGACGAAATTTTCTCCGATGAACAGGCCATCAGCTGGTTTGGCTTCGATGGAATGGGAAAGTCGGCGGCGCGCTTTGATGTGCAAAAGCTCACGGCACTCAACGCCCATTATATGCGGTCCCTGGAAGCTGAGAGCCTCAAGGTCGAACTGCATCGCAGTTTATCGCATTTACCTAACCGGGCGCGCATGCCCTGGCCCATGACAGAGCAAAATGCAGAGCGATTGGACCTAGCGTTCGATGGTTTGCGCGAACGCGCACGTACGTTGATCGAACTTGTCGACAGCGCTGCTTTCCTGTTTGCCACCAGACCGTTGCCGATGGACGAAAAGGCCGCAGGGCTCCTGACAGAAGGAGCGCGCACTGGACTGAAAGGCTTGCATGCAACTTTGAGTGCGCTCGAAACCTGGGATCGGGAAACCCTCGAAACTGCTTTGAAGGCGTATGCCGAGAAGGCAGGCGTTAAGCTCGGTGCAATTGCACAACCACTTCGCGCTGCGCTCACAGGCAGCAAGACAAGTCCCGGCATCTACGATGTTCTCGTGGCGCTGGACCGCGGGGAAAGTCTGGCGAGGATCGCCGATCAGTTGATCTAGCCGAATAACTGACAAACCTCTGAATTTATACGAGTTTTCACCGATAGTACTGGTGCGTATCGCATCTCGTCTCAACCCTTTGGCGGCTTGTGGCGCCAGCGCCCATGCGCTACCTCCTGTCGGGAATGGACCGTTATTGTGCGGCGCAAAAGGCACGGCAGAAATCGTTGTCGATGAGCCGGACAAAGGGCGCCATAGGGGGCGCCGGTCGGTCCTCAACATCAGCAAGGGGGACCCACCATGTCCGATAAGGCGGCTAGCCTAAGCGTGGAAGGCAAGAACATCGATTTTCCGGTACGCGCGGGGACGATCGGCCCCGACGTGATCGACATCTCGAAGCTCTACGCCAATACCGGCGCGTTTACCTATGATCCGGGCTTCACATCGACTGGTTCGTGCGAATCTCAGATCACCTACATCGATGGAGATAAGGGTGTTCTGCTGCATCGCGGCTATCCCATCGATCAGTTGGCCGAACATGGCGACTTCCTCGAAACCTGTTATCTGCTGCTCTACGGCGAGTTGCCGACGCCGGCGCAGAAGGCAGACTTCGACAGCCGTGTGACCCATCACACGATGATCCATGAACAGATGTCGCGGTTTTTTACCGGCTTCCGGCGCGACGCCCACCCGATGGCCATCATGTGCGGCGTCGTGGGCGCGTTATCGGCGTTTTATCACGATTCAACCGACATCTCAGACCCGCACCAGCGGATGGTTGCCTCCTTGCGGATGATTGCAAAGATGCCAACCATCGCAGCAATGGCCCTGAAATATTCGATTGGTCAGCCGTTCATCTATCCGCGCAACGACCTCGATTACGCGGCAAACTTCCTGCACATGTGCTTTGCGGTGCCGTGCGAGGAGTACAAGGTCAATCCTGTGCTCGCCCGTGCGATGGAACGTATTTTCATCCTGCACGCCGACCATGAGCAAAACGCGTCGACCTCGACAGTCAGGCTGGCCGGCTCGTCGGGTGCGAACCCCTTTGCCTGTATCGCAGCGGGTATTGCCTGCCTTTGGGGACCGGCGCACGGCGGAGCCAACGAAGCGGCGCTCAATATGCTGGCGGAGATCGGCTCGGTAGAGAACATCTCAACATATGTTGCCCGCGCAAAGGACAAGGACGATCCGTTCCGGCTCATGGGCTTTGGCCATCGGGTCTACAAGAACTATGACCCGCGCGCCAAGATCATGCAGAAAACCTGCCACGAGGTGCTTGGCGAGCTTGGCATTACCGATGACCCCTTGCTGGAAGTGGCAATGGAGCTCGAGCAGATCGCGCTGACCGACGAATATTTCATCGACAAGAAGCTGTACCCGAACATCGACTTCTATTCGGGTATCACGCTCAAGGCACTGGGGTTCAACACCAACATGTTCACCGTGCTGTTCGCGCTCGCACGCACAGTCGGCTGGATCGCTCAATGGAAAGAAATGGTCGAGGATCCACAGCAGCGCATCGGTCGGCCACGCCAACTTTACACCGGGCAGGTCCAACGCGACTACATTCCGATGTCGCGGCGCAAATAGCGACGACCCATCACTTGCAACGCCAGCGGGCCGGCCCTTCGGGACCGGCCCTTTTAATGGCTACGACAGCCCAAGCTGATTTGCGACAACATCCGCTGCGCGGTCGGCAGGACCAAAGTCGGCATCGCCCTTCGCCTGCATGATCGTCGACAATTCCTCGAACGCGGCCAACTGGGCGAGCCGTTCCGGCGTTTCCACAATCAGCGATGCAAGTCCCCGAGCCAAGATTTCGGGCCTCGCGAACTCCTCGACATACTCACGGATGACTGGCCGTCCGATGATCAAGTTGGGCAAGACAATGGTCCAGACCTTGATCAGGAACCGGAAGCGGCTTGCGAGCCAGTCGAGCCGATAGACCACGATCATCGGAACTTTCTTGAGGGCAAGTTCAAGCGTAACAGTACCCGACGCGGCAAGCGCTGCGTGCCCGCGAGCGAACGCATCTTTCTTGCCTTGGTGGTCGGCAACAACGGTGGTCGGGACCTGCCAGGAGGCTGCGAGGCTTTGAACAAGATGAGCGTGCTTTTCGATGGTTGGCAGAACAATTGGCGGCATTTGGCTGCCCATTTGCTCAACCAAGCCAGACGCCCGCTCAACGGTTTGCCCGAATATCTGCATGTGGCGCGTGATCTCGCCCTTGCGGCTACCGGGAAGGACGAGCAGCACCGGGCTTGCCTGACGCTGCTCCATGTCTTCGGCCGATGCCAATGCCCCCTGTTGGCTCACAAGAGGATGTCCCACATACGTCGCTGGCGGACCGCCCAGTTCGGCATGCGTTTCAACTTCAAACGGCAGCAGAACCAGCAGATGATCGATATAGGCGCGCATCTTGATCGCGCGCGAAGGTCGCCATGCCCAGACCGAAGGGGACACCCAGCCGACAATCGGAATTGACGCGTCGCGCGCCCGCACGCGCTTGGCGACGCGATGGCAGAAGTCCGGGCTATCGATGACCACTACGAGGTCGGGCTTGGCGCTCACAATAGCCTCGACGGTGGTTCGCAGCCGCCGAAGGATCGTCGGCAGGCGGGCAATCACAGGGCCAAGCCCCATAACGGCGATGTCTTCAATGTCGAAGACCGTTTGGACGCCGCGAGCCTGAAGCAAATCGCCCGCGAGCCCCTCAAACGCGATCTCACCACCAAAGCGCGCCCGTAAGCTGTCAACCAGCGAGGCCCCAAGCTGATCACCGGAAGCTTCCCCTATGACAAAGAAGATGCGTTTCGGTTCACCGGTGTTGACCAACGGCTGGCTCATTGCAGCTTGTCGGTACGGCCGGGAGGCACAAAGTCTGCGCGCTGAAGACCGATGAGGCTAACGCCGTGTTCGACACACGCTTCCATCGTCTCGCCCTTAAGGGAAACCAGGACTTTGCCGGCTTCGACGACAATCGCATGTAAGCCAGCCCGCGTAGCGCCAACAACCGTTTTGGGCCCGATCGCAGGCATATCAAGCCGCAAGTCCTGATCGGGTCGCGGACACTTTGCAATGGCTCCGACTTTTCCTTGTATGCTGAAGCGCTTCGCTGAACGCATGTGCGCGGTCCGCTCTAGAAGACCGTCGGTACCTTCTGCGCCCTCCATGGCGATCAACCGACCACCAGCAGCTATTGCGCCCTGCCCCAGATCGATGGCACCTGCCGTCCACGCCGCATGCGCAGCTTTTTCGGCGTCCTCCATCAATGCGGAACTTGGCTTGGGGCCAGCCAAATGTCCGACGCCAGCCACAAGATCGGGTGCGATCTCATGGACGCCAGCGAGAACGACCCCGCGGTCGGAAAACAGCTTCGCCAGTCGGTCGAGAAGCACGGTGTCGCCGCCACCAAATAGGATAGCGGTCAATTTTGGAAGCAGCTGAACAGCGCCCCAATCCAGTTTGACATCACCAAATTCTGGGCGTTTCGTGATACTGCCGACGATGACCAACCGGCTTGCGCCATATGTATCCAGCAACTTGAAGAGTGTGCCGAACTGGCCCCAAGCGACGCGCTCCTTGGTGAAGCTGTCATCGAGCGGATCAAGGTCAGCTTCATCCGCAAGGGCAATCATGAGAACCCGATGGCCAGCAGCTCTGGCAGCATGGGCGGCTTCAACAGGCAATGATCCGCCGCCAGCAAGGATCGCGATCCCCGTGCTTTCGCTGTGATTGGCTCCGGTCTGCTCCACGGTCATGAGGCTGTATTATCAGGCCCATCATGGGACGGCGACATCAGGCCGGCCCGTCAACGCTATCGGGCAAACACAAAGCTCTGTCACTTCGTGACTGAATAAAGTCCAGCACTCTGGTCACACTTGGACTGTCCGGGAACATCTTCGACACATCGTCGAGGCGCTCTGCCAGTGTTCCCTCGTTGGAGAACAAGAGCCTGTACGCTTTTCGTATCGTATGGATCTCGTCACGGTCAAAGCCGCGCCGACGCAGGCCAATAACATTGAGACCGCTGAGCGATCCGCGATTGCCGATCACCATCCCAAATGGAATGACGTCGTTTTCCACGCCCGTCATGCCGCCGATGAAGGCGTGCTCACCAATCCGGACATACTGGTGCAGGCCGGATCCTCCACTGACGATCACATGATCCTCAATCTTGCAGTGCCCCGCAATCATGGCGTTGTTACCCAAGATCACATGGTCACCCACGGTGCAGTCATGCGCAACGTGGGACGAGGCCATCAACAGACAGTGACTGCCGACTTGTGTGTGCATACCACCATGTTCGGTACCTGGTTGAACGGTCACATATTCGCGGATCATCGCATGGGTACCGATCTCGAGCGTGGATGGCTCACCATGGTACTTCAGATCCTGGGGGCGATGGCCGATCGAAGCGAAAGGGAACAGATGGCCGCCCGCGCCGATATTCGTTCGCCCGGCCACCACAACATGGCTCTCAAGCTTGACGTGATCACCAAGTTCAACGTCCGGCCCAACGACACAGAAGGGTCCAATTGAGACCCCTTCGCCAAGACTGGCACCGTCTTCAACGATGGCGGTCGGATGGATGACCGTGCTCATTCGGCGGCGTCCTGATCGACGATCATCGCGCTGATGACGGTCTGCGCGACCTTTGTTCCGTCGACCAATGCCTCCGCCGAGTACTTGGAGATGGCGCCCCTGCGTCGCAACTTGGTTACATGGTATTCTAGCCGATCTCCTGGCACGACTGGCTTGCGGAATTTGGTTTCATCAATTGTCATGAAGTACACCAGCGGGGTCTTTTCCCTCGGTGGCAGCGCCGCGATGCATAGTGCACCGGCGGTTTGCGCAATCCCCTCGACAATCAAGACACCGGGCATGATCGGATTACCGGGAAAGTGCCCCATAAAGTGTGGCTCGTTCACCGTGACGTTTTTGATTCCGATACCGAATTCATCACTGCGGATATCGACAATCCGATCCACCAGCAGGAACGGGTAACGATGTGGCATGCTGGCCAAAATCTGTTGAATATCAAGGGTTTCAAGCTTCGTGATTGGGTCGGTCATTGCAGGCGATGGCCTTCAAATTTATCTGCGGATATCTACATTTTGCTCGGCACGATCGGTTTCACCGGTTTCGTGCCGGCCATCAAAGATCGTGAACGGGTTGAGGGGTGCCTTTTCTATCGCACGTGGCGCGCTCATGTCTAACGTTCTGCGAGACGCTTGATGGCGGCCAACTCGCGGAAAAAGGTGCGCGCAGGCTTGGCTGGCGTTCCAGCCCATCTGGCACCAGGCGGTACGTCGTCTTTGATATTTGACGACCCGGCGATCTGCGCGCCCATTCCAATGCGCAAATGACCGGCAACGCCAACCTGACCGCCAAGCACAACAAAGTCCTCAAGCGTCGTCGACCCCGCTATCCCAACCTGTCCAACAATGACGCAATGCCGTCCGACCTGCACGTTGTGACCGATCTGCACAAGATTATCGATCTTGGTCCCCTCGCCAATCATGGTGTCGCGATTGGTACCCCGGTCGATACACGTGCCCGCACCTATTTCAACATCGTCTTGGACAATGACACGTCCCAATTGCGGGACCTTCAGATGCCCTTGGGGACCCATTGCGAAGCCGAAACCATCTTGACCGAGACAGACGCCCGAATGGACGATGCAACGATCCCCCATAAGCGTGTGCTGAACGCTGGCACGCGGGCCGATGTAGCTGCCCCGGCCAATTTGGCAGTGATGGCCGATGACAGCACCCGCACAGATGATCGCCCCAGCGCCGACTGCTGCACCGCTCCCGATGACAGCGCCGGCCTCAACGGTTGCACCATCCTCGATATCGGCGTCAGGATGAATGGAGGCGTCCGGCGAAATCCCAGCCTCAAGGATAGCGCCACGTAGCGCGGTTCCCGCAGGGAAAAGCAAGGCAGCCGCCTTCGCGAAATCCCGATACGGCTCAGTCGAGATTAAACCGATCGTTTCCTCAGGGAGCGCATCGAGGTAACGCGCGCCCAATATGACGCAACCAGCTTGGCTCGCTTCCAAGTGAGGCACATACTTCTTGTTATCGAGGAATGTGAGTTGACCTTGGCCAGCATCTTCGAGCGGCGCAACACCCGTGAAGGTGGTCGCCTCACAGGTCGAGGCGTTCACCATATCGAGGCCAAGCACCTGCGCCAATTGTGACGCTGTAAAGCTCTGGATTGGAGGGAAAAACGCCGGACTGTCGGACATTGCTGACGAAACCACATACCTTTTGGGGCTCGAGCAGTGATGCCCCGGAAACTCAAATTGAGTCTATAGGCCCGATGCGTAAGCGCGTCACCCGCCTGCGACAGTCTGTACACATCAAGTCATATGACGCATCGTAGCGGTCACCGGAGCCATGTGGCTCCCGTCATACAAGCATGCACTGTCACCAACAGAAACGGGCGCCAAAATGGCGCCCGTTTTGTCATTTCATACGCTTAGATGAGGACAAAAATGCTCCTTAGAAGCGCGTACCGCCACTGAAGCGGAACGCTTGCTCCTCATCGCCCGTGCCATCGCTCAAGATGAACGCGTAGTCAGCACGGAGCGGTCCGAAAGGCGATTGCCAAATGACACTCGCACCCACAGATGAACGGATAGCTTCATCATCAACGACAACAACGAGACCATTCTGCTCCAGAATATCAACGCTGCCGACCGTCCCGAACAACGTGCCGGCGTCCGCGAACACCGCACCCCGCAAACCAAAAGGTTCAGGAATGAGCGGAAAGGGGAAATTCAGCTCGGCCGAAATGCCCGCATAAGTCGTTCCGCCAAGCTGATCCCCGGTCAACTGATCGCGCGGACCAATATTCTCAAACCCGCGTACAAGATTCGGACCCTGATAGAACGCATCCGTCAGGAGGAGGTTGTCGTCGTCCCACGACCATACGTTACCGGCTTGAACACGAACGCTACCCACCAAGTCAAAATCACTCGAAAGCGTGCGGTACGCCCGTGCATCAAGAGTGGTCCGGACGTATTCGGCATCACCGCCCACACCAGCAACCGCCTGCCGCAACACAGCAAAGTATCCGTCACGCGGCACGGTGCGGTTATCAACCGTGTCGTAGGTCAAAGTCCATGCGAGGCTCGAGGTAATCCTGTCATTGTTGTAGGACCTTGCCCGGTCAGCAACCGTTGGTCGACCGAACGGCGCACCCACCAACTGTTCAACCGCAGCAGAAACATTCGCGTTCGTTGCCTCAAGGTCAAACTCTGAGGAATCGAGCGTGTATGCGACACCGAACGTCAGGTTATTGGTAACCGGAGCCACGAGACGCAATGCCCCGCCCGTAGCGACGGTTGTATAAACCGTATCAAGCGCCTCCCCGGACTCTCTGCGATACAGATCAAAACCTGCCGCTAAACGCCGACCGAGGAAGAACGGTTCGGTAAAGGCAAACTCGTAGCTGCGATTATCATCAAGACCACCCCCGATTGCGGCGCGAACAAACTGACCGCGCCCGAGGAAGTTACGCTCCGTGATAGAAATCTCAGCGGTGAAACCTGAAGACGTTGAGTAGCCCGCACCGAAGGAGAAATCCCCAGTCGACCGCTCCACGACCTGGACGTTTAGCACGACCCGATCAGGCGCAGATCCCTGCGCGGTCGTTATGCGGACGCGCTCAAAAAACTGCAGATTGTTGAGCCTGCGCTCCCCTCGGTCAACGAGAACGCGATTGAAGGGATCGCCTTCAGCAAAATCGAATTCACGCCGAATGACATAATCCCGGGTGCGCGTGTTGCCGGTGATGTTAATGCGCTCAACGTAGGTCCGTACGCCCTCGTCAATGAAGTAGGTGACATCGAGCGTACCGTCGGCAACGTTGCGTTCACCGCGCGGCCGAACGGTAGCAAACGCGTAGCCAAATCGAGACACTTCCAAAGTCAGGGCCTCGACCGAGCGCTCCACGGCGCTAGCGTCATAAACCTGTCCGGGCCGCGTCTCTATTACGCGATAAAGGCTCTCAATATCCAACTCGCGAAGCGACGAGTCGATTTCGATGGCGCCGAAATCGTACCGTGGTCCTTCATCTACCGTGAAGGTGATGAAAAAGACATTTTGCTCACGATCCAGCTCGGCAACAGCAGAAACAACGCGAAAATCAGCGTAGCCTTCATCGAGATAGAACCTGCGCAATAGCTCACGATCAGCATCCAACCGGTCAGGATCATAAAAATCCGATGCCGACAGGAACGACAGCAAGGTCCGCTGTTCAGTGGAAATCGTGCTGCGCAGCTTACCGTCGCTGAACGCCTGATTACCAATGAAGGTGATGCGCGACACTGTTGTGCGCTCATCTTCTTCAATCTCGAAAACCAGATCGACGCGGTTGTCCCCAACATCGATCAATTTGGGCTCAACGCGCGCAGCAAAGCGCCCGTTGCGGCGGTAAGATTCGAGAATACGTTGCGTGTCCGATTGGATAGCAGACTCTGAAATGACCCTCCGAGGCTCTAGCTGCACAACAGTGCGCAGCGCACTGTCGTCAATACGCCGGTTGCCCTCGAAAACCACCTGGCGAACGATTGCATTCTCCACGACGGTTACGACGAGGACGTTCCCGGAGCGCTCAAGGCGTATAGAGGAAAACAATCCTGTGGCCGACAAGGACCGGTGTGAATCATTGAGGTCGCCCGCAGTGAACGAACGCCCTGGCGTTACCGTGATGTAGGAGAGGATCGTTGCCTCATCGATACGCTGATTACCAACAACATTGATGCGGGACACCGTAGCTGCCTCTGCGGCTGCCACTTCAATGCTCACCCCGTGGGGCTGTGTCTTGAGGCCTAAAGGTAGCGCCACAAAAGCTAGCGCCAAGCAAACACTCAGACCAAACCGGTTCAACACCATCAGAAACCCTTTGAGCGCTAGCCTCGATGCACAAGCTTCAAGACCATTAAGCGCTACGCCTACGACTCAGCGAGTCGCAATTTTATTACGCATTTGTTCTACCGGTCGCGTTTGCCCAAGCAAGCCGCAGACCAGAAATTCCCACACAAGGCACGGAAAACCCGCGCCTTTCTATCATCTCGTTGCACTGACGCAACGGTCGATTCACCCTTCCACACAGCGGTGTTAACGCATCAGATTGACGATATCGTTCCATGTCGCAAACACCATCAACCCCATCACCATCGCAAGGCCGAAGCGAAAGCCCAACTCTTGACTACGCTCGCTTAACGGTCGGCCTCTCAGCGCCTCAATGGCGTAAAACATTAAATGACCGCCATCGAGCATCGGGATGGGAAACAGATTCACGAGACCAATCGAAACCGAAATGATCGCGGCAAGCTGCAGTAACGGCAAGATACCCAACGTCGCGACGTCGCCAGACAGTTTCGCCACGCGAACGGGCCCTGAAAGCTGGTCGGGCGGTTCCTGCCCAACCAAAATACGACCGATATAGGTCAGCGACTGAGTGATGACGGTTCCCGTTTGCTCCGCTGCGCGAACGGTGGCGCCGATCGGACCATATTCTATGACGCGCGTGTCGGTTTCGCTTGGGGCGTGGACAATGCCGATGACACCAATACGCTGAATATTGCCGAAACCATCGTCCATCTCACGACGCTGCGGCGTGATGATCACGTCAATCAGCTCGTTGTCCCGATCAATTGTGAAATCGAGCGGGCGCTCGGCCGAGAACGTGACGATGCGCTGTATACCGGCGAAGCTCTCAATCGCCTCACCCTCGATCGATACAATGATATCGCCGGGCAGCAGCCCCGCCTCTGCTGCAGCGGAACCGGGCTGGACTTCATCAACGCGCGGCACGGTGACCCGCTCGCCAAGCGTAAAGAAGATCGCACCGAAGATCACAATTGCCAGAATGAAGTTGGCCAATGGCCCTGCCACCACGACGGCGGCCCTCTGCCAAACCGGCTTGAGATGGAACGCTCGTGCTCTGGCGTCGCCGGTCATGGACTTGAGGCTTTGCTGATCCGGCACGCTGGCGACATTCTCATCGCCCTCGAATTTGACGTAACCGCCGAGCGGAATTGCGCAGAATTTCCAACGCGTCCCACACCGGTCGGTCCAACCGAATAATTCCGGCCCAAAACCGACAGAAAAGGCCTTCACGCCAACACCGCACCACCGCGCGACCGCAAAATGCCCCAGCTCGTGAAAAAAGACGACGATCGTCAGCACAAACAGAAAGGGGACCACAATCCCAATGATGAAGGCGCCGCTACCGGCAAGCAATTCCATTCTCAGTCGTCCTGATTTCGCGTCACGCGATGTTTAGATATCGATAAGGTTCGTTAAGCTATGCTTAAGTGTACGACATTGTGCGCGTGCCGGACAAAAGCTTCCCAATCATAGCGTTAGCAAATCCTCTACCGAGCCGGTCTGCGGCTTCCACATCCTCAATCGCTCGCGCCCGCGCGGTCAGCGTCGACGAGCCCTTATGTGCCTCGTCAAACGTCATGGCAACAATGGTGGCAATTTGATGGAAAGCTAGTCTTCCCGCAATGAAAGCCTCCACACAAACTTCGTTAGCGGCGTTATAGACAGCCGGCAGCATGCCGCCCTGCTCGATCGCCTCAAACGCCATGCGCAGCATCGGAAAGCGCTCCAGATCAGGCGGCTCAAAGGTCAGCTTTGCGATGGCAGCCAAATCGAGGCGCTCCACCCGCGGCGCTTCGCACCGGCCGGGCCAGGACAGGGCCGCCGCAATCGGTGTTCTCATGTCTGGCATGCCCAGCTGCGCAAGCACCGAGCCATCGGAGTAATGCACCATACCGTGGACGATGGATTGTGGATGCACGACAACATCAATCTGGCCATGCGGAAGCGCAAACAAATGATGCGCCTCGATCACCTCCAGACCCTTATTGGCAAGGCTGGCCGAATCGATGGTCACCTTCTGACCCATCGTCCAATTGGGATGATTGAGCGCGTCATTGAGGGTTGCCCCTTCGATTTGCGCCTTCGACCACGCTCGAAAAGGCCCTCCTGAAGCTGTCAAAGTAACCTTGTCGATGGCCCCAAAGTTCCTCGCCTCAAAAACCTGAAACAGGGCATTGTGTTCCGAATCGAGCGGCAGGATTGTGACCTCGTTGCGCTCCGCGGCATCCATCATCAGATGACCCGCGCACACAAGGGCCTCCTTATTGGCGAGTGCTAGCGTATTACCAGCTTCGACGGCAGCCATGCTGGGCCGCATGCCAGCTGCGCCAACCATGGCCGAGACGACAATATCCGCCGGCTCCCTCGCCGCAGCAATGATCGCTTCGGGTCCAGCTTGAACGTCGATCCCAGTCCCAGACAACGCGGTTTTCAGGGAGGAGAAAGATGCGTGATCGGCAATGATCGCTCGGCGCGCACCCAGTGATTTTGCACGATACGCAAGCTTATCGACGTTGGAATGTGCCGCGACGGTCTCGATAGAAAAAGAGCGGCGGTTATCCTCGACAATGTCGCAAACGCTGTCGCCGATGGATCCAGTCGCACCGAGCAAACACAGCCGCTTGGCCTGTCCATCTCTTCGGCTGCTTTGGACAGGCGTCATCAAGCGACGCCCCAAGTCAGCAGGCCCTGGGCCACTGTTCCATCACCCTTGCGCGCCAATCCAAGAAGAAAAGCGGCGGTACTTGCGAAAACGAGACCGTCTACCCGATCCATGAAGCCTCCGTGGCCTGGTAAAATGCTGCCGCTGTCCTTCACACCAAACTTCCGCTTGAGACCCGATTCAAACAGATCGCCCGCCTGGGCGACAATGCTAAGCGATGCGGCGAGCAATGCGGCCATCACCAGAGCAATAGTAGTCGTTCTGCCATGGGTGGCCGCTTGAGTGACCAAAGCATCCGCCCAGACGAGGTAACCGACGCACAGGAGGACGGTCGCCGCGACCCCACACAGTGCGCCCGCCCATGTTTTGTTGGGAGAAACCTGGGGCATAAGCTTCGGGCCGCCAATCGCTCGGCCACCGAAATACGCCGCAATATCCGTCGCCCAAACGGCAACAAAGACCAAAAGTAAAGCTGAAAGCCCGCCGCTGTCGTGGCCTCTGAGGCTGACGAGGGAAACGACCAGCCAGACCGCGTAGGCAATCCCAGTGAGTGACCACCGGCGTTTGCTCTCCAACAGTGCGCTCGCCAAAGCCAGGAAAAGCAGCCCGGTTGCAAGGACGACCGCGACTTCGGGTCCGACAAAATGGGCCAGTAGCCCAGCAAGGATCACAAGGGCCGCACCGACAACAATGCGCCTCTGCGATGTCAGGCCCGTCAATCGCTCCCATTCAACCAAAACAAACAGACCCAGCAGTGCCACTGCAAGCACGGCCAACAGCCCGCCAGCCCAGCTAATGACAAGGGCAAGAACGATCAACAGGATTCCTGAGACGACCCGCTTGGCCAGCTCGGTCATCGGGGAAAACTCGGGACGACGCATCCGGCGGCGACCGGAGGTGTTCGGGGTTCGTGGGCTGGCCGTCATGCGACGCTGGAATAGAAGGAATTGGCTGCTTTGGCGAGTCAGCCAGCAGGCCTAAGCGCCCACGCTCTCGCAGAAGCTAAGCCCCGGCTACCTTACGCAAAGGCAAATCGACCGAAACCTCCTCGGGCCGCCCACCAAACCGACGCGCTCGACTGGCGTAGTCTGCAAGCGCCTGCTCAAGGGCCGTCTCGTCAAAATCCGGCCAGAGACAGGGGGTGAATACCAGCTCGGAGTAAGCGCCCTGCCAAAGCAAAAAATTCGAAAGGCGCATTTCACCGCTCGTGCGAATGATCAGATCTGGGTCCGGTATGCCGCCTGTATCAAGCGAGCCTGCAAACTGTTGTTCGCATATGTCTTCGGGCCGCAACTCCCCGCGTGCGACTTGTTCCGCCATCCGCCGAGCGGCCCTAACAATTTCGTCGCGCCCGCCGTAGTTGAAAGCGATATAGAGGTTTTGCGCGGTCTGGTCCTGCGTTTCCCGTTCCGCCCGTTCGAGCAAAGCCAGAATATCTGGCTGCAGGGATTGGCGTTCACCGAGGATCCGCACCCGGACGCCATTCGATTTGAGTTCTGCCAGATCGCGTTCGATAAACACCCGCAACAACCGCATCAAATCGCGAACTTCGCCCGCGGGGCGCTTCCAATTCTCCGATGAGAACGCAAACAGCGTCAGGTGATCAATCCCGCGGTCCTTGAACGCGCGTACAATCCGCCGCAGGGCCTCGACGCCTTTCCGGTGCCCTTCTGCACGCGGCAAGCCCCGCGCCGCCGCCCAGCGACCGTTTCCATCCATGATGATGCCGATGTGGCAAGGCAATCGTGAACAGCCACTGCTGTTCAGAAGGCGCGCCTTTTCAACGGGCAAAACGATCGGCTTGTTCATTGTGCGGGGAACCGTCATTTGCGCCCAGAGCCGGGCCGTTTGGAGAGAGTTAGCAGCGAAGGGTGTCCAAAGCGTTAGGACTGTTGGGCGGCGATAACGACCAAATTTAGACCTGCATAATCTCCGATTCTTTCGCGCTGGTCATGGTGTCGACCTCACCAACATATTTGTCGGTTAATTTCTGAATCCGATCAGACATGTTGCGCTGCTCGTCTTCAGACAAATCATCGCTTTTCTTCACCTGATCAAGGCCGTCACGCCGAACATGCCGGATCGCAACGCGAGCCTGTTCGGCATATTTTTGTGCGACTTTCGCCAGTTCGGTCCGCCGCTCTTCGTTCAGCTCAGGGATCGGCAACCGGATGTTTTGGCCATCAACAACGGGGTTGAGACCGAGGCTTGATTGGCGGATCGCCTTTTCAACAGCGATAAGCGTGCCCTTGTCCCAGACCTGGATCGAAATCAGCCGCGGCTCCGGCACAGAAATGGTTGCCAGCTGTGGAAGCGGCATTTGGCTGCCGTAGGCATCGACCACCAAAGGCTCGACAAGGCTCGCAGACGCCCGACCTGTTCGCAGCCCACCAAATTCGTTTTTCAGGCTGGTCAAAGCCCCCGTCATGCGGCGCTCGAGGTCGCCAAGATCAATTGTATCGCTCATCGCGTCACCTCATTCATCTATGTTGTGGTCCGCAGCAACGCCGTAAAGCTACCCGGGACCGTGCCCGCCATTGGGTGACGCCACGCTCAGGGCGAGATACGCGTTCCGACATCGTTGCCGGTTACGACCTTGGGTAGGGCGCCTGGATCGTGAATCGAAAACACGATTATCGGCAGAGCATTGTCGCGCGCAAGGGCGAAAGCAGCGGTATCCATAACGGCAAGTCCACGTTCGATCGCCTCGTCGAAGGTCAGCTGCTTATAGCGTTTCGCGTGAGGGTCCACCTTCGGATCGGAGGTATAGACACCGTCGACCTGTGTCGCCTTGAGGAGTGCATCGGCACCGATTTCCACACCACGCAGCGCTGCGCCGGTATCGGTGGTGAAAAAAGGACTGCCGGTACCGCCAGCAAGAACCACAATCTGGCCGTCATCCAATGCTGCAAGTACAGCTCGCTGGGAGAACGTCTCACACATCGTCGGTGCGGGAAAACCGCAGAAAAGCTCACTGCTGGCACCAGCCTCCCTTATCGCTTCGCGAAGCGCGATACCGTTTATGAGCGTTCCCAGCATGCCCATATGGTCGCCGGCCACACGGTCACCGCCTTGCGCAGCAAGCCGCGCACCGCGGATAACATTGCCGCCTCCCACGACAACCGCCAACTGCGCCCCGCTTTTGGCGGCAGAAACGATCTCGCGCGCGATGCGTGTCAGGACCTCAGGGTCATGGCCGGAGGGCTTGTCACCTTGGAGGGCTTCTCCCGACAGCTTGATGAGAAAACGGGGAGGCTTTTCGGGCATCTGTGAACCTGAGATAGAGCTCGCGACGACCGTTCACTCGCCGCTGTCGCGTGTCACGTACAGGAAGGGCGCCACGCTGTCACGCGGCGCCCTGCCTTTGATAATCGACCAGTTGAAAAGGTTTTCTCGTCGTTGAGAATTAGCCCTGCACAGCCGCTGCAACTTCTGCGGCAAAATCGGCCTCTTCCTTTTCGATACCTTCGCCGAGCTTGAACAAAGCGTAGGCGGTCACGGAAACCGGTGCGCCCGCTTCGGCTTCTGCATCCTTGATTGCTTGAGCAACGGTAACATCGGGGTTCATGATGAAGCTCTGGTTCAACAGAACGCTTTCCTCAAAAAATTTGCGGATACGACCCTCGACCATCTTCTCGATGATGTTGTCCGGCTTCCCCGACTCGCGCGCCTGCTCGGAGAACACGTGACGCTCGCGCTCCACCACCGCCGGATCCATGTCATCGACAGACAGGGACAGTGGGCTGGTCGCTGCAACATGCATTGCCACCTGCTTACCAATCGTCTGCAGCGCTTCGGCGCTTCCTGACGATTCGACCGCAACCAAAACACCGATTTTGCCCAGGCCGGGGGCAATCGCCGAGTGAACATAAGACGCCACGACGCCCTCGCCGACCGACAGCCGCGCTGCCCGACGAAGCGACATATTCTCACCGATCGTGGCAACCGTGTCCTTGATGGTGTCTTCGACGCTCTTGTCCGTCCCAGCAAGGTTGGCGGCCAGTATCTGGGCCACGTCGTCGGATGTGCCGAGGGCAGTCGCTGCCGTAGCGCCGACAAGCCCCTGAAACTGCTCGTTGCGCGCAACGAAATCGGTCTCCGAATTCAACTCGATCATGGCGGCCGATTTGTCACCTTCGGCAATGCCGATAAGCCCTTCAGCGGCAACACGACTGGCTTTCTTGGCGGCACGGGCCAGACCTTTGGTGCGCAAGTAGTCGATGGCCGCTTCCATATCGCCATCGGTTTCAACGAGCGCCGCCTTGCAATCCATCATGCCGGCACCGGTTGTTTCACGAAGTTGTTTGACTGCAGCTGCTGTAATAGCGGCCATGGATCATCTCCATCGTTGTCTTGGGTTTGCCCGGCCAACCTTCGCACCCAGTGTATTGAGCGCTTGGTACTATCCGCGATCGGTTGTCAGTCCGGGAGGTTCGCGACGCCTATCAAAGGGGTCTGGTTGACGGCTTATGTGCGTTCCCCGAGACGGCGTTTCAATAGAGCGCCTCGGGGATGAGCCAAGCCCTATCAGGACGGCTGTGCCTGCGCGCTCTCGTCGGCCGTGGCGTCCGCACCATCTGCGGCAGCAACCGTCTCCTCTGGAGCAGCTTCCGGCGCTTCTGGTTGCGCCTCGGGCTTCTCAACAGGTGCCCCTTCAAGCGCCGGCTCAACGGGCGCTTCGATCGCCGCGCCCAGATCTTCACCCAGACCGGTTTTGTTGCGCGAAATACCATCAAGAGCGGCACGAGACACCAAATCGCAGAACAAGGCGACAGAGCGACCAGCATCGTCGTTGCCCGGGATTGGGAACGTTATGCCGTCAGGATCGCAGTTGGTGTCGACAACCGCTACGACCGGAATGCCCAAACGGTTGGCTTCCTTGATCGCAATCGACTCCTTGTTGGTGTCGATAACGAAAATCATCGACGGCAAACCCGGCATGTTCTTGATGCCGCCGAGCGCACGCTCAAGCTTGTCGCGTTCACGGGTGCGCAGAAGCCGCTCTTTCTTGGTGAGGCCCGACTCAGGATCAACGAGCACCTCTTCGAGATTCTTCAGTCGCTTGATTGAATTGGAAATCGTGTTCCAGTTGGTGAGCATGCCGCCAAGCCAGCGAGAGTTCACAAAGTACTGGGCTGAGTTGCGTGCAGCCTCAGCAATCGGCTCGGACGCTTGTCGTTTCGTCCCGACGAACAAAATTCGGCCGCCATCGGCCAAAACGTCGGAAACGGCCTGTAGCGCGCGCTGCAGCATCGGCGCGGTTTGGCCAAGATCGATGATGTGGACGCCGTTGCGCTCGCCGAAAATGTAGGTCCCCATGCGCGGGTTCCAGCGATGCGTCTGGTGTCCAAAATGAGCGCCAGCTTCCAGTAGCTGACGCATGGTGAAGGCAGGAAGTGCCATGCGTATGTTCCTTTTCCGGTTGACCCTAGCGCACCGTTGGACGCCTGAAAGGCGACCACCGGATGGTCGATCATCTGCCGTCGACCGGTCGGTGCGTGTGGAATGCCGCGTCGCTTAGCGGCTTTTATCGTTCATGGCAAGAACAGGAACACGCGATCAGCTTTCAAACGCAGAACCAGCCTTAGCGGCAATGCAGCCGACCGTCGTCGCTCCTCAGCGCGCCGCCTACAGCGTCATGGCACATGCCAGGGCTGAACAGACGCTCGCTTTTTATGTTGAACCGCGACTTGAGCACGCAGAGGGCAAGACAGACTACCAGTTAGATCAGTTCTGCGTGCTCGATACCTTGCGCTGTAAGAGAGCGCAGCGCGCTGGCGCGAGCAGGGTCGACCTTGAAGCTACCAGGGAGCAGCATCTCAATCTCTTGTCCAGCGTCACGGTCACTGATGACCACCGAGACCTCGCCGCGAGACCCCGGCTCAAGCCGTTTGTGCAACGTCGTGATGGCCTCAACGCTGTTGACAAAAACCTGCAACCGTTGCGGGGTTGAGACCGCCAGCTCGTCCAAAAGCTCCAGCCGCGTGGCACGAAGGCGGATATCGCCATCGTTCAAACGCCCAGCAACATGCACAAAAAGATTGTTACCTTGCTTGTTCATGGTGCGGAAGCTTTCGATATCCTCTTCGTACACCGCAACTTCGAACAGGCCTGAGTGATCGGTCAACTTCAAGATGGCCATACTCCGGCCATCGCGGGTGCGTCGCTCGAAGCCATCGGCCACGGTTCCCGCCAGGCGCGCAGCGTGCAGAGCACCGCGCCGATCATCGGCTTCACCGCCAGAAGCCTCATCCCTGCCCGGCACCGCTTTACCCGCGGCCGCGCCGCGCATCATTTCGATGAACTCCTGGTGGGTCTGTACGCGCATGCGCTTGAGCAATTGCTCATAATCATCGAGTGGATGAGCCGAAAAGAAGAAGCCGAGGCTGGCGAGCTCCTTTTGCAGGCGCTCGGCCAGAGGCCATTCGTTGCACGTCAAGATCAGATCACGCGCAGGCGTCGGCGCGTCGCCAAACAGACCGCCTTGACCTTGAGCGCGGTCATCATGCTGTCGCGCCGCCTCGCCAAGGATCCTGTCGACGGACGCGGTCAACTGCGCCCGCGAAGGATGTAAGCGGTCGAACACGCCTGCTGCGATCAGATTCTCAAGCGGGCGCTTGCCAATCAGGCGCGGATTGATGCGCGCAACAAAATCCTCGATCGACGTGAACGGCCCGTGCTCTTGGCGCAAGTCAACAATATGCTGTGCGACTTGCTCGCCGACGCCCTTGATCGCCGACAGCGCATAATCAATGCCGCCGTCGCGAACATCAAAGCGTGGGCCTCCGTGGTTGATCGAAGGCGGATGCACCACGATGTCGCGAGCGATGGCATCCTGTCGGAAGTCCGCAAGCTTTTCGGTGTTGGCCATGTCGTAGGTCATGGACGCAGCGAGAAACTCGGTGGGATAGTTCGCCTTGAGATAAGCCGTCTGATAGGACACCAGCGCATAGGCTGCCGCGTGTGACTTGTTGAAGCCATAGTCCGCAAACTTCGCGACCTTCTCAAAAATGTCGCTGATCAACGCGGCATCGTGCCCTTTCTCTTCAGCGCCTTTCAGGAACCGTGCTTTTTGCTTTTGCATTTCAGCGCGGATCTTCTTGCCCATCGCGCGACGCAACATATCCGCTTCGCCAAGTGAGAAGCCCGACAGGACCCGGGCGATCTCCATCACCTGTTCCTGGTAAACAATGATTCCGTACGTTTCTTTGAGCACCGGCTCGAGGAGCGGGTGCATGTAATCGGGCTCCTCCTGGCCATGCTTGACCGCCGCAAAGCGGGGAATGTTGGCCATTGGACCGGGGCGAAACAGCGCGACGAGCGCGATGATATCTTCAAATCGGTCGGGGCGCAGGCTCAAAAGCGTGCGGCGCATACCAGCCGATTCCACCTGAAATACCCCAACGGTGTCGGCTCGCGTGTACAGATCGTAGGCCGCCGGATCATCGAGCGGCAACGTGTCGAGATTAATCTCGACATCGCGCTTCGATAACAGCGCCAACGTCTCTTGGATGATCGTCAGGGTCTTCAGCCCGAGAAAGTCGAACTTTACGAGGCCCGCGGGCTCAACCCACTTCATGGAATACTGGGTAACAGGCATCGCCGTCCCCGCTTCCCGGTACGTCGGCACCAAGTGCTCAAGCGGACGATCTGCGATCACCACCCCAGCAGCATGGGTTGATGCATGCCGGTGCAACCCCTCGAGCCGCAAAGACAGGTCAAGAAGCTTCGCGACGATCGGCTCCTCGCGCGCTTTCCGAAGGGCCTCAACTTCCGCCAGAGCGCGTTCAAGTGTGTACGGATCAGCGGGATTGGCCGGTACCAGTTTGCAAAGCCTATCGACCTGACCATAGGGCATCTCAAGCACACGCCCGACATCACGCAGCACAGCCCGGGCCTGCAGGGTTCCGAACGTGATGATCTGCGCAACCCGGTCGTGCCCATAGCGCTCCTGAACATACCCGATCACTTCGTCGCGGCGATCCTGGCAAAAATCGATGTCGAAGTCCGGCATCGAGATGCGTTCGGGATTGAGGAACCGTTCGAAGAGAAGACCAAATCGCAGCGGGTCGAGATCGGTGATCGTCAAAGCCCAAGCGACGACTGAACCGGCGCCGGACCCCCGGCCTGGCCCCACCGGGATGCCCTGACGTTTGGCCCACTGGATGAAGTCCGCAACGATCAGGAAGTAACCGGGGAACTCCATCCCCTCGATGATCGATAGCTCGATCTGAAGCCTTTCCTCGTACGTCTGCTGGCTATGGCCGGGCGCTAGTTCGTTGGTTTCGACCCGAGCCTTCAAACCCTCCGTCGCCATCTGCCGCAGTGCCTGAGCCTCCGCGGCCAACTGGAACGACGCGCCGTCGTTTGCATCGCCAGCGGTGAAACGTGGCAGAAGTGGTTCAGATGTCTTCGGCCGAGAGGCGCAACGCATTGCGATACGCGCGGTATTTTCGATAGCCTCGGGAAGGTCGGAAAACCGCTCCCGCATTTCCTCTTGCGAGGCAAAACCATGCAGCGGCGTCAGCCGCCTTCGATCATCTTCTGAAACCAGCCGCCCCTCGGCGATGGCAAGCAGTGCGTCATGGGCTTCGTAATCGTCTCGGTCAGGGAAGAAGCTCTCATTCGTTGCGACGATCGGTAGCCCGTTGTCGTATGCGATCGCCAGCATATCAGCCTCGGTCGCTGCTTCCCGCTCCATGCCATGGCGGCCAAATTCCACATAAAGGCGACCCTCAAACGGCTGCCTTAGACAGGCCAAGCGCGCCGCTGCACGGTCGCGGTCATCGTTCCATAGCGCCTCCCCGATTGGCCCGAATGCTCCGCCGGTAAGGCAGATGATGCCCGCAGTATACCCGGGCAGATCATCTAGCTGGAGACACGGCCCCCGCTCCTCAACCCGTTCATAGGCCCGTGACGCCAAGTGCATGAGGTTCTCGAAACCATCACTCGATTGCGCCAGCAAAACCAGTCCGGGTGGCGGCTCCCTCCGCTTGGTCTGGCCAATGGCAACATCCTGTGGGCCGTCGTGGCCGTCAAACGTGACGCCAATCTGCAAGCCGATAATCGGCTGGATACCAGCTGCTGCCGCCTTCTCGGAGAACTCAAGCGCACCGAAAAGATTGTTGGTGTCCGCGATTCCCAAAGCTGGCTGCCGATCAGCCTTTGCCAGAGCGATCATCTTCGCGATGGGGAGCGCACCCTCCAGTAGCGAGTAGGCGGAATGCGTGCGTAAATGGACAAAGGGAAGCTCAGACATGCAGACAGTCACACAAGCTGGTCACAACTCAACGACCCGCAGCCGTTTCATCTCCACTTTATCGTGCCGATGCCAAGCACCAACCGCACAGCACCGCTTTAATGTATGTGTCCACAGCTCAGCCAATCAGGCTGATGCAGATCATCATTGCAGCGACAACACACAGGGCACATCCGTCACGCAATACAAGCATCACAACCTCCAATAAGAACAATACAAGAACTATGTTCCTATTTTGTTCTGTCGTCAAGCCCCGTCGGAGTATCGGGCCGCGCGGGGGAAGCTGATTACGCTGGCAGCGTCACAAGATCATCGCCAGGAACGATCTGCGCATCCTTCAATGTGATGATACGGTCGGCTTTGGCGGCCAGCTGCATGTTATGCGTCGCGATTAGAGCGGCGACACCTGCTGCGCGCACAAGGGACAACAGCACCCTGAAGACATGGTCAGAGGTTGTTGGGTCAAGGTTGCCGGTTGGCTCATCGGCCAGAAGCAGATCCGGAGCGTTTGCCATCGCGCGCGCAATGGCTACGCGCTGTTGCTCACCGCCCGAAAGCTCAGCAGGGCGGTGATCGGCTCGCTGCCCAATCTGCAAATACTCAAGAAGCTCCTGCGCGCGCTCGGCAGCCTCACCTCTGTCGAGGCCCGCAATCAGTTGCGGCATCATCACGTTCTCCCGCGCGTCAAACTCGGGAAGCAGATGATGAAACTGGTAGACAAAGCCGATTTGCCTGCCCCGCATGGCACTAAGCTGGGCATCATCAAGGCCGCTGGTGCGCTGGCCCGATATGAAGACGTTACCGGTGTCGGGCCGGTCCAGCAGCCCACAAAGGTGCAGCAAGGTGGACTTACCGGCACCAGAAGGCGCAACAAGCGCCACCAGCTCGCCGGATTGCACGGTGAAGTCCACCCCTTCAAGGATCTCAAGGCGCCCCACCCCACTCTGAAATCCGCGCGACACACTCGAAAGCTGGAGCCGCGGCTCACCTTCACTCATAGCGAAGGGCCTCAACCGGATCGAGTCGCGCCGCGCGCCAGGCAGGATAAAGCGTTGCAAGCAGGGAGAGGACAAGAGCGATCAGCAGAATCGCAGTGGTCTCGACCGGATCCATATCCGCCGGCAGACGGGAGAGGTAATACAGTTCAGGCGAGAAAAGCTCCGTGCGCGTCAAACTGGAGATCAGTTGCCGGATATTCTCTGCGTTGAGGCAGATGATGGTGCCGAGCACAAAGCCGCAAACCGTGCCGACAAGGCCAATGCTGGCCCCCGTCATGACAAAGACCCGCAGGATCGCACCGCGAGACGCACCCATGGTGCGAAGAATGGCAATGTCGCGGCCCTTATCTTTGACCAGCATAATCATGCCTGAGACAACGTTGAGCGCCGCAACAAGAACGATCATCGTCAGGATCAGGAACATCACGTTGCGCTCAACCTCAAGCGCCGAGAAAAAGGTGAGATTGCGTTGGCGCCAGTCGATGGAAAAAACCGGACGATCAGCGGCATTTTCGATCTCGGCACGCAATTGCCCGATCGCGTCTGGGTCATCGACGTAAACATCGATACCCGACGCCGTCTCGCCCAAATTAAAGTATGCCTGCGCTTCAGAAAGTGGCATATAGACGAACACCAGATCGTATTCGGACATGCCGATCTCGAAGATCGCTTGCACCTGGTACGCCTTGACGCGAGGCGTGACGCCGAAGGGCGTGACCGAACCGCGTGGCGTCACGATTGTGACGCTGTCGCCGACGGTCACACCCAAGGTCGATGCGAGCCGTGAGCCGATCACAATGGTCTCTGCGGGCAAACCTTCAATGCCCCCAAAGCCGTCCAGCGTGCCCGACCTGATGGATTGAGACAGCGAAGGCAGCGCCCGAAGATCATCTTCGCTGACGCCGCGGACGATGACGCCGTTGCTGGCATTTGCACCCGACGCCAAGGCCTGACCTTCAACAAACGGCACCACAATCTGAACGCCATCAACCTCGGCCACTCGCTGCTGGACAGCGTCGAAATCATCTAGCGGACGATCGATCGCCTGCAGGACCAGATGGCCGTTGATGCCAAGGATCTTGTCGAGCAACTCCGCGCGAAAACCGTTCATCACCGCCATGACCACAATGAGCGTGGCAACGCCCAGCATGATGCCGACAAAGGAAAAGCCCGCAATGACCGATATGAAGGTCTCTTTGCGGCGCGCCCGCAGATAGCGCAGCGCGATCATTCGCTCGAACAAGCCAAAGGGTTGCGACGTGCGGATTTGGGGCTCAGCAGCACTTTGCGCGTCATAGCCAGCGGGGGAGGACGTAGTTTCAGTGGCCAAGAAGTGGCTCCATTGCCGAGCTTGTCGCGGGTTTAGAACGTAGTCTGTGCCATGATTCGGCGCTGCGATTCGAGGTCGCTAAACGCGGCAGCGTGGACGCCTATCGAAGAAAAGCTTGGCCGAATTGCGGTAGGCGCCCTGCGTCTACGGACTACGAAGTGCTGAAACCGCGTTGTCCAGTGGTACCATTTGCCGGGCACCGGTCGCGCGGTCTTTGATCTCCACCGAACCGTCAGCAAGGCTTTTGGGCCCGACGATCACTTGCTTGGGCAGCCCGATCAGGTCCATCTGCGCAAACTTCGCCCCGCCGCGTGCGTCGGTATCATCATATAGCACATCGATTCCGGCCGATGTCATCTCCCGATACAGCGTTGAACATGCGTCATCGCAGGCGTCGTCCCCCGCCCGCATGTTGATCAGCCCCACATCAAACGGCGCGATGGCTTCCGGCCAGACTATCCCCGCATCGTCGTGCGAGGCTTCGATCACCGCAGGCACCAGCCGGGTTGGGCCGATCCCGTAAGAGCCCATATGCACCGGCACGTCCTGTCCGCCCGGGCCGGTCACAACCGCCTTCATCGGCTCGGAATATTTGGTTCCAAAATAGAAGATGTGGCCAACTTCGATTCCGCGCGCCGCGATCCGACGCTCTTCGGGAACCTGCTCATGAAAAGCAGCGTCATCGTGCTTCTCTTCAGTGGCTGCGTAGCCGCTCGTAAACTGCTGCACCAAATTCGAAAGATCACCATCGAAGTTCACATCTGCCGGTGGAATGGGGAGATCAAGCAGGGCCTTGTCGCAGAAAACGGCGCTTTCGCCCGTGTCGGCCAGAATGATGAACTCGTGGCTGAGATCACCGCCAATTGGACCCGTGTCAGCAACCATGGGAATGCTCTTAAGGCCCAGACGGTCGAAGGTGCGCAGATAGGCTATAAACATCCGGTAGTATGCGGCGCGCGCAGCATCTGCGTCTAGGTCAAACGAATAGGCATCTTTCATCAGGAACTCGCGCGACCGCATTGTCCCAAAACGAGGGCGAACTTCATCGCGAAACTTCCACTGGATGTGGTAGAGATTGAGCGGTAGGTCCTTGTATGACCGCACGGCCGAGCGGAAAATTGCGGTGACCATCTCCTCGTTTGTCGGGCCATACAGCATGGGCCGATCATGACGGTCGGTGACGCGCAGCATCTCCTGGCCGTAATCGTCATAGCGGCCGGATTCCTGCCACAGGTTGGCGGGTTGCAAGGTCGGCATCAGGATTTCCTGCGCGCCAGCGCGGTCCTGTTCTTCGCGCACAACACCGCAGATCCTGTCGAGCACGCGCTTGCCGAGCGGCAGCCATGAATAAATGCCTGCTGCCTCTTGCCGGATGAGGCCTGCACGCAGCATCAACCGATGGGACACGATCTCCGCTTCGCGCGGTGTTTCTTTCAAGGTGGGCAGGAAGTAACGCGACAGGCGCATACGAAAGCCTCGCTTCAACGGGGAAGGTTTTGGCGCTGCGCGCCGATCAAGGGGCGCTTGTGACGATTTGAGCCGCGATTAGCAAGCAGGGCTTCGTCCACCGAGCATCAAATCTGACGTTGCTAACCTAGCAGTCTGGCAAGACGCGTTGGGGAACGATTGGTGTCACGCCCGTCGTGAAGCGGCGCGGAGCTGTTCGGACAGCGCGTTGGGTGCCAGCTGGCCGTGAGGTTTCGGCTCCGATAATGGCGGACCCGGTCCAAGTGTTCGGTGTTTGGGCCGGTAGCCGCAGCGGTCGCGCTCTGTGGGTCGCATGCGGTACAACTACGGCCCGCGTGCTGGGCGAGCTGCCGTAGCAGTTTCTTTGAAATTCCAGATGGTGCCTGTTGCTAACCGACTGTGCTGCGACGTCGTCGACCATCATCGGCAAGGCAATCGCAACCGCTAAAAGAGATAAAGAGAGACGCATTTTTGATCACCATTCCATCGTTTTCCGCCTGTCGTCCGGCGCGCCATCGCCGGCATCATGTCACCGCGACGCAAGCGGTTATTTTTGCGCGCGGCAAGAATAGACACGCAAGCGCAAATCCTTGATTTGGTTGATAATAGCATCGCATTTCGACCAATGCACACCGGGTGCACGATTTGTGCGGTGCAGCACATTTTTTACGTGACACCGAACGGTAAAAACGCCTACATACTGCGCATAAGCGATGACAAATCGCACAAATAAAAGCCAGTGGCTCAAGTCTCGGGGGGAGACGCGGGGTTATTTGGATTTGACTGAGGCAGGGTTTTCCCTGCCTCTTTCTTTTTGTCCAATTGCAATATTCAATCGATCTCTGAAAATTTAGTGATATCTGATTGATATTACTTTATTATTTATCGTGGAATGCTGACATCTGGCAGCGGTATTTCCAAAATCGATAAACCGGAATGTGCCAAAAGCCAGTAGATCGCTGCAAAAACGATGCTGGCAACGATCGTGTTGCGCACAATGATGCGCGGAATCGAAAGGTGCGACGGCGCGCTCGCAGGAGCGCCTGGCACGACGTCGCCGGCCTCTTCCTGGGTACGGACGCCGAAAGGCAAGACCGCAAATAGCGTGATCCACCACACCACGAAATAGATGGCGAGTGCGCTGCCAAGGCTCATGAGCGTCCTCCGCTCTTCCCATTTGATCGCATTGTGAGAAGTGTGCGCTGGCCGCACACTGCATGACTACGCATGCGCGCCACGACTAGACTTGTTCGAGCTCAATGAGTGTCCCGTTGAAATCTTTTGGATGGAGGAACAGCACCGGCTTGCCATGAGCGCCTATCTTGGGTTCGCCCGTCCCAAGCACACGCGCGCCCTCCGATTTGAGCTTGTCACGTGCCATGAGAATGTCGTCCACTTCAAAACACACGTGGTGGATGCCGCCAGCCGGGCTGCGATCAAGGAAGGCTTGAATGGGGGAACCCTCACCAAGCGGCTCGAGCAATTCGACCTTCGTGTTGGGCAGTTCGACAAACACGACCGTCACGCCGTGGTCAGGTTCGGCTTGCGGTTCGGAAACCGTGGCCCCAAGCTGATCGCGGTAAAGAGCGGTAGAGGCTTCAAGGTCCGGTACAGCTATGGCGACGTGGTTCAACCGTCCAATCATGATGTTGCATCCTTATCGATGAGAAGCGCATGGACGTGGCAAACCGGTCGCTTGCCCCAGACATCGCGCACCCTGTTGCGGACAGCCTTGCGCAAGCTGTCGGCAGTCGCGTCAGCATCCCGCCGTCGCGGCATGGGCAGAGAGCGCAGCGCCTCGCTTGTGGCGTTCAAAACGAACTCATCTGCATCGAGGCCATCAAGCTGGTCGGGCAAGCCGTCCACGATCACCTCAATGTCCGACACCAGCTTGCCGCCGCCGGACAAACCAAGCCCGATTGTAATGACCCCGACCTCCGCTAACGAACGCCGTTCAAACACACCGCTTTTAGCCGGCGGCATGACCAGATCGCCGTCTTTAACGTAGATACTCGACTCGATCCCGCCGGTTATCTCAGCACCGTTGGCGCGTATCTCCAAAATATCGCCATCGTTTACAATGACGGCACCGCACCCATTGTCTCTTGCAAGCTCAGCGTGGGCAGCAAGGTGCCGCGCTTCTCCGTGAACCGGAACCACAGTCGTGGGCTTGAGGGCTTCATAAAGCTGGATCAGCTCACCACGTCTGGGGTGGCCTGATACGTGGATGGGCGCGTCCGCATCTGTGATCAGATTGATGCCGGTCGCAGCCAGCTTGTTCATGATCCGCAGCACACCGCGCTCGTTGCCTGGAATGATACGTGATGAAAACACGACCGTGTCACCACGTGAAAGCGACAGATGCGGATGGTCGAATTCAGCGATCCGCGAAAGAGCCGCGCGCTCTTCACCTTGGGAACCAGTCAACAACACCATAACGTCTTTGCGCGGAATGCGGTCAAACCCGCGCATATCTTCGATCTCAGGTGGATCTGTCAGCAGCCCAAGATCGAGCCCCACCCCGATAACGCGCTGCAACGCCCTGCCCGCCAGAATGACGGTTCGGCCAGCATCGCGCGCTGCGTCCAGGATAGATTTGATACGCGCCATGTTGGACGAAAACAGCGTGACGCACACTCGCTGCTCCGCCTCGCTGATAACCCGCGCCAGCGCCTTGCCAACCTGCGCTTCGGTTGGGCTTTCACCATCGCGCATAGCGTTCGTCGAATCCGACATCACCGCGTCGATCGGACCAGAGTCGCGCCAGGCCTTGAAGTCTTCAAGCGAGGTTGGCGCGCCGATGACTGGGTCCGCATCAAGCTTCCAATCGCCGGTGTGCACCACCCGCCGTTCACCCGCTTCAATAAGCAGCGAGTGGCTTTCGGGGATCGAATGGGAGACGGGGGCAGCTGTGACCGTGAATGGCCCTATTGAGAAGGGCGAATGCAAGCCGAAATGACGAAATTCAATCGCCTTGAGAACGGGGTTGGAACTGTTCTTCGCTTCAAGCAGCGCTTCGGCAAACGGCGAGACGTAGACCGGCGCCTGCAACTGCGGCCAGAGGGTCAAAAGCGCACCGATATGATCCTCATGAGCGTGAGTGATGATGATTGCGTCTAAAGACCTGCGCCGTTCTTCGATGTAGCTGATATCAGCGGTTAAAAGGTCGATGCCTGGCAGATCAGGGCCGGCGAAGCTCACTCCGCAATCGATCATGATGAACCGCCGGTCGCGCCCTACGCCGTAACTGTAAAGCGCAAGGTTCATCCCGATCTCACCGACGCCGCCGAGCGGCATGAATGTCAGGGTCGGATCGCTGGCCATGTGGCCTCCTGTTTATCGGGCGTTATCAGCAAGCTCGGCGCGCTAAGCGGACTGATCGCTAATGAAGAGATCGCCCGCGTAGATTGGACGCATCGCTCCCGAGGCGACACGCAGCATAAGCGCCCCATCGGCCGCAAGATGGTCAAATGTCCCCTCCCAGGTTTCTTCACCGCGATCAACGACAACGGGCGCTCCCACACCGACCGCCTTAGCTGTCCATGCCGGCCCGATTGTCTGCGGCCTTGTATCCAACTGCGTTAGTCGTTTGGCCATTGCCGCGGTGAGAGCCTCGAAGATATCGCTGACGTTCGCAGGCGCCCCTAACGCCGAAATACCTATGGTCCTCCGCCCCGGTATTTGAGGGGCATGCGCTACGTTGATGCCGATGCCGATAGCCACCCGCCCCTGACGCTTTTCGATCAGAATGCCGGCAATCTTGGCGCCGTCGTGAAGGACATCGTTCGGCCATTTGAGCCGTAACGCAGGTTGCAGCTGTTCAGGCAAGGCGGGTGCAATCGCATCATGCACGGCCAAGGCGACCGCGAACGGTAGCAACGCGGCCCCATCAACCGTGGGTGCAGGTCCAAGATAGGTTGAGTACAGATTTCCGGGTTTCGACGACCATAGCCGACCGCCACGGCCCCGACCGGCGAGCTGCTCATCTGCGGTCAACCAGAACGGGACATCCGCGCCAGCCTCCGCCAGATCCCAGCTCGCAGTGATGGTCGATCCGACTTGCGGAACGTGGTGATGCGGCAGACCGGACACGAGGGCTCAGAAAAGGCTCGCCGCCGCACGGCCAGCCCACGCAGTGATCGGCCCGGCAACCAAGACAAAAAAGACGACAAACAAACCGGACGCGAGCGTCGCGGTTCGCAGTTCTATGGCAGCGGGCTCAAAAGCTTCCAGCGGGTCATCAAAATACATGATCTTGATGATCCGCAGATAGTAGACGGCCCCCACAACGCTGGCCAGAACGCCGATCACCGCCAGGACATACAACTCGGCTTCGATGGCTGCCAAAAACACGAAATACTTAGCGAAGAACCCGGCGAGCGGGGGTATGCCAGCAAGCGAGAACAGGAGCATCGCAAGAAAGAACGCTTGCGTCGGGTTGGTTCGCGCGAGCCCTGAAAGCTCTGATATATCCTCAACCATGCCGTTCGTGCGCCGCATCGACAGGATGATCGCGAACGTCCCAAGCGTCATCGCGGCATAAATCGCCATGTAGATAACGACACCTTGCACTCCGGCCTGGGTTCCAGCGGCCAGGCCAACCAACGCAAAGCCCATGTGGCCAATCGATGAATAGGCCATCAGCCGCTTGATATTGTTCTGGCCAATGGCCGCGAAGGCACCAAGCACCATCGAGGCGATGGCGATGAAGGACAGAACCTGCTGCCATTCCCGCGTTGCCGGTTCGAAGGCATCAATTGCGACCCGCACAAGGAGTGCCATTGCTGCGATTTTTGGTGCGGCGGCGAAGAATGCGGTGATGGGTGTAGGCGCCCCTTCGTAAACGTCCGGCGTCCACATGTGGAAGGGAACGGCCGAGATCTTGAACGCAAAGCCGGCCATCATGAAGACCAGACCAAAGACAACGCCAACAGGTACGCCACCGGTTCCGAGGGTTTCAGCTATCGCGCCAAACTCCGTGTGGCCGGTAAAGCCATAAACGAGCGACGCGCCGTACAACAACATCCCCGATGAAAGCGCGCCAAGAACGAAGTACTTCAGCCCCGCCTCCGCCGCCCGAGCCGAGTCCCGGTTGATCGCAGCGGTTACGTAGAGCGCGAGCGCCTGCAGTTCGAGGCCCAGATACAGCGCGATCAGCGTGTTGGCTGACACCATCATGCTCATGCCCAATGTCGCTAGCATCAGCAAAATGGGGAGCTCGAAGCGCCCGTAGCCCTCCCGTTGAACAAAATCGACCCCCAGCGACAAGGCAATTGCCGCCGAGCCAAAGATCAGCACCTTCATCGTCCGCGCGAACTCGTCCATGACGAACGCGCCGTTCATAGTGGTACCGCCGGGCACAAGCAGCACAAGCACCAACGCAACGATGAACAGGCCGATGGTGAGCCCCGTCAGCAAGTTTGTGGTGTCATCGCGGCGGAACACGCCCTGCATCAACAGCACCATGGCACCGATCGCCAGAACGATTTCCGGCAGCGCGGGCATCAAGTCAGGAACAGCAGGTTGCAACATGAAATGTGTCTTCCTGATCTATGGTGCGGTCGCACTGAGCGCGTCCCGGGCCAACTCCGCCGCTGCCAACGCTGAGTCCACTTGGTCGACAACCAAGGCCACGGTCGCAGCCGTTACGTCATTGATTGGCGATGGGTAGACGCCAAAGAAGATCGTCAGCACCACGAGCGGCACGAGCACGACCAATTCGCGCGCATTGACGTCGCTGATAGCCTTGAGATTCTCTTTCTCGAGCGGACCAAAGATGACCTGACGGTACAGCCACAGCGCATAGCAGGCCGACAAGATAACACCCGTTGTGGCGAAAAGAGCGACCCAGGTGTTGGCCTGAAACGCGCCCAGGAGGGTCAGGAATTCGCCAACGAATCCCGATGTACCTGGCAGCCCGACATTCGCCATGGTGAAGACCATGAAGATGGTAGCGTAAAGCGGCATCCGATGAACCAGGCCGCCATAGGCCTTGATTTCGCGCGTGTGCATCCGGTCGTAGACAACGCCGACGCACAGGAACAGCGCGCCCGAGATGAAGCCATGGGAGATCATCTGAAAGATCGCGCCCTGGATCCCTTGCTCGTTCAGCGCGAAGATGCCCATCGTCACGAAGCCCATATGCGCGACCGACGAGTAAGCGATGAGCTTCTTGATATCCTCCTGCACCATCGCGACCAGCGAGGTGTAGATGATCGCCACCACCGACATCACGAAGACGAGCGGCGCGAACAGTTCGCTTGCTTCGGGGAACATCGGCAGCGAGAATCTGAGGAAGCCGTAACCGCCCATTTTCAAAAGGATACCGGCTAGGATGACCGAACCAGCGGTTGGCGCTTCCACATGCGCATCGGGCAACCAGGTGTGGAAGGGCCACATGGGCATTTTGACCGCGAACGACGCGAAGAAGGCGAGCCAAAGCCAGAATTCCATGTCGGCCGGAAAATCGTGCGCAAGCAGCACCTCGATATCGGTCGATCCGGCGTTCCAATACATCGCCATGATCGCAAGCAGCATCAGCACCGAGCCGAGCAGCGTGTAGAGGAAGAACTTGAAGCTCGCATAGATGCGGCGCTTGCCGCCCCAAACCCCGATAATGATGAACATCGGGATCAGGCCACCTTCGAAGAAGATGTAGAAGATTACGATATCTAGGGCGCAGAACACGCCTATCATGAGCGTTTCAAGAACGAGAAACGCGATCATGTATTCCTTGACGCGCGTCTTTATCGCGGCGCTCGCAAGGATACAGGCGGGCATCAGGAAGGTCGTCAGGATGACAAACAGCATAGAGATGCCGTCAACACCCATCTTGTAGGTGATCAGACCGCCGAGCCATGCCGTCTCCTCCACCATTTGGAAACCGGGGTTCGTCGGATCGAAACCGCCCCAGATGAACAGAGATACGATGAAGGTGACGATCGTCGTGAACAGCGCTGTATTGCGAATGTTCCGGTCAGCAATCTCATCGTCGCCGCGGATCAAGAGGATCAGCAGCACACCGACGAGCGGCAGAAACGTAACAATCGAAAGAATGGGCCAGTCGAACATCGCTTACAGGCCCGCGAACATGAAGTAGGTAATCAAGGCCGCCACGCCGATCAGCATCGCGAAGGCGTAGTGATACACGAAACCGGTCTGCAGCTTTACCACCCTCCCCGTCACGTCGAGAACACGCGCGGCGACGCCGTTCGGGCCGAACCCATCAATGACTTTCCCGTCGCCACCCTTCCACAGTAGGCCGCCAAGCCATTTGGCGGGCCGCACAAAGACCATGTCGTAGAGCTCGTCAAAGTACCATTTGTTGAGCAAGAACTTGTAGGCGAGATCGTGCCTCGCTGCGAGCTGGCCGGGCAGATGCGGCGCCCGAATGTACATCACGTAGGCGACGACAAATCCCAGGATCATCATCACAAGCGGCGAGCGGATCACCCACTGGGGCACATAGTGCAGATCGTGAAGTATCTCGTTGGTCGGCAGCATGAAGATGCTCTCGCGGAAGAAGTGCTCGAACCCGTCTTCGTAGGCGAACGAATGTTCGAAGACGATCCCCGAAAGAAGCGCTCCGACTGCCAGGAGCGCGAGCGGAACTGTCATCACCTTGGGCGACTCATGCACATGGCTCATGACATCGGCCGAGGCGCGCGGCGCGCCGTGAAATGTTAGAAAAATCAGCCGCCATGAGTAGAAGCTGGTCAGCGCCGCTGCGATGACGAGGAGCCAGAAGCTGTAGCGCGCGATCCCCGGTCCGGCGGCATAGGCCGCTTCGATGACGGCATCCTTTGAGAAGTACCCTGCCGTGTACGGGAATCCTGTGAGGGCGATCGTGCCAATGATCATCATCGCGTAGGTGAACGGGATCTTGTTCCACAGCCCGCCCATCTTGCGCATGTCTTGCTCGTTGCTGACCGCATGGATTACCGATCCGGCACCAAGGAACAGAAGCGCCTTGAAGAAGGCGTGCGTGAACAGGTGGAAGATGCCAACCGAATAAGCTCCGACGCCCAGAGCGACGAACATATAGCCCAGCTGCGAGCAGGTTGAGTAGGCAATGACGCGCTTGATGTCATTCTGAACGAGACCAACCGTCGCCGCGAAGATCGCCGTCGTTCCGCCGATGAAGGTGACGAATGCCAAAGCGTTGGGCGCGTACTCGAAGATTGGCGACATACGCGCCACGAGGAACACGCCAGCGGTAACCATGGTTGCTGCATGAATGAGTGCCGAAACAGGTGTGGGCCCCTCCATGGCGTCGGGCAACCAGGTGTGCAGCAGAAACTGCGCCGACTTACCCATCGCGCCCATGAACAGCAGCAGACAGCAAGCGGTCAGCGCGTGAACCTCCATTCCCAGGAACATGAAGGTCGCATCCGCAAATTCCGGCGCTTCGCGGAAGATCACTTCGAACTCGGCAGAGCCGAACAGGACGAAGATCCCGAAAATTCCGAGCAGATAGCCAAAGTCGCCAACGCGGTTAACGATAAACGCCTTCATCGCAGCCGAATTGGCCGACGCCTTTTTGTACCAGAAACCGATAAGTAGGTACGATGCAACGCCCACGCCTTCCCAGCCGAAGAACATCTGCAGGAGATTGTCGGACGTCACGAGCATCAGCATGGCGAAGGTGAAAAGCGACAGGTACGCGAAGAAGCGTGAGCGATGCGGATCGTGGCTCATGTAGCCCATCGAATACAGATGAACGAGCGCCGAAACCGAATTGACGACAACCAGCATCACCGCCGTCAGCGTGTCGAGGCGGAACGCCCAATCGACAGTGAAGTCACCCGACGAAATCCAGTGCAGCACCTGGACCCGTTCGTAGGCATGGCCGTTACCAGCGGTACCGATCAGCGACATCAGCCCGGAATGTTCGACCGCCTCCGCCGCTTCGCCATGCCCAAAGCCAGTCTGGATGAACACCACCCAGGAAAGAACGGCCCCCAAGCCCACGAGTGAGGTCGTAATGATCTCAACGGGCCTATGTCCGAGAAGCTTGCCAAAAAACGCCGCGACGAGGAAACCGATGAGCGGAAGGAAAACGATGGCTGACAGCATGGCCCGCTCAGCCCTTCATCATGTTGATGTCTTCGACGGCGATGGTGCCGCGATTACGGAAGAAAACGACCAGGATCGCCAAGCCGATCGCCGCCTCGGCGGCTGCGACCGTGAGGATAAACAGTGCGAAGATCTGCCCCGCCATGTCCTGCAGATAGAAGGAGAAGGCAACGAGGTTGAGGTTGACCGCCAACAGGATCAACTCGACCGACATCAGGATGATGATGACGTTCTTGCGGTTGATGAAGATGCCGAACACGCCCAGCGTGAACAGGATCGCACCAACTGTCAGGTAATGGCCTAGTCCGATTGCCATCGCTTGTGTTCTATCCCCCGCTTGCGAACGCCTCTAGAGGCGCGCAAATCTTGCTGGAAGGGCCTGCTACAGACCCTGCCCCGACTTTACCTTGACCACTTCGATTGCCGTTTCCGGCGTCCGCGCATTCTGGCGCGCAATGACCTGCCGTTTCACGCCCTCACGCTGGCGCAGCGTCAACACGATTGCGCCGACCATGGCGACCAGCAGGATCATGCCGGCCGCCTGGAAGAAATAGACGTAATCGGTGTACAGCACGAGGCCGAGCGCTTCGATGTTGCTGATTTCCTCAAGCGGCGGCATCGGCATGCCCGTCTCCAGGGCCACTTCGGCGTCGAGCACCGTGGCGCCCAGGACCAGCGCCAGTTCGAGCGCCAAGATGATGGCGACCAGCGCACCGATTGGCAGATATTGGAGAAACCCTTGCCGCAACTCGGCAAAGTCGACATCGAGCATCATGACGACGAACAGGAAGAGCACCGCGACCGCGCCGACATAGACGACGATCAAAAGCAGCGCGAGGAACTCGGCACCAGCCAGCATGAACAAGCCGGCGGAGTTGAAAAACGCCAAAATCAAAAACAGCACCGAGTGCACGGGGTTGCGCGCAGCGACCACCATGAACGCGGATGCGATGGTTATTGTTGCAAACAGGTAGAAGAAAAGTGCGGTCAGAACCATCGATCAGCCCAGTGGCGGCCCTTTTTGGAGTTTATCTCGGCGCGCAAGCTTGAACATTCATGCTTTGTGCGGTGGCGCGCGACATCTTCATCGAGCGCGCCAAGCTGACACGCACCGTTGCGGTGTTAGCGATAGGGGGCATCAAGTTCCAGCGACTTGGCGATATCTCGCTCCCAACGCTCCCCGTTCTCCAACAGTTTTTCCTTGTTGTAATACAGCTCTTCGCGCGTCTCCGTCGCGAACTCAAAGTTTGGACCTTCAACAATGGCGTCCACCGGGCAAGCCTCCTGGCAAAGGCCGCAATAGATGCATTTGACCATGTCGATGTCGTAGCGCGTCGTTCGGCGCGTTCCGTCGTTGCGGCGCGGGCCAGCCTCGATCGTGATGGCTTGCGCCGGGCAAATCGCTTCGCACAGTTTGCAGGCGATGCAACGCTCTTCGCCGTTGGGATAGCGACGCAGCGCGTGCTCGCCGCGGAAACGCGGCGAAACGTACCCCTTCTCGAAGGGATAATTCAACGTCGCCTTCGGCTTGAAGAAGTAGCGCATCGACAGCACAAAAGCGCCGACAAACTCCTTCAGGAGTAGTGATTTGGCGGCTTGATCAAGCTGCATCAGATCTTTCTCCCAACGAGGCCGCTCAAGGAGCTGTACCGGTGAATTGCAGGAACGCGGCGGTTGCGACAACCATGAACAGCGATAGCGGCAGGAAGACCTTCCACCCCAACCGCATGAGCTGATCATACCGGTAACGCGGCACAAACGCCTTCACCATGGAGAACATGAAGAACACCGCGAAGGATTTAAGCAGAAACCAGACAACGCCCGGAATCCAAGAAAACGGCGGAATGTCGATGATGGGAAGCCAGCCGCCGAGAAACAGGATCGCGGTTAGCGAACACATCAGTGCGATGGCGACATACTCGCCAAGCATGAACATCATGTACGGCGTCGAGCCGTATTCGACCATGAAGCCCGCAACAAGTTCCGATTCCGCTTCCGGCAGGTCGAAGGGTGGCCGATTCGTCTCGGCCAGCGCGGAGATGAAGAACACGATGAACATCGGGAAGAGCGGAAGGAAATGCCAATCAAGAAACGACGGCGGTAAGCCTAGCCTTGTCCCAATGCCTGCGTCCTGCGCCAGAACGATCTGGGACAGATTAAGCGAACCCACGAGCAAAAGGACGCAGATAATCACAAAGCCGATCGACACCTCGTAAGAGACCATCTGCGCGGCAGAGCGCAAAGCGCCCAGGAAAGGATATTTCGAATTTGATGCCCAGCCGGCCATGATCACGCCGTAAACGCCAAGCGACGAGATCGCGAGCACATACAGGATGCCGACATTGATGTCGGAAATGACCCAGCCTTCCGCCACCGGGATGACCGCCCAGGCGAGCAGCGAAAGCGTTACAGTGATCAGCGGCGCAAGTATGAAGACAGTCTTGTCGGCGCCCGATGGGATTACGGGCTCCTTGAAGACGAACTTCATCAGATCGGCGAAGGATTGCAGCAGTCCCCACGGCCCGACAACGTTCGGCCCGCGACGCAGCTGAACGGCCGCCCAGATTTTGCGATCGGCCAGCAGCACATAGGCTATCGTGACCAGCAGCACGACAAGCAGCAGCAAGCTCTGCGCCAGCATCACGATGAACGGCCAGCCGTAGGTTGCCCAGAAACCTTCCATACCCACTACCCCGCTATTCCGCCGCTTGCGCCAGCGGTGCTGGCGTGAGCGTTGCAGAGCACTCCGCCATCACCTTCGATGCCCGGGCAATTGGGTTGGTCAAATAAAAATCATTGATGGCAGGTGTGAACTTGGCTGCCTTGACCGTCTGTGGCGCGCCGGCAGCTAAGGCGGACAACCCATTTGTGTCCGCGGCTTCGACGGTCTCGAGATTGGCCAAATGCGGTACCTCCGCGTAAAGCGCTGCGCGCAGCTCATCGAGTGAATTGAAAGGCAATGTGTGTGCAAGGCGCGCCGAAAGTGCGCGAATGATCGCCCAGTCTTCCTTCGCTTCACCGGGCGGGAAAGCGCCACGTTGCGTCTGCTGCGGGCGCCCTTCCGTGTTCACATAGGTCGCGGACTTTTCCGTGTAGGCAGCCGAAGGCAAGATCACGTCGGCGCGGTGCGCCCCCCGATCCCCATGTGTTCCAATGTAGACCGTGAATACGGACGGATCGATTTCCAGCTCGTCGGCTCCCAGATTGAACAGGACGTCCACGCCGCCCGCGGCAATAGCACCCGCACCTTTGCCGCCGTCACCAGGCACGAACCCCACATCGAGCCCACCGACGCGCGCAGCTGCGGTGTGCAGAATGCAGAACCCGTTCCAGCTGTCTGTGATGACGCCATGCTTCTGGGCGACCTTCACCGCGAGCGCGAGAACATCTGCCCCATTGGGGCCGCTCAAAGCGCCCTGCCCGACGATCATCATCGGTCGTTCGGCTTTGGCCGGCTTGCGATCAAGAAGGGCAGCAAGCTCACGCGCACCCTCGCCAATATGTTCGTAATCGTAGGTGAGATCAGCGGGTTCACCGATCAAGGCAATGGGAAGGGGTGCAGCCCGCCATGCCTTGCGAATGCGGGCGTTGACGATCGGCGCCTCGACCCGTGGGTTTGTGCCGACAAGCACAATCGCGTCCGCATCCTCGATCCCATCAATGGTTGCGTTAAACAGGTAACTTGAGCGGCCATGGGCAGGGTCGAGCGCCGTGCCATCAGTTCGGCAGTCCATGTTGGGTGAAGCCAACGAAGCCAAGAGCCGCTTGAGCGCGTACATTTCCTCAACGCCGGCCAGATCGCCCGCCAAGGCGCCTATGCGGTCCGGGGCTGTGCCACTTACCTTCTCAGCAATAACCGAAAACGCTTCGCCCCAGCTCGCGGCTCGCAGCTTTCCGTTTTCGCGGACATAGGGCCGGTCGAGCCGCTGGGTGCGAAGCCCATCCCAAACAAAACGGGTCTTGTCCGAGATCCACTCTTCGTTGATCGCCTCGTTCAACCGAGGCATGATCCGCATCACCTCGCGGCCTTTCACATCGACCCGGATCGCAGAACCAACCGCGTCCATCACATCGATACTCTCGACCTTGGTCAGCTCCCAAGGGCGCGCCTTAAAAGCGTAAGGCTTCGATGTCAGGGCGCCGACGGGGCACAGATCAATCACATTCCCCTGTAGCTCGGAAGCCATCGCCGCTTCGAGATAGGTGGTGATCTCCATATCCTCGCCGCGACCGGTCGCGCCGAGATCCGAAACCCCGGCAACCTCCGTGGTGAACCGCACACAGCGCGTGCAATGGATACAGCGCGTCATGATCGTTTTGACGAGCGGCCCGATATCCTTGTCTTCAACGGCGCGCTTGTTCTCTTCAAAGCGGTTCTTGTCGACGCCGTACGCCATCGCCTGGTCTTGCAGGTCACACTCCCCGCCCTGGTCGCAGATCGGGCAATCAAGCGGGTGATTGATGAGGAGAAACTCCATCACCCCTTCCCGCGCTTTCTTGACCCGCGGGGAACGAGTGGAGACCTCAGGCGCCTCGCCGTTGGGACCCGGCCTGCAATCACGTACGCCCCAGGCACATGACGCAATCGGCTTGGGCGCTCCTTTAAGGTCAACAAGGCACATGCGGCAATTGCCGGCCACCGACAGACGCTCATGGTAACAGAAGCGCGGTACTTCGGCGCCCGCCTCCTCACACGCCTGCAGAAGCGTGTAGTGATCCGGAACCTCAACTTCACTACCGTCGACGATGATGGTGCGCGTATCGCTCATCAATTTTGCCCGATTTCTTTCCCGTACGGCCCTTAACCGCAGCGCTGGTTTTGCCAGAGTTTGATGTGGGGCAGATGTTCCCAACCAAATGCCCGATCTGAGTTGCCATGCGCATGCATATGATCAAGTCGGTCTTTGGCCTCGATCAAATTTGGTCGGTGTCCCGTATCCACCCACCACATTGCAAAATGCGCCATGCGCATGGCGCTGAACCACTGTTCCTTCTTGCGATAGATCGCACGATGAACGGTGTTCCAAACATAGTTCTCTAACGCCTTTGGGCTTTCCCAAACGCTCAGGTTCACGATCACGTTCTGGCCACGCCACGGATCATGAACACCCGGGTCGGTCAGCCGCCAAACAAAGCCGGGAGAGCGTTCGGCAACGGCATTCACCTTGTCGATCGCTCCCAAGAAGGTGCGGGCCTCAGGACTATCCTGAGGCACCTTCCATTCGGCAATGTTCACCTCGGCTAGCTGCATGCCTTAGGCCGCTTCGGTGGCGAAAGCTTTCGCCTGTTTGATCCAGCCGTCGCGCTCAATGCGACCCTTGAAACGGAGATAATCGTCGACCCATGCGATCTCCGCCTTTTTCCACGATGCGATCTGATCGAAATGGTAGATGCCAAGATCGTTGAGAACCGTTTCCAACTTCGGCCCGACGCCGGAAATTCTTTTAAGATCATCGGCGCCACCCGACCGCGGAGCGTCTAGACCAGACGGACGATCATTGAGCTTGGTCGCCGCCTTCTTCGGTTGCGCACCTTTGGTAGCAGCCTTCGCGCTGGCGGCTTTGACCGGGGCTACCTTGGCGGCGGTCGACTTTGTAGACGTTGCCTTGGCAACCGCTGACTTAGCAACCGCTGACTTGGCAGCCGCTGTTTTGGCAGCCGTTGTCTTTGCGGCTGATGGCTTTCCAGCTGATGTCTTTGTGGCTGCAGATTTGGCGACAGGTGCGGTTTTGCCAACGGGCTTCTTGGTTGTTGGTGCCTTCGATACCGACGCTTTAGCAGCGGGTGTCTTTGGGGTCGGTGTTTTTGCCGTTGCAGATTTCGCTGCGGTGTTCGCCGGAGCTTTCTTGGTGACTTTGGCGGGTTTGATGGCGTCAGGAGCACTTACCAAAGCGCTGTAAGCCGCCATCGGAGCCGTTGCGGTGCTCATCCAGAGGCCGAGCCAGGTCGCTCCAGCCGTGCTCACCGCCGCCGCAGACATAAGCGCAGGCGCGCTGAAGGTGCTCAGCCAGATCGGCGGAGTCCCATCGGTTAGGCTCGGCACCGTATCGGTCATCAGCGACCAAGGGGTGACGTTTGTTTCGGACGAAGACGTCCAGTTTTTGATCCAGGCATCCATCATGATGCATCCTTTCTCATTGCAAATCGTTGTGAACCATCGCCGGTTGCCGGCGTTGGGCCTCTACTCCGCTGCAATAAGCGTTTCCTCGAGTTTCTCGCCATTACCGGCGTTATGGGTGTAGCTGTCGATCCGCGCCTCAATCTCAGGGCGGAAATGGCGAATAAGCCCCTGAACCGGCCAAGCCGCCGCATCACCGAGGGCACAGATGGTGTGCCCCTCAACCTGATAGGTCACATCGAGCAGCATGTCGATTTCGCGCTTTTGCGCTTCGCCGCGCGCCATCCGTTCCAGCACCCGCCACATCCAGCCAGTACCTTCGCGACACGGGGTACACTGCCCACAGCTCTCGTGCTTATAAAAATAGGAGATGCGCGCAATCGCGCGAATGATATCGGTCGACTTGTCCATGACAATGACCGCCGCGGTCCCCAGACCAGACTTCAGTTCGCGCAGGCTGTCAAAGTCCATCGGACAATCAACGATCTGATCAGCCGGCACACACGGTACCGATGATCCACCTGGTATGACAGCCAGAAGATTGTCCCAGCCGCCGCGCATGCCACCGCAATGTTTGTCGATCAGCTCGCGGAAGGGAACAGACATCTCTTCCTCGAATGTCGCCGGTTGGTTCACGTGGCCGGACACGCAAAACAGTTTTGTGCCGGTGTTGTTGGGCTTGCCGAAGCCCGCAAACCAAGCGCCGCCGCGCCTGAGGATCGTGGGTGCGACAGCGATCGATTCGACGTTGTTTACCGTTGTCGGGCAACCGTAGAGGCCAACATTGGCCGGGAATGGCGGTTTGAGACGCGGCTGCCCCTTCTTGCCTTCGAGGCTTTCAAGAAGCGCCGTTTCTTCGCCACAGATGTAGGCGCCCGCGCCGTGGTGGACGTAGATATCGAAATCCCAACCGTTTTTGTTGTTCTTGCCGATCAGCCCCGCGTCATAGGCTTGATCGATAGCCGCTTCGAGCCTCTCGCGCTCGCGGATATATTCGCCCCGAATGTAGATATAGCAGGTGTGCGCCTGCATCGCGAAGCTGGCAATCAGGCAGCCTTCGATCAGCGTGTGCGGATCGTGGCGCATGATCTCCCGGTCCTTACAGGTCCCGGGCTCGGATTCGTCGGCATTCACGACAAGATAGTGCGGCCGCTCGCCAACCTCTTTTGGCATGAACGACCATTTCAAGCCGGTCGGAAAACCAGCGCCACCACGACCGCGCAGACCAGATGCCTTCATCTCGTCGATGATCCAATCACGCCCTTTCTCGAGGATGGCGTTCGTGCCGTCCCAATGGCCGCGCTTAATCGCGCCCTTAAGCCCCCAATCATGCAGGCCATAGATGTTGGTGAAGATGCGGTCTTTATCCTCAAGCATAGAGGCTTACCCTTTCTCCTCATCCGCTGCGCTCTCAACAAGCGCCTTTGCCTGCTCGATCCAGTCCTCACGCTGGATGCGGCCCGAAAAGCTCAGGTGCGAATTGACCCAGTTGGTCTGTTCATCACCCCACGCTGCGATCTGATCAAAATGCCAGATGCCAAGACCGTTGAGCTTGCCCTCAAGCACCTTGCCTATGCCCTTAATCCGCTTGAGGTCGTCCGCCTTGCCATCGCGCGCGGCGTCCAGCGCCACGGGTTGGCTGGAAGCAGCCTTTTCGCTTGCCGAGGGACCGGAAACAGGGGCCGCTGTTGCGGCTTTGGCTGGCGCCGCTTTCTTTTTTGCCTTGTTGGCCGGTGTTTTCGGCGTCACCGCGCCAGCGGGCATGCCACCTTCCCCGTTTATGGAGAACCCGGCCACAGAGCCAATCGTTGCCGGCGCACCGTCGACGACGTGCGGAACGGGTTTGCCGCCCGCTTCGCCGCCATCGAGATCCAAGAGCGTAGTCAGACCGCCTTCGGGAACCGAGAAATGCCGACCATTCTGCGGACCTGGTGTCACCGGATTGCCGGCGGCAATATCGTCGATCAGTTGTTCCAGCTTGTCTGGGGTCAGGTCTTCGTAGGTATCCTTGAAAATCTGGAGCATGGGCGCGTTTACGCAGGCACCCAGGCACTCCATCTCTTCCCACGAAAAATCGCCATCGTCAGACAGCTCGAATGGCTCATGGGCAATCTTGCGGCGGCAAACATCCTTCAACTCATTTGCACCCCGCAGCATACACGGCGTCGTGCCGCACACCTGGATATGCGCTTTCTTGCCTACGGGTTTGAGCTGAAACATCGTGTAGAAGGTGGCAACTTCGAGCACGCGGATAAACGGCATATCCAGCATCTCGGCCACTTTGCGAACAGCCGGCTCTGGAAGCCAGCCTTCATGCTGCTCCTGCGCCCGCCAAAGCAGGGGAATGACCGCAGACGCTTGGCGCCCCTCGGGATATTTTGCGATCTGCTTTTCGGCCCACATGGCATTATCCGGTGTGAAACCGAACTCAGCTGGTTGAACCTCAGCGGGAGCTAATCTTCGAACGGCCATTGGTCGCCTAGCCCTCCGTTCCGGTTCTGATCAGCGGCGTGATGCGATCGATCCATTTTTGGCTCGTCGTCCCAGCCATGTCGTATCCTTGGCGCTTTGACGTTTTGATGGCGTCGATCTGCTTGAGCTCGGTGATTTCGCGCACCTGGTCGTTGTGAAAAAAGAAGAGCCTCATACCCAAGGTGTTCATCGCAAAGTCTGAAACCTCGTGGGTGGGGTCTGAGCCGTGTTCCTCAAACAAAACGACGGTATCGGAGTCGATCAATTGTTGCGCGCCCTCCAGAGCTTCAATCTCAACCCCTTCCACGTCCAGCTTCACGACAAACGTCACGAACCCTTCGAAATCATCAAGCGCTGCCACATCATTGAGGCTGATGGTCTCGCAGTCGAGAATGGGCTTGCTGGTTTCGTCCGGCGCGACGGTTGAGCGGGCTTCATGCTTTTCGCCGTAGATTTTCACGTGCTCGCCGCTAACCTTGCCAATCGCCTTGTTCATGATCCGGAAGCGGTTGCCGTTGAGCGCCTGGTTAGCCTCCAGGATGCCGAACGTATCGCTCGCCGCTTCGATCGCCACAGACGGTTTATGACCGGCTGCGTTGCCGGTGACCCGGACCGACCAGATGCCATAGTTGGCGCCGCAGTCGAGGAACGCATAGGGAACCTCACGCATCATCCGCACAAACGTGTTGATCTCCTGGTGTTCGTCCTGCTGTGGGCGCACAAGGGAGCCCCAATAGGGATCGCAATAGGGAACCCGAAGCAGCGCATCGTCATCGAGGCGCATGAGCACCATTTTCTTGCTGGGCAGCACAATACGAACGAGCTTGGCAATCTTAGAAAACCCAAGGTTCTCCAAGGGCACAAGCAGGGACGCCGCAATCCGCAAACCCAACAAGGCAAGACGCTCGTGTGGTGCTGCGCCCGTAACCGCGCCCGTACGGTAGTCGACCACAATATCACCGCTGATATCCGGCGCTGTTATCGCTTCACTGACAGCAGCAGATGACGCTGATACGCTCATCGGTCGACCTCGCCGAAAACAATATCGAGTGACCCCAGGATTGCAGACACGTCGGCCAGCTGGTGACCGCGGCAAATGTGATCCATCGCCTGCAGGTGGGCAAAGCCTGGAGCGCGGATCTTGCAGCGGTAGGGTTTGTTGGATCCATCAGCGACCAAATAGACCCCAAATTCGCCCTTGGGCGCTTCCACGGCAGCGTAAATCTCGCCCTCCGGAACATGGTAGCCTTCGGTGTGAAGCTTGAAGTGGTGGATCAAGGCCTCCATCGAGCGCTTCATCTCACCGCGCTTGGGCGGCACAACCTTATTGTCGGTGAACGCGACAGGCCCTTTCCCTTCGGGCTCATTCAGCTTGGCTATGGCCTGCTTCATGATGGAAACCGATTGGCGCATCTCCTCCATGCGGATCAGATACCGGTCGTAGCAATCACAGTTCTTGCCAATGGGAACGTCGAACTCGAATTCCTCGTAGCATTCGTAGGGCTGGGACTTGCGCAAATCCCATGCAGCTCCCGAACCGCGAACCATGACGCCGGAGAAGCCCCACGCCCAGCACTCGTCAAGCGGCACGACACCAATATCGACATTGCGCTGCTTGAAAATACGGTTGCCAGTCAGAAGCTGATCAATGTCGTCGACGATCTCAAGGAACGGATCGCACCACGCTTCGATATCATCGATGAGGTCCTGCGGCAGGTCCTGGTGCACACCGCCGGGCCGGAAATAGGCCGCATGCATGCGGGCACCACAGGCCCGCTCGTAGAACACCATTAGCTTTTCACGCTCTTCAAAGCCCCAAAGCGGCGGCGTCAGCGCGCCGACGTCGAGCGCCTGTGTGGTGATGTTCAGGAGGTGCGACAGAATTCGACCAATCTCTGAATAAAGCACCCTGATCAATTGCCCGCGCCGCGGCACCTCGATGCCCAACATGCGCTCGACGGCCAGAGCAAATGCATGCTCCTGGTTCATCGGCGCGACGTAATCAAGGCGATCGAAATACGGGACGGCTTGCAGGTAGGTCTTGTGTTCGATCAACTTCTCGGTGCCGCGATGCAGCAGGCCAATATGCGGATCAACGCGATCCACAATCTCGCCGTCGAGTTCAAGCACCAAACGCAAAACGCCATGGGCGGCAGGGTGTTGCGGGCCGAAGTTAATGTTAAACTGACGGACCTGGGTCTCACCCGTCGTGTTGGTTGGCATCACGTTCATCGATCAGCCAGCCTTCTCGTCTGTCGCTTTTTCATCGCCGGGGATGACATAATCGGTGCCCTCCCAAGGTGATACGAAATCAAAGTCGCGGAACTCCTGGTTGAGGCGGACCGGCTCGTAAAGAACGCGCTTTTGTTCATCGTCGTAGCGAACCTCGACGAAGCCCGTAAGCGGGAAGTCTTTGCGCAACGGATAACCATCAAACCCATAATCGGTCAGCAAGCGGCGCAGATCCGGGTGTCCGGAAAACAGAATGCCGTACATGTCGTAAGCTTCCCGCTCGAACCAGTCGGCACCGGGAAACAACTCTGTCAGCGAGGGCACGGGTGTCCGGTCACAGGTCTGGACCGTCAGCCGAAGCCGCGCGTTCTGTGTTGGCGACAGGAAATGGTAGACCACGTCAAAGCGGCGTTCGCGCGCCGGGTGGTCGACACCGCAAATGTCAATAATGTTGACAAAGCCCAGCTGAGGGTCATCCCGAACCGTGCGGACTGCCGATAAGAGATCTCCCAGCCCCAGCGCGATCGAAACATGGCCATGGTCGACGCGCATATCCTCGCGTTCAACGCCCAGCCTATTTGCCAGCATATCTGCCAACTCGTCGAGCGTTTCATCCTGCGGGGCGAGCATATCTGCCATTATCGATACCCACTGTTTGCCTTGGTCTTGCCGATAGATTCGTATTTGCCCGTATGCATCTTTCAGAACTCTGACGTCTTCAGCAAGTTATGATGAGGCATGCGCAGCTCAATCTTCGAACGCGCCTACCGTTCGATGGTTCCCGTGCGACGCAGCTTCTTCTGCAAGAGCAAAACGCCGTAGAGCAGTGCTTCGGCCGTTGGCGGGCAACCGGGAACGTAAATGTCGACTGGGACGACACGATCACACCCACGCACGACTGAGTACGAGTAGTGATAGTATCCGCCGCCGTTGGCGCACGAGCCCATCGAGATCACGTAACGAGGCTCAGGCATCTGGTCGTACACCTTGCGCAAGGCAGGAGCCATCTTGTTCGTCAGCGTGCCAGCAACGATCATCACGTCTGACTGGCGCGGGCTCGCCCGCGGTGCAAAACCAAACCGTTCGGCGTCATAACGCGGCATGGACATCTGCATCATCTCGACAGCGCAGCACGCCAGCCCGAACGTCATCCACATCAGCGAACCCTGCCGAGCCCACTGAATGAGCTTGTCGGCGGAGGTAACGAGAAAACCCTTGTCCGCCAGTTCATCGTTGACGCCAGTGAAGAATGGGTCGTCCCAGCCGACAGGTTTGCCAGAAGGGTCGGTGGCACCGACAGGTGCTGGGGCAATCGCGGGCTCAGCCTGGGCATAAAGCGGCGAAGGGCGTAGCGGCTTGCCGCTCGGGTCGATCAATCCCATTCGAGGGCCCCTTTCTTCCACTCATAGATGAAGCCGATGGTCAGCACCCCAAGGAAGATCATCATCGACCAGAAGCCGAAAAGACCCAGATCGCCGAAGGTCGCAGCCCATGGGAACAGGAACGCAACTTCGAGATCGAAAATGATAAAAAGAATGGCTACGAGATAGAACCGGATATCGAACTTCATCCGTGCGTCGTCGAACGCGTTGAAGCCGCACTCATAGGCCGATAGCTTCTCCGGGTCAGGATTTTTATAAGCAATGACAAAAGGCGCGATTAAAAGCGCCAACCCGATGACCAAACATAGGCCAAAGAAGACCAGAATAGGCAGATATTCCGCCAGCAACGCTTCCACGCGCCACCTCCGCAAACTGCTAAATTTTGTATTCCCGATACACGGTGCTTACCGCACTCACATGTAGGGTCAATCCTGCCTTTGGCAAAAGCGAAAACGTTTTCACGCGTACGCATCAGTACGCGGATATGCTTACGTTTCGTTACCACCATTCGTCCGGGGACCGCATCGGGTCATTTCACCGCAACAGCTTGGCGCGCAAAGGTGTTGATGTGAGGAACGGATCCAGACGAATCTCGATCACGCAGAGCAGTCCTGTACACGCACTCCGGCAGCTGTAATCGGGCAACGTATGGATTGAAAATCAAAGTGGCGCGGCTGACGGGGCTCGAACCCGCGACCTCCGGCGTGACAGGCCGGCACTCTAACCAACTGAGCTACAGCCGCGCAAAACGCTGTAAGGCGTTAGAGATGCGCCGGGATACGGCAGGGTATAGGCCAAGTCAAGCTGGAATGACCAGTCTGAAACCGCTCTTGCGTCGCTTCCCATCGGTCCAGTTTCAGGCGCTACTCTTCTCGCTTTTCATCTGCCGCTTCGGCGCGGATGCGCGCCTGCCGCACGCCGAAAAAGACCAGCGCCACGACAGGGATGACCAGCGCCGCCTGTACCCAGTTTGACGTCAAGCCGAACGGCCCACCGAAGGCACCATCGACGAGGTAAGAGAGTATCCCCAGCATGTAGTAGGTTATCGCAACCACAGACAGGCCTTCGACCGCCCTCTGCAACCGCAGTTGAGCGTTGGCGCGATCATCGATCGACCGCAGCACCTTGGCATTCTGGTCTTGCAGACTGAGGTCAACGCGTGTGCGCAGCAGATCAGTCACATACCCGATGCGGCCAGCAATCTGTTCTTGCCGTGCAAGCAACGCCTTGGCGCTACGCATGGCCGGGTCGAGCCGCCGCTTCACAGCGGTTGAAAGTCGCTGGTAGCCCTCGATCCGCTCTTCGCGCAGGCTGGCAATCCGCTCGTCGACAATGGCCGCATAGGCAAGCGATGCCGCAAAGCGAAACTCCGAAGCCGAACCGATCGATTGCAGCTCCGCGGAAACCATGGTCAGTTCGGTTAGGATGGCCGCTTCCTCTTTCGGCTTTGGATCTTGCGTTGCGCGCTGCGCAATCGCGTTCACCCGGGCCTCAAGTTCCGACACACGCGAGCCCAACTCCTGCATCATTGGCACCGCGAGGTAGGCAAGCAAGCGGTAGCTTTCGACTTCGATGACCCGCTGCACATATCTGCCAACGCGATTGGGGCTGGCAGCCTGGCCATCGGTGCGTTTGAGTTCGGCCTGGTAAGCGATCAATCCTTCGGATGTGTGGTGAAGCGTCGTACTGAGCCGGATTGCGCCGCCGCTCATGATGACCTGCAACAGGTTTCGCTCGTTGGGATCGAACGCGCCGCTCAACTTGTCGGTTGCTGGAACGCTGCGTGTTCGCAGGTCATCACCTTCTGGCGCCAGATCGACATTGACACGGGTGCGCGAAAACAGGCTTGCGCCCTGTTGGGCGTTTTCGTCCCGGTGTTCTTTGGGTGCAAGCTCCGCAACGATAGCGTGAAAGCGCGCTGTCGCGAGCTCCGTCGCATGCTGTTGCTTGTTCGGTGTAATTTGCGTGAGCGCGATGAACTCGGTGTGCCGCTCCCACTTGATCTGGCTCTCCCCGTCGGTGGCTACCACCTCCCCGTGCGCATCCTTCTCGATCGCAAAATTCTTCAGGTGCTCGATTGCAGAAAGGATGCGCGCGTGATCCTGGCTCGGGCCGGTTTCACCAACCAAAATGACGGCGTGATCAACGATCGAAGGGAGCGCGACCGGTAGCGCAGGCCGAGAATGCGTCGCCCGGACGGCAGCCTCAAAGTCCGGATGAAGCGAAACATCTTGGTGAAACGGCATATAGGCGTCTACCTCATGAATGACGGGCAACGCGCATCACACCAACCCTCACCCGACCTGTACGCTTGAAGCATGTTTCCGGATGAGCGCTTTGGCTCTTATCGCTCATCCGTCGGTACCCGCGCCTGGTTAGGTTAGCAGTCGCATGCAAAGCCCTGTTGTGGTGGTCAGCCATGCCAGTCAAACACGAGCAAATGGACAGATGGTGGGCGGTGAGGGGCTCGAACCCCCGACCCTCTCGGTGTAAACGAGATGCTCTCCCAGCTGAGCTAACCGCCCACTGTCCTGGCGACGAACAACGTTCATCGCTACGCTCGTGCTTAGAAGCGCCAGCGATCAATTGCAACATCAAGATACCTCGCCGCATTGGCAAAGGTTGGTTGCTCGCAACCGCCAAACTGCGCAGCGTGCCGCCTGCAGCCAAAAGAGGGCAGCCTCACCGCTGACTGCACGCGACAGTGAGGCACAACAGAAACGCCCGGCAGTGCCGGGCGTTGATACATGCTGTTTTGCTCGTCAAGCTTACGAGAGCTTCGCAAGGTCTCTACGTGTTGACAGCGTCCTTAAGGGCCTTACCCGCCGAGAACTTCGGCCGCTTGGATGCCGGGATCGTGATTTCCGCGCCTGTCGAGGGGTTACGGCCCTTGCTCTCGGCGCGATGTGTGACGGTGAAGTTGCCGAATCCGGTCATGCGTACCTCGTCGCCAGACGCCAACGCAGACGAAATGGTGTCGAAAACAGCGTCCACAGCCTTTGTAGCGTCAGCTTTCGCCATGCCCGCCTTGTCAGCCACGGCTGTGATGAATTCGCTCTTGTTCATTCTCAAAAATCTCCATGTCGGGGGCGATCGCTATTCCTTAGACCCGCACGGCCTGGCAGCCAGACACACCCAATTATTGGCGACCGAATCGAGCCGCCTTTAGCCACGTGACAATGTCGATCTTATTTATCAAAGACAACAAAAAACCCCGGAAAACCGGGGTTTTTTGCACTTTTTCTTGGCCAAAGGGCCCGACCTGTGGATGATTAGACGGCTGAGAGCGCCTAATGCGCCACGAGGCTTCCGGACTGGTCCACCTCTTCGGTCGTCTCATTCTCACTGGCCACCGTTTCAGGAGACCATTCAATCGGCGTTGGCTTGGAGACCAACGCGTGCTCAAGAACCTCATCCATGCGCGCAACCGGCACGATCTCCAAAGCGTTTTTCACCGTCTCGGGGATGTCTGCAAGGTCCTTGGCGTTCTCTTCGGGGATGAGCACCTTTTTGATCCCACCGCGCAGCGCAGCCAGCAATTTCTCCTTCAGTCCGCCGATCGGGAGTACCCGACCGCGCAAGGTGATCTCCCCGGTCATCGCCACATCATGGCGCACCGAAATGCCACTCATCATGGACACAATCGCCGTCACCATAGCGACACCGGCAGACGGTCCATCTTTCGGTGTCGCGCCTTCAGGCACGTGGACGTGGATATCAGTCTTGTCGAACGCCGGCGGTTCAATACCGAAATCAACCGCCCGAGAGCGCACGTAGGACGCCGCTGCGGAAATCGATTCCTTCATGACGTCACGCAGGTTGCCCGTGACGGTCATCTTACCCTTGCCGGGCATCATGACACCTTCAACAGTCAGCAACTCACCGCCAACCTCGGTCCATGCCAGACCCGTGACCACACCGACCTGATCATCATCCTCGATCTCACCATGCCGGAATTTCGGCACGCCGAGAAAATCGGGTACATTGTCGACGGTGATTGAAGCGCGCTCGATATCGATCGTCTGGCCATCAACAGTCTGCATCGTTCCAAGCATGATCGCCTTGACCGATTTGCGCGCCAGCGAGAACAGCTCACGCTCGAGATTACGCACGCCAGCCTCGCGCGTGTAGCGCTGGATAACCATCCGCAGGCCTTCATCATCAATTGTGAACTCCTCGGGCTTCAGCCCGTGGTTCTTGATGGCCTTCGGAATAAGGTGGCGACGCGCGATCTCGATCTTCTCATCTTCGGTGTAACCGGCGATGCGAATGATCTCCATCCGATCCATCAAAGGTCCGGGAATGTTGAGCGTATTCGCCGTCGTCACGAACATCACATTCGACAGGTCATAGTCGACCTCAAGATAGTGGTCGGCAAATGTCGAGTTCTGTTCAGGGTCGAGCACCTCCAAGAGCGCCGATGACGGATCACCGCGGAAGTCCATGCCCATCTTGTCGATCTCGTCGAGAAGGAAGAGCGGGTTGGTCTTCTTGGCTTTGCGCATCGACTGGATGACCTTGCCGGGCATCGAACCGATATAGGTGCGCCGGTGGCCGCGAATCTCGGCTTCATCGCGAACACCACCGAGCGAAATCCGCACGAACTCCCGCTTGGTGGCCGTCGCAATCGACTTGCCAAGCGACGTCTTACCGACGCCCGGAGGGCCGACGAGACACAGGATCGGGCCACGAAGCTTGTTCGACCGCGCTTGCACGGCAAGATACTCAACGATCCGTTCCTTGACCTTATCGAGACCGTAATGGTCGTCATCAAGGATGCGTTGCGCCTTCTCCAGGTCGACGGAAATCCGAGAGCGCTTGCCCCACGGCAAGCCGAGCAGCCAGTCGAGGTAATTGCGCACGACCGTCGCCTCGGCGGACATTGGGCTCATTGCGCGCAGTTTCTTCATCTCCGCACGAGCCTTCTCGCGGGCCTCCTTGGACAGCTTGATCTTTTCGATCTTCTCGTCGAGTTCGGACAGTTCGTCCTTGCCGTCCTCGCCCTCACCGAGTTCCTTCTGGATCGCTTTCATCTGCTCGTTGAGGTAATACTCGCGCTGGGTCTTCTCCATCTGCCGCTTGACCCGGCTACGGATGCGTTTTTCGACCTGCAAAACAGATATCTCGCTCTCCATGAGCGCGAGCACCTGCTCGAGCCGCGCTGCAACCGAAATCGTCGCGAGTGCTTGCTGTTTGTCAGCGATCTTGACCGCAAGGTGTGAGGCAACCGTATCGGCGAGCTTTGAGAAGCCCTCAATCTGCGTGATTGCAGAAATAACTTCCGGCGAGACCTTCTTGTTGAGCTTCACATAGTTTTCGAACTCAGCTGTCACCGAGCGCGCCAAAGCCTCAACTTCGACCTCTTCGCCATGGTCCTCAATGAGCGCGTGAATGTCCGCCTCATGAAACTCTTCACGCTCATGGTAGCGCACAATTTCGACCCGATCGGTGCCCTCGACGAGCACCTTCACTGTGCCATCGGGCAGCCGCAGCAATTGGAGCACGTTGGCGATCGTACCAATCGTGTAAATGCCGTCCGGTCCAGGATCATCGTCCGATGCACTCATCTGGGTCGCAAGCACAATCTGCTTGTCTGAGCGCATGACCTCCTCAAGGGCGGCGATCGATTTCTCTCGTCCGACAAACAGCGGCACGATCATATGGGGAAACACCACAATATCACGCAGCGGAAGTACCGGATGCGCGCTCGGTTCGGCATCGCGATAAGCGGCAGAATAGTCGGTGGTTTGATCAGTCATAATCTTAGCCTTTGGTACGGACACCATGGCACACGCGCGGGGTTTGAGAAGCAATCAGACCCAAAACGAAGCATTTGCGTGCTTGGTGCCCTGCGGTTCTGTGGGCCGCAAGGGGAACTGCCGGGAACGCGACTAGGCGTTTTACGCAGCTGCATGGTGCCCGTCATCACGAGAGGGGCACGGCACGCGAGTCGGACGCCAACTCTAGTACCAGCAGAGAATCACGCTCTCAGCGTTGTTGCAACGAACTTGGGCGCAAGCGGCACGATTTTCAACTGGACGAAGGCACGCATCCCAAACATGTGTTTTTGACGCCTCACCCGAACCGCGTGGTGCGCGACGAAAGTGAGGGCGGAGCATGCGGTGTTGACGCTGGCACACCTCAGCCCTCGCCGAGGTACGCCACTGTCACATTCGATCGCTTTAACGGTGGGATATCAGGAAGCGTCAGCCGTTTTCTGCGGCTCTTCCTTATCAGCGTAAATGTACAACGGACGGGCCGAACCGGAGACAACTTCGTCGGAGATAACCACCTGTTCCACGCCGTCCATGGCCGGCAGCTCGAACATGGTATCAAGCAAAATCGTTTCCATGATCGACCGCAACCCGCGCGCGCCTGTCTTCCGCTCAATAGCCTTGTTGGCCACAGCCTCGAGTGCCTCTTCCTGGAAAGTAAGCTGAACTTCCTCCATCTCGAACAGGCGTTGGTATTGCTTGACGAGGGCGTTCTTTGGCTCCTTGAGGATCGAAACGAGCGCTTCGACGTCAAGATCCATGAGCGTTGCGACTACGGGAAGCCTGCCGACGAACTCTGGGATAAGGCCGAACTTGACCAGATCTTCCGGTTCGACCTCGGCAAACAGTTCTCCAACCTTTCGGGCGTCGGGATCTTCGACAGCGGCCTTGAAGCCGATTGACGTTTGCCGCCCGCGGTCGGAGATGATCTTGTCGAGACCAGCGAACGCACCACCACAAATGAACAGAATATTGGTGGTGTCGACTTGAAGAAATTCCTGTTGCGGATGCTTCCGGCCCCCCTGGGGCGGAACAGACGCCACGGTCCCTTCCATGATCTTTAAAAGCGCCTGCTGGACGCCCTCACCTGACACATCGCGGGTGATCGATGGATTGTCCGATTTCCGCGAGATCTTGTCGACCTCATCAATGTAAACGATTCCGCGCTGCGCGCGCTCGACGTTGTAGTCAGCGGCCTGCAGCAGCTTCAGAATGATGTTCTCAACATCTTCACCAACATACCCCGCTTCAGTCAGCGTGGTTGCGTCTGCCATCGTGAACGGCACATCAATGATCCGAGCGAGGGTCTGCGCCAGCAGTGTTTTGCCACAACCGGTGGGCCCGATCAGCATGATGTTCGACTTCGCCAGCTCGATGTCGGCATTCTTCGATGCGTGATGCAGACGCTTGTAGTGGTTGTGCACAGCGACAGACAGAACACGCTTCGCTTGGGGCTGGCCGATCACGTAATCATCAAGGACCTGGAGAATCTCCTGCGGCGTCGGGACTCCGTCCGAAGACTTGACCATCGAGGTCTTGTTCTCTTCGCGGATGATATCCATGCACAGCTCGACGCACTCATCGCAGATAAAAACTGTCGGTCCGGCGATGAGCTTTCGCACTTCGTGCTGGCTCTTGCCGCAGAACGAACAGTACAGAGTGTTCTTTGAATCGCCGCCGCTGGATTTGCTCATATTCACGTTCTCCGAAGCGGCACCTTTTCTGCCGCTGTTGTGCACGCTCCCGCGCGCCCCCTTACAATCGCAGTTGGCCCGTTTCGGCCACGCTCGTCAACAACCTAAGCAGCCTGCGAACATCACCTCATCGCGAGCCGCCGGGCGTACCCTCTGAGAGTCGCCTATACTGTAGACCTTTCGTCCGCCTCAATCGTTAACGCACGACAGGCGTTCACAGCAATTTCCCCGCATACGTAAACGGCGGCTGAACCGCACGTGAAGCCGTTGCGCCAAGCGCTGAGATTCCAAGCGCGTAGAGTTTAGTCATGAGCGGTGAGGCCCATGCCTTTGCGTGGATTAAAGCGTCAATCGCTCCCACCTTCAAGCGCCGCACGGGAGGTGATGACCTCATCGACGATGCCGAAGTCCTTGGCTTCTTCCGCTGTCATGAAATGATCGCGGTCCAACGTCGCCTCTATGGTCTCAAAATCGCGGCCCGTGTGGGTCACGTAAATCTCGTTCAGGCGCCGCTTCATTTTCAAGATATCGGCAGCATGGCGCTCGATGTCTGAGGCCTGCCCCTGAAAACCGCCAGACGGCTGATGCAGCATAACCCGTGCGTTGGGCAAAATGAATCGCGCATCCTTTTCACCCGCCGTCAGAAGAAGCGAACCCATGGACGCGGCCTGACCGATACAGATGGTCGAAACAGCGGGCTTGATGAACTGCATGGTGTCATAGATGCCCATACCGGACGTCACCACGCCACCGGGCGAATTGATGTACAGCGCGATCTCTTTTGATGGGTTGTCAGCCTCAAGGTAAAGAAGCTGGGCGCATATCAATGACGCGGTGTAGTCCTCAACCGGACCGGTGAGAAAGATGATGCGCTCGCGCAGAAGCCGCGAGTAGATATCGAATGCCCGCTCGCCACGGTTTGACTGCTCGACCACCATCGGTACGAGCGTGTTCATCGTAAGGTCGTGAGGATCGCGCATTGCGTATTGGTCCTTGATTGACATGCGACGGGAGCCTTTTCAGCAGCGCGCCGAGGTCGATTTCCAGAAAAGGCGGATGGGCAGAGGGCCAGCCGAGCCCGGCCGACTCAACGCCACGCAGACCCTACTGCGTTCTATGGGATCGGCAAGTCGGCGACACCAGCAAATACGCGCAGCGCGCACAAAGGAGCCTGATCTTACCCAATGGACTGTGCATATGGTTAAGCTGTTGACCTGTTCAAGGCCGCTTCAACGCGGCGCGCCTCAGGCACCGATCACGCCGCCTCTTCGTCCTCATCGTCCGCTTCCAGCTCGGCAGCGGTGACCGACTTATCCGTCACGTTTGCCAGCTCAAGAATGAAGTCAATGACCTTGTCTTCGAAGATTGGCGCGCGAAGTCCTGCGAGCTGCTGTGGGTTCTTCTGGAAGAACTCAATGACTTCACGCTCCTGCCCGGGAAACTGCTGTGCCCGCGTAACAACCGCGCGTTGGATCTCCTCGTTGGTCACCTGAACATCATTTTTGGCACCAACTTCGGCGAGCAACAGCCCCAACCGCACACGACGCTCGGCCAGAGATTTGTACTCTTCCCTGGCCTCGTCTTCCGTTGTGTCTTCATCTTCGAACGTCCGGCCGGCTTTTTCGAGGTCGTCCGTCACTTGCTTCCAGACACCGTCGAATTCCTGCTCAACCAAGCTCGGCGGTAACTCGAAATCGTAGGCATCGTCGAGCGCATCCAGAAGTTGGCGTTTGACATTCATGCGTGTCCGCTGACCGTATTCGTTTTCGATCTGCTGCTTGACGGTTTCTTTGAGCTTATCAAGCGATTCCAAACCGAGACTGGTGGCAAACGCTTCGTCCACCGTTGGTTCTTCGGGCGCGCCCACCGCATGCACGGTCACATCGAAGACCGATGCCTTACCGGCCAGATGTTCAGCCTGATAGGTCTCGGGGAAGGTCACGTCGACCGCCCTCTCCTCACCAGCCTTCACACCGATCAAACCGTCCTCAAATCCAGGGATGAACTGATTGGAACCGAGAACCAGCTTGAAGCCCTCGGCGGAGCCGCCCTCAAACGGTTCGCCGTCGACCTTGCCAACAAAATCGATCGTGACCTGATCGTCCTTCTTGGCCTTACGCTTGACGTCCTTGTAGGTCATGTTCGACGACGCAACCTGCTTGAGGCGTTCGTCAAGCATGTCGTCGCTCACGTCCACGACCGGACGCTCGATCTGGATGCCTGAGAAGTCCTTCACCTCGAACTCTGGGATGATCTCATAGGAAACGGCGATCTCGAGGTCGGCTTCCCCCGCAATGATCTTCTCAGCCTGTGCCTCATCTTCGGGCAAGGTAAAATTCGGCTCGCTCGCCGGCTTCTCATTGCGCTCAGCAATCGCGTCGTTGGTGCTCTTTGACAGAGTGTCATTGATCACCTCGGCCATGGCCTGCTTACCGTAAATCTTTTTCAGGTGAGAAACGGGCACCTTGCCCGGCCGAAAGCCCGGCAGACGGGCTTGGGACTTCAGGGTCGAGAGCTTGTCGTCCAGCTTGGCGGACAAGTCGCCGGCCGGAATTTTGATTGTCAGTTCGCGCTTCAAGCCTTCGGCGAGCGTTTCAGTGACCTGCATGGGTGTCATTCCCGTTGTCTAGTGAGCGGCGGCGTAGCGGCGGGCGCGGTGCGCTTCACCAAAATGCCACCATAGAAGAGTGAGTGTGGTGCGGGCGGAGGGACTTGAACCCCCACGGCTTGCGCCACTGGTACCTAAAACCAGCGTGTCTACCAATTCCACCACGCCCGCAAGGCACGCTGCGCGGTGGTCGCGGGTCTATAACAGAGACATCATCGGCTTCAAGGAAAAAGCGGTCATTCGAGTAATCGCCGACCCAAGAGACGTGGAGGGCAGCTTTCGGTGGGAGTTGCAGCCACGACATCGGCACGCATCGGTGGACAGCTATCCGGCTAAACGCGTATAAAAATGCCTACGTATTGCGCATTTGCTTAATGTTTAATCTATCTGGGGCGATCACTCCCGACTGAAACGCATGACGGATCGCGCGTATGCCTGATTGCTAGGCAATTTTGGCGCTTGAAGGTCAGTACCGCCTGATCCCTTGCATTTGCGATCATGATCGCGCTCGGAACTGGCAGCCAAGAGGCAATACCAAAGGAAAGCCAAAGCGCCGTGCCGCTGGGGGCTGCGGCCACCCACCTTCAAATCATGGCACGGCTCGCCAGGTCCGGGTCGTTAGGGGCCGGCGTTTTGGCACGATATCTGCTTGCGATGAGGTGTGCGCGCAGCTGCGCACGTCGTTACGCATTGAGGGGTCGATGAAAAAGATCGAAGCCATCATCAAGCCATTCAAGCTCGATGAGGTGAAGGAAGCGCTACAAGAGGTGGGCCTTCAAGGCATCACCGTCACGGAAGCAAAGGGATTTGGCCGCCAAAAAGGTCACACCGAACTTTACCGGGGCGCAGAGTATGTCGTCGATTTCCTTCCAAAAGTGAAAGTCGAAGTCGTGCTGCAGGATGAGTTGCTCGATGGTGCAGTTAGCGCCATCCGCGATGCCGCCCAAACAGGGCGGATCGGGGACGGCAAAATCTTCGTTTCACCGGTCGAGGATGTTGTGCGCATCCGCACCGGAGAGACAGGAGCAGACGCCGTATAACGGCGCCCTAAAAGGCATCCGGCGCGCGCTGCCGACGGCGGCCTCGACCGCCACACCTCAACCAATCAAAACCTTTCAATCCAATAGCAAGGAAAGCAGTTAGCATGACCACACCAGCCGATGTTTTAAAGTCGATCAAGGATGACGACGTCAAATTCGTCGACGTTCGCTTCACCGATCCGCGCGGCAAGATGCAACACGTCACCATGGACGTAAAAGAAGTCGACGAGGACATGTTTGCGGACGGCATCATGTTTGATGGCTCATCGATTGCGGGATGGAAGGCGATCAACGAGTCGGACATGGTCCTGATGCCCGATACCGAAACCGCGCACATGGACCCGTTCTTCGCGCAGCCGACCATGGCGATCTTCTGCGATATCCTGGAGCCAGGCTCGGGCGACCCTTACAATCGCGATCCTCGCACGACCGCGAAAAAGGCCGAAACCTATATGAAGTCCACCGGAATCGGCGACACGGTCTTCTTTGGCCCCGAAGCCGAATTCTTCATTTTTGACGATGTGCGCTTCAAGGCCGATCCCTACAACACCGGTTTTGTGCTGGATTCGTCCGAACTGCCGTCCAACATGGACACCGACTATGAGATGGGCAATCTCGGCCACCGTCCGCGCACCAAAGGTGGCTACTTCCCTGTCCCACCGGTCGACAGCTGCCAGGACATTCGCTCCGAGATGCTCAGCGTGATGTCGCAGATGGGTGTCGACACAGAAAAGCATCACCACGAGGTGGGTGCCGCACAGCATGAGCTCGGTATGAAGTTTGGCCCGCTGACCATCTGCGCCGATAAGATGCAGATCTACAAGTACGTCGTGCACCAGGTTGCGAATTCTTACGGGAAGACCGCAACCTTCATGCCGAAGCCGGTTTTCGGCGATAACGGAACGGGCATGCACTGCCACCAGTCGATCTGGAAGGACGGCGAGCCGGTCTTCGCAGGTTCTGAATATGCTGATCTATCGGAGTCCTGCCTGTACTACATCGGCGGCATCCTCAAGCATGCCAAGGCCATCAACGCCTTCACCAACCCGTCGACCAACTCGTACAAGCGATTGGTTCCCGGTTACGAAGCACCGGTCCTGCTGGCTTACTCCGCACGCAACCGGTCAGCATCGTGCCGCATTCCGTACACCGCCTCGCCGAAGGCAAAGCGTATGGAGATTCGCTTCCCCGATCCCTCTGCCAACCCCTACCTGGCCTTCTCGGCCATGCTGATGGCTGGCCTCGATGGAATTAAGAACAAGATCCATCCCGGCGATCCGATGGACAAGGATCTGTACGACCTTCCGCCCGAAGAGCTTTCGGAAATCCCGACGGTCTCCGGTTCACTGCGCGAAGCGCTCGAAAGCCTGGAAGCCGATCACGCATTCCTGACCGAAGGCGGTGTCTTCGACAAGGATCAGATCGAAGCTTACATCGAGTTGAAGATGGAAGAGAACGAGCGCTACGAGCAGACGCCTCACCCGGTCGAGTTCGATATGTACTACTCGGTCTGACGGTAATACCGTCGATCACAAGAGCTTTAAGCTCAAGCAGAAAGGGCGCCCGTGTCGGGCGCCCTTTTTGTTAGGACTGCTCGCGAATGCCAGGACGGTTGAGACCTGCCGAGCCGCACAAACGGGGATGCCTACATCGCTCCGGACGCATTCCCGGCTGGCAAAACCTCATGCATGACATGGAACACCGCCGTGTTGTCGACAAAGTCACCGTCCCAGTCATACTGCGGGCCCCATAGCTCGGCCGCGCGCAGATCAGTACGCGTGAACTGTGCGAACATCTCAGAACCAGCACCCAGGGCCCATAAGGGCACCAACTCGTTGGTGTGGTTGCGCGAGGAAAACATGTAGCCAGGCATATTGCCTTCCCCGCGATCCTGAACCGCGAGATATTCGACGAACAGGTCTTCGGTGGGATCGTAGCGTGCCGATAGCAACGCCTCATCACTTCGGTCAGCTGCGACCGTTCCGCCTTCGCCATTGACCCAGGTTCCCTCGCCCCAGATACCGCCGCACTCATGGTCAGAGGTCACGATCAGCAGCGTCTCATCCCAGCTGGAATTCTCTTCAACCCATTCGATCACCGCATCGACAGCAAGGTTGAAATCGACCTGCTCTTCAATGAACCGCGGCATATTATTTGCGTGGCCCATCCAGTCGACGGCACCCCCTTCGATCATGACAAAGAACCCATCTTCGTCTTGATTGAGGACGTTGAGCGCGCCAACCGACATCGTCGCCAGGTCAGGCGTCAGCGGATTGAACGCCATTCCTGAAGGCGTATCAGCCTGTGGCAGGTCTTCGCGGCTCGCTTGCAAGGTAGACCCCGCTTGCGCGATGCCGACAACGCGCTCGGGAAGGTCTCCTCCCTCGGCCAAGGCTTCGAAATCCGCCTTCGCGTCTATGAAGGTGAAACCGTTGAGGCCTTCCTCACTCGTCAATGACGCCAAAGTCTCCGAGCCGCCCACAAACCGATAGGCATCCTCATCTTCTGGCTGGACCTCATTTCCGCTGTTATCGAACAGGGGATGCCCAGCGCCCATGATGACGTCGAGTTCGCTTTCCACCATCTCGTTGAAAATCTCGACGTAATTGTTACGTGAAATATTGTGAGCGATCGTTGCGGCACCGGTCGCATGCGAAACCATGACCGAAATCACCGAGCCAGTCGCCATGCCACGGTCGGAGGCTATCTCTGCGATGGTGCGAAATTCTTCGGTCCCCGTCCAATCCATGTTGATGCGGCCATTGGACGTTTTGCGCCCCGCCATCAGCGCGGTACCGGCGGCCGCACTATCGGTGTAGCTCGTGTAGCGTTCTTCAATTGGGGGAAAATCGTTGCGGATCGTCGCTTCGAAGCTGTCCCAGCGACGAACCGGATCATAACCCTGCGCCACCGCTCCGACCGCCTGAGCAACATCGGCACCATTGGGCAGCACATTCCCTGCGGCGTCGATCAGGTTTAGCCCATGATGGTCAAGGCCGAAGACAACGGGTGCGGTACCGTCCGGACGCACGACTTGATAAGACTGTTGACCGGCAAGACCCTGATAATAATCAGCCGCCAACCAGCCGTTGAAACCGATACCGTCTGATACCATCAAGATAACGTTGCGGGCGCCAGCATCCTGCGCCACGGCTGGAACTGCCAGGACGGTGGTGATTGCGGTCGCTACCAGAAATTTTGAGAGCCTCATCGATTCCTCCTCATGCTAGGTGATGAGCCGATGGGTGCACGTGACCGGTGACAGCACGATTGCAGCTCCATGACGGTTCCGTGACCGCTGGCCGCGCGGGCGTGCTTTGCCTTTGCACCTGCTTGCGTGGCATCTTGGTTGCCGATTCGCCCTGCACTTCGCCAAGGATGCGTAGCCCGTCATGACCGCTGATTTGTTTGGAAACACCGCGCCCAATATCGGTGATGGCGATGGGAAGCCGAAGCCCTCAAAGAAGGACGAGATGGCAGCTGCAAAGGACAAGCTCGCATCCATCGCTGCGAAGATGGAGGCCGGTGGCGCTTCGAAAGGCAAGTCTCCGACGCCCGCAAGCGATGATGGCTATGACGCATCAGCCATTGAGGTGTTGGAGGGCTTGGACCCGGTTCGGCGTCGCCCGGGGATGTATATTGGCGGGACCGACGAACGCGCCCTGCACCATCTGTTTGCCGAGGTGATTGACAATGCGATGGACGAAGCTGTCGCTGGCCATGCCAGCCGCATTGATGTGGAGCTGCACGCCGACGGCTCATTGTCGGTGGCCGACAACGGTCGCGGCATTCCTGTCGACCCCCACCCAAAGATGCCGGATAAATCTGCGCTCGAAGTGATCATGACGACGCTTCATGCAGGCGGAAAATTCGACAGCAAGGTCTACGAGACATCCGGTGGGCTTCACGGCGTTGGCGTCTCGGTGGTGAATGCGCTGTCGGACGGCCTTGAAGTTGAGGTTGCCCGCGACCGGAAGCTTTACCGGCAGCAGTTCTCGCGCGGCAAACCGCTCGGCCCCCTTGAGGTTATCGGTGAAACGATGAACCGCCGCGGAACGACCGTTCGTTTCCATCCAGACCATCAGATCTTCGGCAAGGGCGCGGCGTTCAAACCCGCGCGGCTTCTCAAAATGGCGCGCTCCAAGGCCTATCTGTTTGCCGGAGTTCAGATTCGATGGACGTGTGCGCCTGAACTTGCGGAAGCCGCAAAAGATGTGCCCGCGCAAGCCGTTTTCTCGTTCCCCGGCGGGCTGCAGGACTACCTTACAGAACAGCTCGGCACCGAACGTCGGGTGACCGAACAGGTCTTCGCTGGTCGGACACCCAATGCCGGCAAGCATGGCGGCGTCGAGTGGGCAGTCTGCTGGCACGTGGGGGATGCTTCAATCGCATCCTACTGCAACACGGTCCCCACCCCCGATGGTGGCACGCACGAGCAAGGCCTACGCATGGCGCTCCTGCGCGGCTTGCGCGCCTATGCCGAACTGACCGGCGTGAAGAAGGGCAGCCAGATAACCGCCGACGACGTCATGACCTCGGCGGGCGCGATGCTCTCGGTGTTTGTGCGCGAACCTGAGTTTGTGGGGCAGACCAAGGATAAGCTCGCGACGCAGGAGGCGGCTCGGATCGTCGAGACAGCCGTGCGCGATGCCTTCGATCACTGGCTGACCGGCTCGCCCAACCAGGCGAACAAGCTGCTCGAATGGGTGGTTGAGCGTGCCGATGAGCGCCTGCGCCGGCGCGCGGAAAAGGACATCGCCCGCAAGAGCGCCACACGCAAACTGAGGCTTCCAGGCAAGCTCGCCGATTGCTCGAAGGCCGGTGCCGCAGGTTCGGAGATTTTCATCGTCGAGGGCGACTCGGCGGGTGGCTCAGCCAAACAGGGCCGGCGGCGGGACACCCAGGCCGTGCTACCCTTGCGGGGCAAGATCCTCAACGTCGCCAACGCTGGCCGCGAGAAGATCAGTGCCAACCAGCAACTGTCTGACTTGCTTCAAGCGCTGGGTGTCGGCACAGGTTCGGCCTATCGCGACGACGATCTTCGCTATGAGCGCGTTATCATCATGACGGATGCCGACGTCGATGGTGCGCATATCGCGTCATTGCTGATCACGTTCTTCTACCGCGAAATGCCAGAGCTTATCGACAATGAGCACCTGTTCATCGCCGTCCCGCCGCTGTACCGGCTGTCAGCAGGCGGCGTGGTCGAGTACGCGCGCGACGATGAGCACCGCGACGAGTTGCTAACGACTGTTTTCAAGGGCAAGCGCAACGTCGAGATTGGACGCTTCAAAGGGCTTGGGGAGATGCTGCCAGCCCAACTGAAGGAAACCACGATGGACCCGGCCAAACGAACCCTGCTGCGGGTGAAGGTAGCCGACAAGCAGGCAACCGGTGACACCATCACGGCCTTGATGGGAAACAAGCCGGAGATGCGATTTCAGTTCATCCAGGAAAACGCGCAGTTCACCGAGGAACTCGATATCTGATCCGCGCTGTGCTGCCATGAAAAAAGGGGCCGAGCGACGCTCGACCCCTTCATTAGGCAGTATGCTGCAGCCTTACATGTCTTCAGGCGGCAGGATCACGGCGTCGATCACGTGGATGACACCATTGCTTGCCTCAATGTCGGCGGTGACAACATTGGCGCCATTGATGGTAACACCGCTGGTGGCATCAATGGTCACTTCCGAGCCCTCGACCGTGCCGACCATCATCTCGCCCGACAGATCGCTGGACATCACCTTACCGGGGACGACGTGATAGGTCAGAATGGCGATAAGCTGGTCACGGTTTTCTTCCATCAGCAGGCTCTCAACCGTGCCCTCGGGAAGTGCAGCGAAAGCGTCGTCGGTCGGCGCAAACACTGTGAACGGCCCTTCGCCCTTCAGCGTCTCGACAAGGCCTGCAGCCTGAACGGCAGCGACGAGCGTTTCAAAGCTACCAGCGGCAACGGCGGTATCGACGATATCGGCATCCATCGCTTTCGACGGCGTGCTGAGCGACAGCGCCATAGCGGCGGCCAGAGCGATCGAACCAATCCAATTCATCATTCGCATGGAATTCTCCTGTTTTCGCGAAACTGCGTGCGGGGTTTTTTCCCACAGCCGCTTAGGGAACGTTCAAGACCTCTGTTTGGTTCACCTTCGATACGACGAAAGTCGACGACCACCTCAACCCTTGACGCACATTTTCGCCACCATTGGTCTTTTCGGGCAGGTCATTGACCGTAAATGCGCATGCACGCCCCCGTTTTCTTGACTTTCGCGCAGCGACAGGGCACATGCGCGCAACCATGCGGGCTTAAAATACGGCCCGCGATTGTTTGGCTTGCAGCGAACTATGATCTTGATGATCGCTCGCTTCGGTCACCGCTATGCTTACTTGCATGACCTTACCGCGAGCCAATTCTAATTCGCCCGTTCAAAGCAAACCGACGTCGCAAACGGCGGCGCATCCTGTAGAAAGCAGACCTTCTCCCCCATGAATTTTTCAAACCTTGGCCTTTCCGAAAAAGTTGTCTCCGCCGTCGACAAGGCTGGCTACAGCGAACCGACACCAATTCAGGCCCAGGCGATACCATCAGTTCTTGAGCGCAAGGATGTGCTCGGACTGGCTCAGACGGGCACGGGTAAAACGGCTGCTTTTTCACTTCCGATTTTAACGCTACTGGAACGCGGCAGGGCACGGGCTCGCATGCCTCGCTCCCTGGTCATTGCACCAACTCGAGAGTTGGCTGCACAAGTGGCCGAAAGTTTTGAAACCTTCGGTGTCAACCACAAGTACACGATGGCGCTGCTGATTGGCGGCGTTTCGTTCGATGAGCAAGAAAAGAAGCTCATGCGCGGCGCCGATATTCTCATAGCCACGCCGGGCCGCCTGCTCGATCATTTCGAGCGCGGCAAGCTTCTGCTCACCGGCGTCGAATATATGGTCGTCGATGAAGCGGACCGGATGCTTGATATGGGCTTCATGCCTGATCTCGAACGGATCTTTAAGCTTGTACCGTTCACGCGCCAAACCCTGTTTTTCTCCGCAACAATGCCGCCGGAGATCGAACGTTTCGTCAACACGTTCCTGCACGCACCTGTCCGGGTCGAGGTCTCAAAGGCATCGTCAACCAGCGATACCATCGCGCAGAGCCTTGTATCGGCGCCTAACGTTCCCGCTGGCAAGCGGGCAGTTTTGCGCGACCAAATTAATGGTGCCTCAGAGCTGACCAACGGGATCATCTTCTGCAACCGCAAACGCGATGTTGCCGTTGTTGAACGCTCGCTCAAACGCCACGGTTTCAATGCTGGCTGCCTCCACGGCGATATGGATCAACGCTCGCGGATGCAGACACTTGATGCGTTCCGCAACAATGAACTGACCCTGCTTGTCGCGTCCGATGTCGCGGCCCGCGGTTTGGATATCCCAGCGGTTAGCCACGTCTTCAATTTCGACGTCCCGACACATGCTGAAGACTATGTGCACAGAATTGGTCGTACCGGTCGCGCTGGACGGACGGGAACCGCCATCACGCTGGCAACGTCAGCCGACGGCAAATATGTCAAAGCGATCGAGGCGATGATTGGCCAGCCCATCCCGCAGGTGGAAGCTGACAATGCGAGCGGCGAAGCTGCGGGCACCATCGAGCAAGACGCGCCTGCGCAGGAAGAAGCAATTGATACCAGCGGCAAAGAGAGCAAAAGCCGTCGGTCTCGTGGTAGCCGCGGTGGTCGCGGGCGCCGTAAGCAGACAGAGGAAGCCGCTGTTGATGTCGCCGCCATGGAGCAGACAGCGGATTTGCCGACCTCAGACAAGGCACCTTCACGTTCAAAGTCGAAGCGTGGCCGGGGTGGCAGAGATCGCGGCGACTCGCTGCCTGATGATCGGCGGCCATTTGGCGAGACCGACTTTGTACCCGCCTTTCTGCTTCGACCAATTCGCCGCGCGGTTGCATAAGAATTCACTTAAAATATGCCCTCGGCGATAATTGTTCTCCGGCTCATTAACCGGTTCGCAAGGGTTCCCATCACATTTTAGCCATGAAGTATTCTGCCAAAGGATTTCATGGCATGGCGTTGCCTGACGATATTGCGCGCACGCATTCAATTGCCGATCACGCTCTGGCGAAGATCAAGGCGAATGAATTAGCGGCCTTCCCCCCCAATTTCGAAATCTGGTTTGCGTATGCTGCCGGCTTTAATCCGGCTCTGAACAAGCGCATCAACGCGATTCTACGCGAAGGGCGGCACCTTACCCAAGACGAGCTTGAAGCCATTCGCGACGAATTCTTTGGATCGGGTTCGTTTGAAGAGCGCGTGGATGAGGTTGGCGGCAAGCTTTCGGGCAAGGTCACCGAGCTGATGGGCATGATCAACGATGCGGCCGGGCAGACCAGTGGCTACAGCGAAGAGCTGCGTGGCGCGTCAAAGAGCCTTGCAAAAAGCTCGGACACCGATGCCGTTCGTTCGATCGTGACGGGCTTGATCGAGAAGACCGATGAAGCGGAAAAGTTAAACCGCTCGATGTCGAATAAACTTCTCGAAAGCGAGCAAGAGATCGCCACTCTGAAAGAAGCGCTCGAATCTGTTCGCTACGAGGCTATGACCGACCAGCTGACGGGCATTGGCAATCGCAAACGCTTTGATCGGGCGATTGAAGAAGCCATCACGAACTTCGCGGCGACCGGCGAAGCGTTTGGTCTGATGGTCGCCGATATCGATCATTTCAAGAAATTCAACGATACGCATGGCCACCAGACTGGCGATCAGGTTCTGCGCCTGGTTGCAAGCACGCTGAAGGCGCTCGTTGAAACCCGTGGTATCGCCTGCCGCTATGGTGGGGAAGAATTCACCGTCATCTTACCGGGTGCCTCGCTTGCCGAAACCAGCGCATTGGCTGAAGAGATTCGCAAAGCGGTCATGGGCAAGGAGCTGGTTAAGCGCTCAACCGGCGAAACTTTGGGGCGTGTGACCATTTCCATCGGCGTTGCCGAAAGCCGCGCAAACGATACGATACCGGCAATCATTGAGCGCGCCGACGAGTGCCTCTACGCCGCCAAAAATGCTGGGCGCAATCGCGTCATCACAGAGTCCCAGATGCCAGCGGGTACAGACGCGGACGCAGCCTAAACGCACCGCTCTGGTTCACGTGACATGGGGAAGGCGCAATGGCGCCTATGGTGTGACGAATTTTACCCGCGGACGTGGTCTCGACTGTTGTCGGGCTACACCGCTTGTGCAGGCTTCAATTCGACCGACTCGCCGCACCCGCAAGCAGAAACCTCGTTGGGGTTTTTGAAGACGAACCCAGATCGCATCTTGGTAACTTCATAATCGATGTGTGTGCCCAAAAGGTACAGCATCGCAGACGGCTCGATAAACACCCGCGCCGGTCCATCTTCGAGCGCATCATCTCCCTGAGGTTTGGTCTCGGCGATGTCGAGCTTGTACTCCATCCCAGCGCAGCCGCCTTTTTTCAGGCTCAGCCGCAGGCCTGCCTCAGCACCCTGATCGGCGAGCAGGGCGCCAATGTGCTCTTTGGCCGTGTCTGAAAGGGTCAAAAGGGCGAAACCCATCGGTTACCTCGCCATGCTAATCACGCGTTAAAACCAGCCGATTGCAACCTGAGCTTCCTCGGACATGCGCTCAGGTGACCAGGGGGGATCAAAGACCATTTCGACTTGCACATCTGATACACCTGCAACGGTGCAGACCGCGTTTTCCACCCAACCGGGCATTTCGCCGGCGACGGGGCAACCCGGTGCCGTGAGGGTCATGTGGATCAGAACCTTGCGGTCATCATCAATGTCGACCTTGTAGATCAGCCCAAGCTCATAGATATCAACCGGGATTTCCGGATCGTACACCGTCTTGAGCGCCGCGATGATATCGTCGGTGATCTTCTCAAGTTCCTGCTGAGGGATAGCCGTGCCAGCGCCCGGCATTTGCGGGGAGTTCGGCGTTTCAGTTTCGCTAGGTGATGCAGTCGCTTCAGTCATAGCTTTGTCTTACAAGATAACGGGCTTGAGTTCCACTGGTTGTCGGAAGCGGCGCTGGACCAAACGCTGTCTTCGAAACGCGCCAGAAGGCTTGCTACCCAAAAAAGGCCTGAGCTTTGCCCAGCGCGCCAACGAGGCGGTCAACATCGTCAAAGCTGTTATACATCCCAAAGGACGCACGACAGGAACTGCTGACGCCATAGCGCTTCAGCAGCGGCTGCGCGCAGTGCGTCCCGGCCCGCACCGCAACGCCGTAACGGTCCAACAGCGTCGACACATCATGGGCGTGCGCACCCTCCACCTCGAAGGACACAATCGCACCTTTTCCCGGCGCTTCACCCATGATCCGCACCGAGTTCATGGCCCCGATCTGTTCCATCGCATAGGTCAACAACTCGGTCTCATGGCGTGCAATGGCTTCGCGGCCGACCTGCTCGATATAGTCGAGAGCCAGACCCAGCCCTACCGCTTGTGCAATCGGCGGCGTCCCTGCTTCAAAGCGCCCTGGCGGCTCCGCAAAAGTTACCCCATCTTCGCGTACCTCGTCGATCATTTCGCCACCACCCATGTAGGGCGGTAGGTCCGCGAGTTTGGACGCCTTGCCCCAAAGCGCGCCGATCCCTGAGGGGCCGTACAGCTTATGGCCGGTCACGGCATAAAAATCACAGCCCAGAGCCTGCACATTCACCGGCAGGTGCACGGCTCCCTGGGCACCATCAACAACGAACGTTACATCGGGCCTGTCTGCCAACCGGTCTGCAACAGCCCGGACAGGGGTCAACGAACCCAGAACGTTTGACATGTGGGTCAGCGAAACGATGCGTGTGCGATCACTGAGCAAGCCGTCGAATGCGTCGAGATCGAAGCTGCCGTCTTCTAAGGTTGGCACCCATTTGATGACCGCGCCTTTGCCTGTGCGGAGGAAGTCCCACGGCACAATGTTGGAGTGGTGCTCCATGATCGACAGGATGATCTCGTCGCCTGGCTGGATATCCTGACCAAGCCCGTGCGCGACCAGATTAAGCGCCTCGGTCACCGAACGAGTGAACACGATCTCATCGGCGCTTGAAGCACCCAGAAAAGCGGCAACCTTGCCACGCGCTGCCTCGTAGGCGTCCGTCGCCGCGTTGGACAGATAATGAAGCCCGCGGTGCACGTTCGCATAGGACGTCCGGTAGAATTCTGCCGTTCCCTCGATCACATGGTCAGGCTTTTGTGCCGAGGCGGCATTATCGAGATAAACGAGCGAGTGCCCGTTTACGACGGTCCGCAAGGCTGGAAAATCCTCACGGATCGCATCCACATCAAAGCCGTGTGGCGCGGTACTCTCAGCAACGCTCATATCGTCCCCGCAAACGCTCGCCGCCCCTACCGGCCGGCATGCTCCTCAAGCCACCGCTCGACAGCCGTTATCGCTATCTGTTCGAACGGATGATCCTCAAACAGTTCCGCCCCTTCGGACAAAAAAACCTGCAAGAGCAGTTTTCGCGCCTGAGGCGGCGCAATACCGCGTGCGGAGAGGTAGAACATGAGGTCCTCGTCAATCTCGCCACACGTCGCGCCGTGCGCACAGCTGACATCATCGGCGAAGATCTCCAGCTCAGGCTTGGCGATCATGTCCGCCGTCTCAGACAGCAAAAGCGCGTCGGAAGCCATTTGCGCATCTGTCTTCTGGGCGTCCTGCGCCACGACGATCTTACCCTGAAACACCGCCTTCGCAGCGTCATCGATCACCGTTTTGAACGTTTCGGTGCTCTCGCAATGCGGCACCAAATGGTCGACATACAATGTCTGATCAAGGTGCTGGCGGTCGGACGCCATGGTCAGGCCGGCCACGTCAAACCGTGCGCCCTCACCCATGAAGCTCGCCCGGGTCTCTACCCGCGCCAGTTTGGCCCCTGCATTGATGTGCAAGACACGAACGCGCGCGTCGCCGGCAATGTCAAAACTGCTTTCACCGAGATGAACCGCCTCCCCGCCTTCGTCCTGCAAGCGCAAAACATCCAGCACGGCACCGTCGCCGATGGCATATTTGGCAACGCAGCTACACTGAGCGCTCGCCCCTTCCGGGGTCGTATGCCGCTCAACCATCGTCAAGGACGCGCCCTCACCGACAACAATGTGCGCACGGCTATGACGCATCGCGGTTTGATCGGAGCCGACAAAGACCAGTTCAATCGGCGTTTCGATTTTCGCGCCTGCGTCGACCGCCAGAATAATCCCATCGCGCACAAACGCTGCGTTTAGGGCGTCGATTGCCCGGTCCGGCGTATCGGCACCATCAAGCGCCGCCTCGCCATCGGCTAAGGCGTCGCCGAGAGAGCGCACGGCGATACCGGCAGGAAGGTCATCCATCTTCTGGACGAAGCCATCCGCAATCACAATCTGCAGCGCCCCATCAAGCAACGGCAATGGCGTCTCGACATCGCCAGCCACTTCGGCTAGCGGAGCCCAGGTCCGCATGAGCGAGCGCAGGTCAGTATACTTCCACTGCTCGATGCGGCGATGTGGAAGCCCAACGCGCTCAAACAGCGCCATGCGCGACCGACGTGCCGCGTGGGTTTCCGCCCGACCGGGAAGATCATCTTCGATCCCTGAAAACGCGTTCAGGACCGCGGTCTCGGCGTCGGTGCGGATTCGTTTCAAATAAGCGTTCATCGTCAGATCCTCACGCGGCGTTGGCGATGATATCAGCGTAGCCTTTGGCTTCGAGCTCAAGCGCCAAGTCCTTGTCGCCGGTCTTGACGATCCGGCCCGCAGACAGAACGTGCACGACGTCGGGCACGATGTGGTCAAGAAGGCGCTGATAGTGGGTGATCACCAGGAAGGATCGACCCGGACCGCGCAGCGCGTTGACGCCATCGGCCACGACCTTCAACGCATCGATGTCGAGACCCGAATCCGTCTCATCAAGGACACCCATCTTGGGTTCTAGAAGCGCCATCTGCATGATCTCGTTGCGCTTCTTCTCGCCGCCGGAAAAGCCAACATTGAGCGGACGCTTGAGCATGTCGGTGGTAATGTTCAGCTCGCCCGCCTTCTCCTTAACCACTTTCATGAACTCAGGCGTGGTCAGCTCGGCCATGCCAGACGCTTTCCGCTTGGCGTTAAGCGCCGTCCGCAAGAACGTCATGGTTGCCACACCGGGGATCTCGATCGGATATTGGAAAGCCAGGAAGAGACCTGCATTCGAACGCTCATGCGGATCCATCTCGAGGATGTTTTCGCCATCCAGCAACACCTCCCCTTCGGTGACTTCATAGTCTTCCTTGCCAGCCAGCACATACGACAGCGTCGACTTGCCTGAGCCGTTGGGCCCCATGATCGCGTGTACCTCGCCGTCGGGGATCGTCAGGTCGATACCCTTGAGGATCTCGGTGCCGTCATCGGCGATCCGAGCGTGGAGGTTTTTGATCTCAAGCATGCCTATGCTCCCTCAAACATATGCGCGGCGGCGGCAGGATCGCTCGCCATCATCGCATTCAAACCCAAAAACAGCAGCGCCCAACCCAGGATCACTGCAAAAACAACTGTTTGGTTCCAGCCACGCTTGCGACCCAAAAGCACCACCACGATGATCGGCCCGGCCAACAACCCGATAAAAGCCACCTGGCGGCCGATGAGCGTTGCCAACTCCACGCGAAGCCTCAAACACCGATCGTGCCACGGATCGACGGAAAGACCGTGGCGGCGAGAACACCGACCGCCGCTCCCAGAACGATCCGCCTGATGTGGGTGCGCAAACTGGGGGCAAGCGCCGAAAGCGCGCCGCAGATCACAGCGTAGTAGGCAATCGTCGTGGGGTCGAAAGCCATAGACCTAGCCGACCGAGCCTTCGAGTGAGATGCCGATGAGTTTCTGCGTCTCAACCATGAATTCCATCGGCAGCTTTTGCAGCACGTCTTTGACGAAGCCGTTTACGATCAACGCCACGGCCTCTTCCTCGTTCAGCCCACGCTGCAGGCAGTAAAACATCTGATCATCGGAGATTTTTGATGTCGTCGCCTCATGCTCAAGGACGGCTTTGGAATTTTTCGCCTCGATGTAGGGGATGGTGTGCGCGCCGCAGGTGTCACCGATCAGGAGCGAATCACACTGGGTAAAGTTGCGCGCATTTTTCGCGTTCCGCGCGATCGACACCAAGCCGCGATAGGTGTTGTCCGACTTCCCTGCGGCGATGCCCTTGGCGATGATCTTTGACGACGTGTTTTTGCCGATGTGGATCATCTTGGTTCCCGAATCGACCTGCTGGCGACCGTTGGAAATGGCAATTGAGTAAAACTCGCCAACCGAGTTGTCGCCACGAAGGACGCACGAGGGATATTTCCACGTGATCGCCGAGCCGGTCTCAACCTGCGTCCAGGAAATCTTGGAGTTATCGCCGCGGCAATCACCACGCTTGGTGACGAAGTTGTAGATGCCGCCTTTGCCGTCCGCGTCGCCCGGATACCAATTCTGGACGGTGGAATATTTGATTTCGGCGTCGTCGAGCGCAACAAGCTCAACAACAGCGGCATGCAGCTGGTTTTCATCGCGCATGGGCGCCGTGCAACCCTCGAGGTAACTCACATACGCGCCTTCGTCAGCGATGATGAGCGTGCGCTCGAACTGGCCAGTGTTCTCAGCGTTGATCCGGAAGTAGGTCGACAGCTCCATCGGGCAGCGCACGCCCTTGGGGATGTAGACAAACGAGCCATCGGAGAAGACCGCCGAATTCAGCGTGGCATAGTAGTTGTCGGTGACCGGAACCACTGAACCGAGATACTTCTTCACCAGTTCCGGGTGGGTATGGACCGCCTCGGAAATGGAGCAGAAGACGATCCCGTGCTTTGCCAGCTCTTTCTTGAAGGTCGTGACAACGGAGACGGAATCGAACACCGCATCGACGGCGACCTTACCTTCGAGCGAACCGCTTTCCTCGTCGAGGTGTGACGGCTCATCCATCTTGCGCACGCCAGCGAGAATTTCCTGCTCCTTGAGCGGAATACCCAGCTTTTCGTAGGTGCGCAGCAGCTCCGGATCGACCTCATCGAGGCTCTTGGGGCCGTCGGTCGACTTCGGCGCGGCATAAAAATGCAGCTCCTGCAAATCGATCTCTGGATAATCAACGCGCGCCCACTCCGGTCGGCTCATAGTCTGGAATCGCTGATAGGCATCCAGTCGCCACTCGGTAAGCCATTCGGGCTCGCCCTTCTTGCCCGAGATAAACCGAACGATATCCTCGTTCAGACCCTTTGGTGCGAACTCCATATCGATGTCGGTCTCAAAGCCATATTTGTACTTGTCGACATCGATCTCACGGACCTGCTCAATGGTTTCCTGAACCGCTGGCATTCACGGCGCTCCTTTAAGCACTGGCCGAAACTGTCGGCCTCATGGGGCATTCACTGGGCGATAGATGAGGGGCTATCCTGATCTACCTTAAAATCATTCCAATCTACATAATGCGGATTAGCGAGAAGCCCAACCCCCAAAAACGGAAAAGCTGCATTTTTTTCGCAGCTTATTTATTGCTAATCGAAGATACGTCGAAGAAACCGGTTTGGATCGCTGCAGTCGTCAACGCCGCAGGGCTTCGATGACACGCCTTATGTCGCTTTCGGTCGTGCCGTAGCCAAGGCTGAGGCGCAGCGCGCAGTTGGCCAGCAGGTCGTCTGCGCCCATCGCAGCCAGTACATGGCTCGCCTTGACCTTTCCCGATGAACAGGCGCTGCCGGAGGAAAGCGCGATCCCCTCTAGGTCAAGCCGCATGAGGGTTGTTGAGGCTTGCCTGCCCTCAAGGGCGAAGCAGCTTGTGTTGGGCAGGCGATGCGCGCCATCCCCAAACACAATAGCCGACGGAAAAGCCTCCTTGAGAGCCAATTCGAACGAATCGCGTAGCCCCGCAACCCGGTTTGCCTCTGCCTCCTGCTCGCCGAGCGCCTCGGCGACCGCGGCCGCGAATCCCGCAATGCCAACGCGGTTCTCGGTCCCCGCGCGGGCACCCATTTCCTGGCCGCCACCACGGATCAGCGCCGGTCCAAACTCGACGGTTGCGGGGTTGTACACCAGAGCACCGACCCCCGCCGGTCCACCAAGTTTGTGCGCGGAGATGATCATCACGTCAGGCAGCGGGTCGGGGATAGGTTCGCGGCCAATCCACTGGACGAGGTCGCTGACAAACAGCGCCCCCGCCTCTCGGCACCGGCGAGCAATATCCGCGATTGGCTGAACAACGCCCGTCTCATTGTTCGCGCCGTGAACACAAACTAGCGCGTCATCATCGCTCGCCCTATCGAGGTGCGCATCGAGAGCGGCAAGATCAACGACACCGGATTGATCGACTGCCAACTTGGTTGGCGACTCGAAGCCGTGTCCGTCTAGCGCTGCGACATGCTCGGTTGTCGCGACAAACAGGCGCGAATTCCGGCCATATGGCAGGGCCATGTCTGCCTTGTCGTGCGCCCTTTTCGTGGTCGGGCGCAGAACCATCGCCAGCGCTTCGGTCGCACCTGAGGTGAACACCAACCGATAGTCTTCAGCACCGAGCCCCATAAGAATTGTCTTACGGGCGTCTTCAATCGTACGGCGGGCCGAACGACCGTTGGCATGGATCGACGAGGGGTTGCCGTCGACCGCCATCGCGCCAAGCATGGCCTGCCGCGCGCTGTCACGCAGCGGAGCTGTCGCGTTGTAGTCGCAGTAGACGCTTGTGCGCGCATCCATCGTTGCCAGCCCTTGCTTCCTTGGCGCCAAGTCCAGGCGATCTCGCTCACCGTTGCGAAAAACCTTGTTTTCCGAAGGCATCATCGTGTTTAAGTGCGCGCCAAGCCCGCGAGGTAGGGATGATCACGGTTCGCCGTCAAGCGCCCGGCATGCGGCAAAAGACCAACAAAAGGCTCCCCATACATGCCCGAACAGATCTACCAAGGCCCCTCCGGCAGGCTTGAAGGGCGTCTGCATCCCGCGCCCGAGCGCGGCGCGCCGACCGCCATTCTTCTGCACCCCCACCCGCAGTTTGGCGGAACCATGAACAACCCTATCGTCTATCAGATGTACTACATGTTTGTGGAACGCGGCTTTTCGGTTCTGCGATTCAACTCGCGCGGTGTCGGGCGGAGCCAGGGCTACTTCGATCATGGTGTAGGCGAGTTGGCCGATGCTGCCGGCTCCCTTGATTGGCTGCAAAGCCTCAATCCTGACAGCCGGTTCACTTGGATTGCCGGATTCTCATTCGGCGCTTGGATCGGCATGCAGTTGCTGATGCGCCGGCCCGAGGTCGCCGGCTTCATCTCGGTCGCGCCACCGGCAAACCTTCACGATTTCTCATTCCTTGCCCCCTGCCCTTCATCGGGACTGATTATCCACGGCGATCAGGATAAAGTCGTCCCCATGAAAGATGTGCAAGCGCTCGTCGATAAGCTGAAGACACAAAAAGGGATCACCATCGACCACCAGACGGTTCAGGGCGCGAACCATTTCTTCGAAGACAAGCTTGAGGAGCTTGACCAGCGTTGCCAGGACTATCTCGACTACCGGCTGGCAAATCCCGGCATGCGCTAAATGGCCCTCGCGAGACGTCCGCCAAGCTGTGGCTGCGCCACGCCGGTCGTTGAAGGGTAGCTGATCGGCAGATCCCGCAGGTGGCGAACAGCGAGATAGGCAAAGGCTTCCGCTTCAAGCATCGCCGCGCTGGCACCCAAAGCATCAAGGCTTCGTACCGGGAATGAAAACTGATCCGTGATCCGCTGCATCAGATAGCCATTGCGGGCACCGCCGCCGGCGACGAACAACGCCTTTGGGACAGCCGGGAGGAGCTCGATCGCGCGCCTGATAGATCCAACGGTCAGTTCAAGCAACGTTGCCATCGCGTCGGGGGTCGATAAGCCCGAGAGGTCCGGCGGCGGAAAGCTGTAGCGATCAAGGGACTTTGGGCCATCAAGGTCAAAGAACGGCCTATCAAAGAAGCGTGCCACGATCGCGTGATCCGCTAACCCGCTTGCCGCCACTTGCCCGCCCTCGTCAAAGACCGCGCCCGTCCGCTGGCGCATCAAATCGTCCATGAAAACGTTTGCCGGGCCGATGTCGGCAGCGTGCAGGCTTTGCGGATCGCTATCGGGGATGAAGGTGATGTTGGCGATTCCGCCAAGATTTAAAATTGCCGCCGGCAACCCGGTTCGCCTGCCGATAAGAGCCTGATGGTAAAGCGGTGCAAGAGGCGCCCCCTCACCGCCCGCTTCCACGTCCGCACGGCGAAAATCATGGACGACCGGTACGGCGAGTGCCTGGCAAAGTGCATCCGCATCGCCAAGCTGCACGGTAAAAGCGCGGGAGGGATCATTGGGGTTCGGTCGGTGAAGAACGGTTTGACCATGAAAACCGATGACGTCGGGCCGGCGATCCGCGCGCTGCATGCAGGCAGCTATGGCCTTGATGTGCATATCGGTCGCCAACCGTTCCGCACTGAGGATCAGCGGGTCGTCTCGCAGCGCCGGACTGTCGATTTCGAGAGCCCGCTCCACCGCGTCGAACAAAAGGCCGCGCTGCGACGCTGAGTAAGCAAGGCTCTCCGTCACATGAGGCAACGTTTCGACACGATCCACGCCGTCCGTCAGGACCGCAGCAACATCGACACGATCCATGGACGTGCCACTCATCGTGCCCAGGGCGAGTGTCAGCGCATACTCAGCTTGCTTGTTCGCCATCGCGCTAACCGCTGACACTTCTGCTCGACCCGCGACGGCGCGTTGCAAAGCGCAGCAACGCGTGGCAAGAGCCGCCAAACCCTTTGCTCAGCGCATGACCGCTCGAGTGACAACTTCCAAATTTTGCTTCTCGAAGGCCAGACGCCATGGCTGCGCGTTTCCAATCCGACTTTCTCAACACGCTCGATGAACGTGGCTTTATCCACCAACTATCGGACGCAGACGCGCTCGACGCGGCGCTGAAACAGGGTCCGCTAACCGCTTATATCGGATTCGATTGCACAGCGCCTTCCCTGCATGTCGGCTCACTGGTGCAGATCATGATGCTGCACTGGTTCCAGATGACTGGCAACCAACCGGTCGTTTTGATGGGCGGCGGGACAACGCGGGTTGGCGATCCTTCGGGCAAAGACGAAAGCCGAAAGCTTCTGACCGCTGAAGTCATTGATGCCAACAAGGCCAGCATCAAGACGAACTTCGACCCCTTCTTGCGCTTCGGTGAAGGGACCAGCGATGCGCTGATGATGGACAACGCGGATTGGCTACTCGGCCTGCACTATGTTGACCTGTTGCGAGACGTGGGACGCCATTTCTCGGTCAATCAAATGCTGCAACGGGATTCCGTTCGGCTTCGGCTCGAACGCGAGCAGCATCTCTCGCTGCTGGAATTCAACTACATGGTTTTGCAGGCCTACGACTTTGTGGAACTGAACCGGCGAACTGGCTGCCGCCTGCAGATGGGTGGCTCGGATCAGTGGGGCAACATTCTTTCAGGCGTCGATCTCGGTCGCCGCATGAACGATGCCTCCCTGTTCGCGCTAACCACACCGCTGCTTGCAACGGCCTCAGGCGCAAAGATGGGCAAGACTGCTGACGGTGCCGTCTGGCTGAACGCCGAGCAGTGCTCGCCCTATGACTATTGGCAGTACTGGCGCAACACTGAGGACGCCGACGTTGGCCGCTTCCTCAAACTGTTCACCACCCTGCCGTTGGATGAGGTCAATCGGCTCGCAAAGCTGGCTGGTGCCGAGATCAACGAAGCCAAGAAAGTCCTGGCCAACGAGGCGACCGGGCTGTTGCATGGTGAGGATGCTGCGCAGGTTGCACAACAAACAGCGCAAAAGACTTTCGAAGAAGGCACCGTGTCTGCAGATCTGCCGACGCTGGAAGTTCCCGCCTCAGAGTTGCAGGAAGGCATCGGCCTTCTGGGCGCTTATGTGCGGGCCGGGCTCGCTCAGTCCAACGGTGAGGTGCGGCGCCACGTCAAAGGCGGCTCAGTACGCATCAACGATGAACCGAACACTGACGAGCGGCGTGTTCTGAGCGGAGCGGACGTGCGTGAGGGGGTCATCAAGCTGTCGCTGGGTAAGAAACGGCATGTCCTTGTCAAACCAGTTTAGATTTTGGCTTTAACCGCCTTGTTCTGACTGAAAAATATTGCGAAATACTCCTGGTGCAAGCAGCGAGATTGGATTGACCCGCAATTCCGGCTGATCCACCGAGCCAACAAGCTCGAAGGTGATCCCCAACAGCCCTTCACTTTGACGATTTCCCAGCGCCGTGCCGAGAATCGGGATCCGGCTGAAAAAGTTGTTGATCGAAAAAAATGGGACGTAGGTACCAGCGAGGTTGACCTCGTTACCGGCGTAGTCGATCACACCTCGCAAATTGCCACCCAGTGACGGGCCCCAGCCTTCGGCCTCACGGATCACGAGCCTCTCTGGCGTGCGGTCGAAGGAGACATTGGTCACATCAATCTGAACCCGATCGGATGTCTCAACTGCTCCAGGCAGAACGATTTCGCTGCTCGAACCCTGCGAGCGCGCATCATTGAATATGCGGGCCATGGCCGGCTCGTCTGCAATGACATAGTCGTTGAGTAAGAGCTGCCCCGCTATGCGGCCTCCCACCGACTCGGGATCGAGTACGAGTGTTGCGCGCCCACCAAAAGCCTTCTCGTACAGCCCAAGAAATCGTAGAAACGTACCCGCGTTCCCCGATGAGATCACGAGGCCCCTGCCCCCATCTTGCTGGGCAAGTGTTCCGACCAGTTCGGAACCGTCACTGTGGCTGGCACGCAGATCAAACGCCATGATCCGGTCCGCGTTCTGGACATACCGCATCCTGACACCGCTCAGTGTTTCGCCCTGTTTGGTTCGCACTTCTTGAAGGTCAATTTCCACCGAGAGGTCGCCAGCTGCCTCCGGGTTCCCTCGCAAAACATCCGGCAGAAGCGTAAACCGGTCCCCGGTGATGCGCGCAGCGGTCTGGTTGTCGTTGCGGGTCAGCGCCAGCGCAAAACTCCCAACGCCTTCAAGCGCAATGGAATCGAACTGTGCGTTGCGCAGCTGACCGTTGGACAGGTCGAGGCTGCCGCGCAGAACAAGGCCTGTTGCGGCAACGACGAGGTTTGTTACGCGGATGGTCGAGCCGTCTTCGACCATATCGAACTGTGCCTGCGCCGGCGTACCGGCTGGCTTCGACCAACCAAGTTCGGCAATCGTCAGACCAGCGTCCGTCAGATCGACGTCAACGGGCCGGCTTCCACCGGGCGCTTCGCTACCAAGGCGAACCTCGATGGTGCCGTTAAGGTAGGATCCGAAGTCCAGCCCAATCCGTTCTCGCGCCTGCGCGTCCAGGCGCATACTGAGTTGCAGATCATCTCCCTGCGCCGTTGAGAAAGACAGATCAGTTGGCACGCCATCGATAAGCGCACGCCCTTCTATCGATACGCCCTGGCGATCGCCTGTAAGGCGAAAGTCCCCGCCGCTGAGCTGTCGCCCATCAATCGGTTGAGATGACGCCAGGTCCGACACAGTGGCCTCGAAAGAGGTTTGAACGGCTTCGCGGTCAAGCGTATCGGCCAAACGCGCTTGTAGCTCGGTTGTCATTTGCATTCGTCCTGAAACACTATCCGCATCAAGCGGCAGCGTCCGTGGATCGAGGGAGATCGGGTCGAGGCTTGCCATTTGAAGGAAGCCGGAAACCGGACCTTCCAAATCCAACTGAAGGCTCGCATCAGGATTGCGCAGGGCGTGGTCCGGAATATGGAAGTTCAGGCTGTCGACCGACATGGTCTCACCGCCCGTCATCCGTCCTGCGCCGTTTTCTCCAGTCAATGTCAACGTCCTGCCCGTCACCAAGAGATCACCGTCCAAGCCGAATATAGGGGGCAAATCGCCGACCGTACGCATCACCAGGTTCGCGTAAGGCAACGCAAACCTCATCATGTCATCACGCATGAAGCTACGACCGTCGCGGATCTCGATATCCTCCAGGGCGGCGGCAAAGGTGAAGCGTCCTGCGGCGATCGATCCTTCAGAGATGGTGTTTCCGAACCAGTTGCGCGCGCCCGGCGCCAACGGCAAAGGCCAGACAGCTGCCAATTGTTCGGCGCTCATGGGACTGGATTGGCCGGCCAGAGAAACGACGGGGCGTTCGGCCATGTTCTCCAGAAAGCCCGATAAGACGACCGAGGCGCTCTCCTGTTGGAGCTCGAAGAGCCGAACATGCAAATCGTCGGCATCATCGGGTAAAAATGCGCTCAGCCAAACGGTCGCATCAAGAGGTCGCGCATCGCGTTGAAGCACCTCCGAAGCGGGCACCACCAGCTGGTAATCGGGTGAGGCCAGCATGATATCGAGGCCCGATACGCCATCCTGCTCAGCGGGCACGATGGCGCCTTGAAACGCTCCACCGGTTTGGGGGAAACGTAATTGGGCGCCGAGGATCCGAAAACCGCCGGCAAAATCGTCAGTTGGCGCGTCAGCGCTTTGTACGGAGGTGTCCTGTGCCTCTGCGCGCGAATAGAGCATGGGTAGCGAAACAAGCTCGAAACGCGTCGATTGCCCGTCGCTCGCAGTAAGCGTTGCACCCTCGGATTCCAGTGTCAGCGACAGCTGATCAACCCGGCCATCTGCAGGGTCTCGGGTCACAACCATTTCCGCGCCGATACGACCATCAACCGTAACGGGACCAGCGCCCGAAAGAGCCGTCGTTAAATCCGACAAAGGAACATCGAGCACGATGGCGTGGGTGAAGGCGGTCTCATCAAACCCGCGGCTGCGTTTGATATCGGCCAACGCCACCGGTCCCTGTGGGGGATCGGAGTGGGCATGCCGGAGCAGGACCTGCGTTGGTACCGCCCGATCGAGCGTTGAAGCGGTCAGGCGCACTTCGTCTGCACTGTGCCGTTCAATTGAGAGCTCAAGGTCTGGCGGGTCGCGTGCGATTGGCAGAGTTGATTGTGCGCGGTCCATCACCGAAATTCGGGCAATCTGCATCTGCTCGAGGCTGGCCCAGCTGGGATGAGTGGTCACGTGCGCAAGCGCGGCGTCAACGTCGCCCAATCCTGCCAACAGCCTCTCCAGGCGGGCACTGGTCGAGATGTGGTCTGCTTCCTGAACACCGGTGAATGCGAACTCCAAAGCTTGCGGATCGAGATCGACGTCCATCGAGCCAATGGTGACAGCCTTGGGGACGAGCGCCCGGCGCAACACGTCCCTGAACAGCACTTTGACATGCGTGTCGCGGGCGCTAACCAGAATGCCGGGGCCTGAGACGGTCAGACCGCTGAGGCGAACATCAAATGCCGATGGTCCGATGTTCGTGGTCAGGCCATCGACGTTGAGCTCATAGGGTTCTGGTATCGCTGCCTTGATGCGGGCCAGCAGAGGCTCTTCAATCAAATTGGCCGTCACACGTTGACCAGGTTCCGTCGTCAGCGCAAAGACCGGTAGCGCGAGCGCGACCAACAGCAGGGCCAAAAGCGACCAGACGATCCACCGATTGCGCCGAGTGGGTCGAACACGCTGACCGCCACCGGAAGGCGGTGACGGCCTGTCTGCATGGCGCGCATCGCTGTGTGTCACGGTTATCCCATGTTTATCGAGGTCCGAGCACGACAAGCAAACACAGCGTCGGCCAGCGGGGAATCCTCGCATTCGTTGCACTGTGCCTCACTGCGGGCACGCAGGGCAAGCACACCTCAAGCGATGCATCGGCAAAACTCACCTTGTCTTTCCCTGCCACGGCGATACATCGGCTCGATCAGACCACAGTCCCCCCAGCCCATACCCTGTTTTGGAGTTCCCATGACCGACACGACGCGCGTTCAAGAAGGCGATCAAGCGCCAGATTTCTCCCTGCCGACCGACGGAGGTGGATCGGTGACACTCTCTGCACTTGCAGGCAAACCGGTGGTGGTCTTTTTCTATCCAAAAGACGACACATCCGGCTGCACAAAGGAGGCGATCGGCTTCACGGAACACAAGGGCGACTTCGACGCGGCGGGCGCGACTTTGCTCGGCGTTTCACCGGACTCCGTGAAAAGCCACGACAAGTTCAAAGCCAAGCACAATCTCGACGTTCACCTGGCCGCCGACGAAGAAAAGGTGGCCGCGGAGGCCTATGGGGTGTGGGTCGAAAAATCGATGTATGGCAAAAAGTACATGGGCATTGAGCGGTCCACCTTCCTTATCGGCAGCGACGGAAAAATCGCCAAGGCATGGCGCAAGGTGAAGGTCCCCGGCCACGTCGAGGATGTTCTGGCGACCGTCAAAGCGCTGTAGCAATCACGCCCGGTGCAGTCCCTCGCCGAAGAAGCGGTTCGCGTCGTCTCAGAACCGGATCTCGCGAACAAGTCCCGGCACGCCTACGCGGTGGCGAAAGCTTGGTTCGGCGGATCGATACGGACGGGACACGTGCGAGGCGCGTTTCCCGACGATCCGGGGCGTCCCCCCAAGCCAGACCTGCTGCCGCCCAGCCGCATGCCCCGCCGCTCGAAGGGCGGCCTGAAAGGTCGGATAGCCCTGCTGCATGCGTTGGCGCACATCGAACTCAATGCTGTCGACCTGACGTGGGACATGATCGCCCGATCGGCGGGAGAGCGCTTGCCACTGTCATACTTCAACAATTGGGTCCAGGTCGGCCTTGAGGAGGCGAAGCACTTCAAGATGCTGGCCGACCGGCTGGAGGAGCTTGGCAGCCACTATGGAGCTTTGCCAGCCCATGCTGGGCTGTGGGAGGCAGCGCAATCCACCGGCGATGATCTGACGGCAAGGCTTGCGATTATCCCACTCGTTCTCGAAGCACGGGGGCTTGATGTCACGCCCAGCACCATCGACCAGCTGGTTGCATCCGGCGACGAGCAGAGCGCAGCCATTTTGCACATCATCTATCGCGATGAGAAAAAGCACGTGGCGTTCGGAGCAAAATGGTTCCGATTTTTGTGCGATCGGGATGGCAAAGCTCCCGAACCGACCTTCCACCACCTCGTCCGCCGCCACTTCCGTGGTGCCATCAAGCCGCCCACGAACGATCGCGCGCGATCCGAAGCTGGCCTCACCCCCGGTTTCTACAAGCCTCTGATGCCAGTGGTTGGGACGTAAGAACGCAGTGGAACCGCAGCGTTCGGTGACGAGCGCAACCCTCCATTAACCATCATAGGGTCACATGGAATAAGCGTGTGTAGTGGTGGGCTCAATGGCGTCTCAAGCTTCGAACTCGAACGGTTCAACCAACTTTCAACAGTCGGTCCATGCCAAGCAGTTGCGGCGAGCCCGTAATGAGCGTCGCATTATTTTTGCGCATGGTCAGCATGTGCAGGTTCTTCGCGTACCGCCCATTGTCGGCTTGCTGATCGTTCTGGTCATTCTAGCAGGAGCTACCGCGATCATTGGGTCGGCGAGCTATCTGTTTTTTCGCGATGAGCTTTTCACCGCCAGTATCAAACGACAGCACCAGATACAGGTGGCCTATGAGGACCGAATTTCCGAATTGCGGCGGGAGATTGACCGGATCACCAGCCGACAGCTCCTGAACCAGCAGGCCTATGAGGCGCGCGTCGAACGCCTTCTGGGCGAGCACCACGCATTGAGCGCACAAAGCGCGCGCCTAGACACCCTGCTTGATCAGGCCGGCGCACTGGGACTTATGCCGCGGGAAGCACCGCCCTCTCCCATCGTTCCGCCGAACAATCCTGCGCGATTTGGCTCGTCGTTTGCGCCCTTGAGCGATGACAATCTGATCACCGGTAGCGTGCCGCGCCTTCCAGTTGATGGGTACGGCGTCTCAACGGCGTCGGCAGGCTCCGATCCTGGCAGCGTGCTGACGAGCATCGAAGAAACGCTTGAAGTTCAGGCGCACAATCAGCTGGTCGCGATACAGGGGCTTGCGGCGACCAGCCAGTCTCGGGTCGATCAGATCGTATCCAATCTTTCAGCGGTTGGAATCCGGCCGTCATTACCGAGCGCCCAAGCGACGACATCGACCTCATATCTGTTTGATGGAATTGGTGGACCGCTTCTCCCCGCGACGGGCAATCCAGGCGCACTGGCTGACGCTGTGGGCGATGCGATGAGGGCTTTGGCCGATCTCGAAGCCGTTCGTGAGGTTGTCGATGATGTACCAGTCGCCGCTCCAACACATGGCGCACGGTTATCATCGCGTTTCGGCAATCGGCGTGACCCCTTTACGCGGCGCACGGCTTTTCATTCCGGCATCGACTACGCTGCGCCGACTGGCCATCCGATCTACGCTGCGGCCGATGGCGTGGTTACCCGCGCACGACGTGCTGGTGGCTACGGGCTCATGATTGAGATCGACCATCCCAATGGTCTAAGCACCCGTTACGCGCATTTGAGCAGGATGCTGGTTTCGACTGGGACCCGGGTCGAAGCTGGAGAGTTGATCGGGCGCATGGGCTCAACAGGCCGTAGCACAGGTCCTCATCTCCATTACGAGGTTCGGCGCGGCAACCGCGCAATTGATCCCATGCCGTTTGTGCAAGCCGGGCGTTCGCTCCAAGGGCTCTGACAGGTCGGTTGCATCACCTAACCGGCGTTTGCGCCCTGCTTCCCAAAGTTAGTCGATATCTTCGACTTCGGCACCGCCGCCGTACGCCCGTTGCGCGAGCGTCGCTTCCATAAAAGCGTCAAGCTTCCCGTCGAGCACGTCCGACGGCGAGGTGCTTTCATGGCCGGTGCGCAGGTCCTTCACGAGTTGATAAGGCTGCAGGACATAGGAGCGAATCTGGTGTCCCCAGCCTATATCAGTCTTGGCGGCGGCTTCGGCGTTGGCAGCTTCCTCGCGCTTTTGCAGTTCAAGTTCGTAAAGCCGAGCACGAAGCATGTTCCATGCGGTCGCCCGATTCTTGTGCTGTGATCGCTCAGACTGGCACTGGACCACAATACCGGTGGGATTGTGCGTGATCCGAACGGCAGAATCGGTGGTGTTAACGTGCTGCCCGCCAGCACCGGAAGCCCGGTAGGTATCAATCCGGCAGTCGCTTTCGTTGATCTCGATCTGGATGGTGTCGTCAACGACCGGATAAATCCAAACGCTGGCAAAAGACGTGTGACGCCGTGCATTCGAATCGAACGGAGAAATGCGCACCAGCCGGTGCACGCCCGCTTCGGTCTTCAGCCAACCGTAGGCGTCGTCGCCCTTCACGAGCAGCGTTGCCGATTTGATGCCTACTTCTTCACCGGACTGCTCTTCGAGAAGCTCCACCTTGCGCCCGGAACCTTCCGCCCAGCGGGTATACATGCGCAGTAGCATCGACGCCCAATCCTGGCTTTCCGTACCGCCTGCGCCCGAATGCACTTCCACATAGGTGTCGTTTCCGTCGGCCTCGCCGGACAACAGCGCTTCGATCTGCAGGCGGCGCGCCTTGGTCGCCATGGTCTTGAGAGCCGAAACCCCTTCCTCAGCCATCTCATCATCGCCATCGACCTCCCCAAGCTCGATAAGCTCAGCGGTATCGGTGAGGTCTGCGGTCATGGTGGAGATGCCCGAAATGGCGTTCTCAAGCTTCTGACGCTCGCGCATGGCCTCCTGAGCTTTCTGCGGGTCATCCCATAGACGTGGGTCTTCGGCGAGCGCGTTTAGCTCATCAAGGCGTTTGTTGGCTGCATCCCAGTCAAAGATGCCTCCTTAGCAGGGTGAGCGCCTGCTCGATGTCGTCTACGAGACGCTGGGCTTCAGCGCGCATGGTTCATTCCACAAATGTGTGAGTTGGGTGAGCCCCTAATAGAGCCCGCCGGTCCCCGATACAACCGCGCGATCTGCTTGCGGATCAACGGTCAGCTCGCGACCCATATTGTCGGTGAAGCCGATGATCGAATAGGTGCTCGGCGGTGATGTGCCTGGGCGGAAAGCTTCCAGGATGGAGCCTTCCGTCCCGGCAGCGACCTGCAACCCGGTGCGTCGATCGATGGGTATCAAATCCAGACCACGCGGGATCTGGAACTCCGTACGGGGCTGGCCTTCCAGGGCTTCTTCCATGAAATCGGCGAAGATCGGTGCGGCGAGGCCGCCGCCCGTCGCCGGACGCCCCATGTTCCGCGGGGTGTCGTATCCAACGTAGATACCGACCACCAGATCAGTGCTGTAGCCCACGAACCAGGCATCGCGGTTGTCGTTGGTCGTGCCAGTTTTGCCTGCAATCGCCCAGTTTTCGAGACGGCCGGAAATACCCCGCGCGGTACCGCGGCGAACGACGCCCTCAAGCATCGATGTGACCTGGTAGGCCGTCATGGGATCAAGCACCTGAGCGCGCTCATCGATGATGGCTGGCTCTTCCTGATTCTGCCAAGCCTCAGCCTGGCAGCCTTCGCACACGCGCGCATCATGCCGGAAAATTGTTTGGCCGTAACGATCCTGCACCCGGTCGATCAAGGTCGGCTCAATGAACCGGCCACCGTTGGCGATGACCGCGTACGCAGCTGCCATGCGCATCACGGTGGTCTCGCCTGAACCAAGGGACATGGCAAGGACTGGGCTCAGATCGTCATAGACACCAAAGCGCCGTGAATATTCGGAGACCAAAGGCATCCCCATATCGCGGGCGAGCCGAACCGTCATAACGTTACGCGATTGTTCAATACCGACGCGGAGCGTCTGCGGGCCATAGAAGCGATCCGAATAGTTCTGGGGACGCCAAACGCCCAAACTCCCGCCTTGGTCGATCTCGATCGGAGCATCCATCACGACGCTGGATGGTGTGTAGCCATTGTCGAGGGCAGCCGCGTAGACAACCGTCTTGAACGCCGATCCGGGCTGCCGTTGAGCCTGTGTGGCCCGGTTGAACTGGCTTTGATCGAAGGAGAAGCCGCCGACCATAGCCAGGACGCGCCCGGTGAACGGGTCCATCACGACCATTCCGCCGGACACTTCGGGTATTTGCTGGAGTGCAAATGTAACGCTGCCGCTTTCAGCGGTTTGCGGTTCAACGTAAACCACGTCGCCGACGTTGAGAGGGTCGTCACCCGCCCAGCTCAGACCGGACGACGGGATCATCCCGGTCAGTCGTTCTTCAAGAAGCTGTCCAGATGCCGACCGTCGGGGCTGAAGACCAATCTGCACGCCATCGGCGCCTTTGGCGAGAACAACTGCGAGCATCCATTCATCAAGGTCGGACAATCGTTCGACTTCGCTCAGGGTAACCCCCCAGTCGCCGGTAGGATCGATCTGCGTGATGGGGCCGCGCCAACCTGCATTGCGGTCGTAGCCAATCAGGCCATCATGCATCGCCCGCCGCGCATAAGACTGAAGCACAGGATCGAGGGTTGTGCGGACGGAAAGACCACCTGTGTACAGACCGTCATCACCATAGCGCTGGGCGATCTGGCGGCGCACCTCCTCGGCAAAGTAATCTGACGCTGCGAGAAACGTACCAGTTGAACGCGGCAGGACATTCAAGGCCTCCGCTTGGGCAGCGTCCGCCTGGTCAACGGTGATGTAGCCGTTTTCAAGCATTCGATCGAGGACCCAGTCGCGCCGCTCAATCGCCCGTTCGGTCTGGCGGAAGGGGTGATAATTGTTTGGCGCCTTCGGCAGCGCGGCAAGGTAAGCCGCTTCTGCCAGTGTCAACTCGTGGACCGATTTATCGAAATACACCAGAGAGGCCGCGGCAATGCCATACGCGCCAAGGCCAAGGTAAATCTCGTTGAGATACAGTTCGAGGATTTCGTCTTTGGAGAACGCTGTCTCCATCCGCAGCGCCAGTATCGCCTCTCGGATCTTACGTTCGATGGCAACATCACTGGTGAGGAGAAAGTTTTTGGCGACCTGTTGGGTGATGGTTGACGCGCCCACCGGACGCCGATCGGACCCCAGGTTCTCGATGTTGACGACTACCGCACGCGCGATGCCGGTGAAATCCAGTCCGCCATGATTGTAGAAATTCTTGTCCTCGGCGGACAAGAACGCCGCTTTGAGAACGTCAGGAACGGACTGTATCGGCAGGAAAAGCCGACGCTCGCGCGCATACTCGGCGATCAATTCGCCGTCTGACGCATGGACGCGGGTCATGACCGGCGGCGCGTAATCACTGAGCACGGTATAGTCCGGCAAGTCCTGCGAATAGTAATGGATCCCGTATGCCACGACCCCGGCAACGATCAGTGCACCCACTGCACCAATTCCGAAGAGATAGCCGATCAACCGTGCAAACATGCAGTTATCCCATTCCCAAACATCGACACCTGACAAGGGTGATGTAAACGCTTCCGCCGCACCCCGAACAGTTTAGCGTCCCAATTCATCGCCGAAACTCTTTCACTCCTGTCTGAACCACAACAAGCCGTTTGTGGTTAACACAAGGTAAGGATTGGCGTCCGAGGAGCAACCTCACCCTGAAAGCTTTGCTGCTGCGGCGAAATTACGGCACAAAAAGCGATTTCGACAGCCTAACAGCATGCGACCGTTTGGCCAGCGGCGATCAGGGTCGTGGTTGAGCCTGACACGATGCCAACTGTTGCCACGGGTCGAACCGTGCGCAAACGCAGCAGTAAGGCTACCTGATCAAGACTACTTGGAACGGGTAAGATTGTCGGCTTGTACGGACAGCATCCAGCTATTCAGCTTGCGCGACGCGACGTTCAAAATATCTATCGACCGCTGTCTTTAGGGCCGCGACCGTTCTCGAACGCCAACTCGCATCGACCAACAGGCGCTCGTCTTCCGCGTTCGACAGAAAACCCAACTCCAACAGAACAGAGGGAATTTCAGGCGCCTTCAAGACCCTAAAACCAGCGGAACGGTGGGGATTTGTCACCATGCGGGTCGCCGTTGACAACTCATCGACAAGCTCTTCGGCAAAGCCCAACGAATACCGAACGGTTTCTCGCCGCGTGAGATCAACCAGAATGTCCGCAACACCCTCATCTGCGGTCTCGGTGACGTCCATACCTGCAAGCATTTCCGACCGCGCTTCGTTCTCCACCAATTGACGCGCAATCGCGTCCGATGCCCGGTCCGAGAGCGTGTACACCGTCGCTCCGCGCAATTCGCGGTGACGCACCAAAGAATCAGCGTGGATCGAGATCAAAAGGTCTGCGCGCCTCGACTGAGCGTAGCGAACGCGTCCCGCAAGTGGGATAAACGTGTCGTCGTCTCTGGTGAGATAGACGTCGTAAAGCCCGGTTTCCCTCAAAAGGTCCGCCAGTTCACGGGCGTAGGCGAGCACGACGGTTTTTTCCAGCACGCCGGAACGGCTTACAGCGCCCGAGTCGATGCCGCCATGACCTGGATCGATCACGATCGTCGGGCGCCCCGTTTCTGTTGGTGCGAAATCGAGGCGATCGCCCTTCGGCGCTTCGACGCTGGCGAGGAAAACAGATCGTGTGCGCTCCACCTCGGCCGCGAAACCAGCAGGCTCGGCTGCGACGAGATCCAGAACGAATCGAGCCGGTTGGTCATCCAAAGCGGGCAGAATAATCGTCTCATCCAGCGCAACTGACGATGCGAGATCAACGACAATTCGCCCGCGACCGGGCGCAAATGGCCCAAAGCGGAAGCCTGAAATCAGTCCGCGCGCTTCAATATCGGCGCCTTCCATGGCCACAAAATCGGTACCAGGAAGATCGATGATCATGCGCCGAGGTTCAGCAAGAAAGAAAATCTGCGGATCGAGCTCGCCGTCGAAATCGACAACCAACCGCGTCCGCTCCGCATCACCAGCAATCCGAGCACCCGAGGCCTGGGACACGGGCGACTGCTCGAATTCGCGCTCCACGTCGGCGTCTTGCGCTCGAACGCCCGAACCTGCCGCAACTGAGAGAAGAAGCGCAAACATGACAACAAGGAGCGAGGACGGCAGACGCAAGAAATACGAAGTTGTTGGTGCGCATAGCCCGGAAACAGTCGAACTTTCCGCACGCAAGTTGTCGCGCATAATCCGCGACAAACGGGCAAAGGGTTCGCAAGAACGCACGGTTTCTCTCAAGCTCTCTTCAGAAATTGGGGCGGCAGCAGGCAACGCTGAGCAAAGTCATATCCTGTCCGCCGGAACTTAACCAAAGGGAAACAGACAACCAGCTTGTGCGCGATTTCGAGTTCCAGCCCGCTGAGGCAATTGGGTCACGCTTCCTTCCGTATGGTCGAAGCCTTGCATTGGCGTTTTCGCAGGCGTACATGTGAAGTTGGCGGAGTGAAAACTTTGCCGTTTAAGGGTGTGGCCCTTTCCGCTACGAATCGGCGCAGATACTGCCCGACGCTCAAACGGCTAAGCAGCGACCTTGCGCAATCGGCAACAGTGTCGCCAATAGCCCAGCTCAACCATCCACGTGGACGCTTGAGCATAGGTTTTGTGTAGCGTCGGTGTTTGCAGGTCTCTGCGAACCATTGGTAGGCGGATGCAACACACGAAAACGGGCTCGCGCCCAAACGATTTGCGGCAAGGTTTAATAGGGAACCTTTGCCGCCTGAATAACCGGACTTTGAATGGCGGATTTCCGCGCGACAGCCGGCCAAAATGTGAATGGCCCATATCGGCGAGAGGGTAGCGCGCAGCCGCATGCCGTCTCCGGCATCGTGCGGTACACGTTGCGTAGCAGCCACGACTTCACCGGCAATCTCACTTGTGCCCAGTTCGCTTGGGGAATGCGACAGCATCGCGCCCAGGCGACCACGGCACTTTTCCACATGTCACCCATCAAGCGTCCCGGCGGAAGCGGCTTCAAAGACGCCGCACCGCCCCGGCGGCGCAAGGATTATCCATCTCATGTCATCGAAAATGCTTATCGATGCCACCCACCGGGAAGAAACCCGTGTGGTGGTCAAACGCGCCAATCGTGTTGAGGAATTTGATTTTGAAACCCAGGCGAAGAAACAGCTTCGCGGGAACATTTATCTAGCCAAAGTCACGCGGGTCGAACCGTCGCTGCAAGCGGCGTTTGTCGACTATGGCGGCAATCGGCACGGCTTCCTCGCTTTCTCCGAAATTCATCCCGACTACTACCAAATACCCCAGGCCGACCGCGACGCGTTGCTCGAGTATGAGCGCCAGCAGCAAGCCGAGGACGAGGATGCGTCAACAGCTTTTTCAGAGATAGAAGAGCCTGAGATCGATGCTTCGCCCGCAGACGAAGGCGGCGCAGACGAACCCGCCGATGACAACGATCACGACGATACAGAAGATCTGGCCGAGGCTGCCGCAGACGAGCAAGACGCAGCGGAGGAAGGCGCAGCAGAGGAAAACGCGACTGAGACAGGTACAGATGAACCCGCTGACGACACCGTCATCGAACTGAAAGCCGATGGGATCGACGATATTGAGTTGACCTCCTCGGACGACATCGCGGATCAAGCCGCCGAGAGCGTCGACGATGCGGGTTCCGATGATGTGCTTGAAGAAGTGCGTCCGCGTCGCCGTAACACGCGCCGCAACTATAAAATTCAGGAAGTGATCAAGCGGCGGCAGATCATCTTGGTCCAGGTCGTCAAAGAAGAACGCGGCAACAAAGGCGCTGCGCTAACGACCTATCTTTCGCTTGCAGGACGCTATGCGGTCCTGATGCCCAACACGCCGCGGGGCGGCGGCATCTCGCGCAAGATTACGTCTGCATCGGATCGCAAGCGCCTGAAAGAGGTCGTCAGCGATCTCGACGTGCCGGACGGGATGGGCGTCATTCTGAGAACGGCAGGAGCGAACCGCACCAAGACCGAGATCAAACGCGACTTTGAGTACATGATGCGGCTTTGGGAAACCGTACGCGACCTGACTTTGAAGTCAGCAGCCCCGATGCTGGTGTACGAGGAAGGCAGCCTCATCAAGCGGTCAATCCGCGATCTGTATTCGCGCGATATCGATAGCGTGCTGGTCGCTGGCGAAGACGGCTACCGCGAAGCCAAAGACTTCATGCGCATGCTGATGCCCAGCCACGCCAAGAACGTACAAGCTTATCGTGAACCCACGCCGTTGTTCACCGCCCATGGTGTTGAGGAAGCGCTCGATACGATGTTCGAGCCGACCGTTCGGCTAAAATCAGGCGGTTACTTGGTCATCAATCAGACCGAAGCGCTGGTCGCGATCGACGTCAATTCGGGCAAGTCCACGCGCGAGCACAATATTGAAGACACCGCCGTCCAAACCAATCTCGAAGCTGCCGACGAAATCGCGCGGCAATTAAGGCTGCGCGACCTCGCCGGCCTCATCGTTTGCGACTTCATCGATATGGAGGAGAAGCGCAACAACAGAGCGGTCGAAAAGCGCATGAAAGATGCGCTCAAGGCAGACCGGGCGCGCATCCAGGTTGGCCGCATCTCGCATTTCGGCCTGCTTGAGATGTCTCGGCAACGCATTCGCACATCGCTGCTTGAAAGCACCATGGAGCCCTGCCCTGATTGCGGCGGCACGGGTTTCATCCGCACGCCGTCCTTTGTTGCTTTGCAGGTCTTGCGTCAGGCTGAGTCCCAACTTCTGAAGCATACTGCGCACCATGCGCAGGTAAGCCTGCGCTCGGAAATTGCCGTGTATGTTCTCAATGAAAAGAGAGACATGCTGGCGGATCTTGAAGCGCGCTATGGCCGGCGGGTCCATTTCTCGATTGACCCCAGCCTCGCAGCTGATGCGTTCACCGTCTCGCGCGGCGAAGCAGCCGACCCGCGCGACATCAAGGCGATCCCAACCGCGGCCGTCCAGCCAATGAGTGTGGACTATGATGATCAGGAAGCTGACGCCGCCGCAGAAGCTGCTGAAGCCGCACAACTGGCAGAGGAAGTGGAAGGAAGCGACGACGCAAATACCGGCGAAAACGGAGATGGCCGCCGCAAACGCAGGCGTCGCAGACGTCGTCGCAATGAGGATACCGAAGCCGAAACGACGGAAGTCGCCGACGCAGCAGGGGACCCGGAAGGCGCGACCGAAAGCGTGGACGCAGAAAGCGCTGACACCGACGAAGAGGCGGAACCCAAACGTAAGCGCCGTTCGCGCCGTGGTGGTCGCCGCCGTCGCGGGGGTCGTGGTGCCCAAAGTGCAAATGGTGAGACCGCTGGCGAAGCCGATGACGACGTCCAGGCTAGTGAGGAACTGGTCGGGGACGCTGCCTCAGCCGCACAGGTTGAAGACAGCTTGGCAGACGCAGAGCCGAGCGAAGGCGATGCGGTCGAGATCACACTAGCTGACAAGACAGACAGTGCGGCTGAGGAAGTCGCCGCCGAGGACGCTGGTAACGCGCAGACAAACGGATCGGCCGTGGCGGAAACGCAACCAGCCGAAAAAGAACCAGAGCCAGAGCCAGCTCCCGAACGGCAGCCTGAGCCTGTGCTTGAAAGCTCGCAACCAGAGGATGAGGGACCGAAGCGCAAAGGATGGTGGCAGCGCCGATCCTTCTTCTGATAGGCTCGACCTTCGCGTTCGTGTTTGACGTAACCGTTCCACTTGTTTCACCGTGAACGCGCTACCCGCCAATACTGGCCCGAGAGTCGCAGTGCGCGCCCTTATCGTCCAAGACGGTCGGCTGCTGCTCGTGAACGCGTACCGCGAAGGCGATTCTGACCTTTGGTGTGCGCCCGGCGGCGGCGTTGAGCTTCACGGATCACTGCACGACAATCTGATGCGAGAGGTCCATGAAGAAACGGGGCTGACGGTTCACGTTGGCGATCTGGCAGGGGTGAACGAGTTTCACGATCCTGCCGGCTCATTCCATCAGGTTGAGATCTTCTTCCATGCGCGCATTGCGGCGGGCGCACTGGATCCTGCGTGGCGTGATCTTGACCAAATCGTCTCCAAACGCCACTTTTTCTCGCCAGAGGAGATGCGCGCCGTTCGATACAAGCCGGACGCACTTGCGCGCATGGCATTCGATGTCGGTACCGCGCGCTACGATCCGCTTGAACGGATTGTCCGCTAGAGCCGCGCTTCCAACCAGTCCGCAAGCATCAAGGCCGCCGGTTCGATTTGCTCGTGCGGCCCCGCATAGGAAAGGCGGACAGCGGACGCCCCAAAACGCGGGTCGAAATCAACTCCGGGCGTAATCGCGATACCGGTCTCGCTGAGAAGCGCATGGCATAGCTCGATTGACGTTTCACCGGAGCGTAGGAAGCGCTCGATCGGCCAATACAGGTAGAAAGCCCCATCGGCTGGAGGATTACCGCGGATGTGCAGGCGTTCCTGAACCTTCATGAGGGTTGCACGATTGCGCGCATAACCGGCCTTTATGCGCTCATAGTCAGCCGTCATCTCAAACGCGACTTCCGCAGCATGTTGAGCGAGCGTTGGCGGGCAGATGAACAGGTTCTGGGCAAGGGCTTCAGCTGGACGAACCAGCCGTTCGGGCAACACCATCCATCCGATCCGCCAGCCGGTCATGCAGAAGTATTTGCTGAATGAGTTGATGACGATCGCATCGGGATCGAACTCGAGGGCGCAGTGCTCCTCACCTTCGAAAACAAGCCCGTGATAGATTTCGTCAGAAAGGAACCAGATACCAGCATCTCGACAGGTTTGCGCAAGTGCTCGCAGCGCATTGGCGGGCATTACGGTTCCGGTCGGGTTGTTCGGTGAGGCAATCAGAATCGCTTTGATCGGTGTTTTTTCATGCTGCGCCGTCAGTGCCTCAGGGGTGACCACCCAGCCGGTTTCGGCCGACAAATCAATTTCGACAGGCTCTAAGCCTAAGGCTTGAACAATGTTGCGGTAGGCGGGGTAGCCTGGACGCGGCAAGGCAATCCGATCACCTGGCTCGCAGAGCAGAAGAAACGCCAGTGAAAAGCCGGCCGATGAGCCCGTGGTGACCATGACCCGCTGCGGATCAAGATCCATGGAGAACCGCTCACGATAGAAACGCGCGATGCGCGCACGCAGGTCGGCGCGGCCCGACGCTTCAGTGTACCCCAGAGGTGCCCTTTGCAGCCTTTCAACTGCTGCCTGCTGCACGGCCTCCGGCGGAGCAACGCCCGGTTGGCCAAGTTCGAGGTGGAACGTCGGCAAGCCCTTGGCTTCGCGTGCGTTTGCAGCTGCTAGAATATCCATCGCCAAGAACGGCTCCACCCGACGCGAGCGAGCGACGGCGCGGACACTCATATGCCGGTGTTGGCGGTGCGGGTTGGGATGGGTACGAGACAAGGTGACATCCTGGTGACGTGCGCAAGTGATTGGCACAGGCGGGCTCCGGAAGATGGGTTTGAATGGCTGACCTATACAGGCTTTGCAACCGGTATGACGAAGCGGGCGACGTGCGTTCGCAGAGCGGCGCGAGATTGACGCGGTCGAGGTGGATGTTAGCTTTGGACGATCATTGGGAGGAACAATGCCGCTTTGTGCCTAATTACGGCCACTCGGCGGTCACAAAACGCTACGCATGACACAGACTTATCGCGCATCCTGCCATTCCCCTGCATCGGCTCTACGGTCAACGACCGGCCCCAGCCCACGGGTTTCAATCGCGCATCGCTTGGGCGCGGCTTGCGCGAGGGCGGTGATCTTCTCACTCGTCATGGCGCTATCGTTGACCTCGGTCTGGGTCAGCCGCGCCGATGCGCAGGTTCGGATCTCTGTGCTCCGCGACGCTGAAGTGGAAGCCCTGATCAACAGCTATATGAGGCCAATTCTCAGGGCAGCGAACCTGGGCGGAGGATCGACCCAAGTTGTCATTGTCAACGATCGTGACTTCAATGCGTTTGTGGCTGATAGCCGCCGTATCTTTATCAATGTCGGCGCTATCATGCAGGCCGATACGCCGAACGAGATCATCGGCGTGCTGGCGCACGAAACCGGCCACTTGGCCGGCGCGCACCTCTCACGGCTACGCCAACAGGTGGCGAGAGCACAACTGATTTCCGCGGCGTCTATGATCGCTGGCGCGATAGCGGCCGGCGCGGCAGTTGCATCTGGCGACGGCCAAGCCGCGCGTGCAGCTCAAGGCGCAGCCTTGGGTGGCAGTGAGCTCGCCAACCGAACGCTTCTGGCCTATCAGCGTGAGGAAGAATTGGCGGCGGACCGGGCAGCGATCTCTTACCTGAATGCGACCGGGCAGTCTGGCGAAGGTATGCTCCGGGTGTTTGAGCGCTTCGCCGACCAAACCATGTTCACTGGACGCTTCGTCGATCCGTATATCCGCTCGCATCCGATGGCGCGGGATCGGATCTCTCAAATCGAGCGATTGGTGCAGCGCAGCCCGCACTTCGGTCGGCGAGACGCCCCCGAATTACAGCAACGCCACGATCTCGCCGTTGCTCGGCTGACGGCAATGATCGATGGTCCGCGTACAGTCGCACGACGCTATCCGAACTCCGATCGGTCCTTGGCGGCACGGTACGCGCGCGCCATCGTTACCGGGCAGACAAGGCCAGCCAACGAGGCGGTCCGGGAGTTTGACCAGCTGATCCGCGAACAACCCAGCAACCCATTTTTCTGGGAGCAACGCGGCACCGTTCAATTTGAATCGGGCAATCCCAGAGAAGCGGCCCAAAGCTGGGCGCGGGCTTTGGAGCTTGCGCCTGACAATCCGATCTTACGGGTCTATTACGGTGCCGCGCTAGCCGAGACGGGCGACAGCGGTCTGCTTGGCAACGCGATTGCGCAGCTCGAAAGAGGCCTGGGTGCTGATCCAGGCCTTGCCTTCGGCTTCCGCTTCCTCGGCCAGGCTTATGCGCGCCAAGGCAACACAGCGATGGCCCAACTGGCATCGGGATTGGAGGCCTTTGCTCGCGGTGACATCGAGGGCGCAAAGGGGTTCGCACGTCGAGCCCAGCAGGGGCTGAGCCGCGGCTCGTCGGGCTGGTTACGGGCGCAGGATATCATAGCCTATGATCCATAATGATGACGTTTGACCAGCCGGCCAAGGAGTGCGTATGCGAGCTGTGATCGCTATTTGCGCCGTGGCTGCGGTCGTTGTGCCCGTCGCCGTTGCGACCGGTATACTTATTACCGCATCTGATCCACGCGAACCCAGCGCGCCGGTGGCGGATGCTCCTTCCAACCAGACCAGCGAGCCGCCAATCGCTTTGCTGGACGAGCCCAGCGCATTGGCGTCGCTGGCGGCGGCTGATCCCCAGGCCGCGATGGCGCTGGTCCGCAACGCCCTTCTAGCAGACCCTTCCATTCTTGAGGAAGCGATCAACGCCCTTGAGGCGTTTCGTTTCGCTGAGGCCGAAGCCCGCAGTTCAGAGCTGATAGCGGAAAGCGCTGAAGCGCTTCTGTCGACACAGCATGCGAGTGTTCTGGGCAATCCAGACGGTACCGTCACGCTGGTCGAGTTTCTCGATTACAATTGCGGCTTCTGCAAAAGGGCGCATGCAGACGTCCTGGCCCTGATCGAAAGCGAACCCAACCTGCGGGTCCTTGTGAAGGACTTTCCTGTGTTGGGACCAGGCTCGCTTGAAGCAGCGCGCGTCGCAATCGCCTTCCGCCAGAGTGGCGGCGATATGCTTGCTTTCATCGACACGATGATGGCGCAGACAGATCGCCGAGCCGACGCAACCCTTGCAACCGAGGTCGCCCTTTCACTGGGTGCCGATCAGGGGGAGCTGGAAACGCTCGCCACAGATGACGCCATATTGGAGGGCATCAGCGCATCCTATGGGCTTGCGGAGCTTCTTGGTATCACTGGCACGCCTGCGTTTGTTGTGGGCAACGAACTGATCATGGGAGCCGTCGGTTTCGAGCGGCTGGCAATGGCGATCCAAACAGCGCAAGCTTCGCTGGGTACAGAACCGCTTATCGAAGACGGTTCAAATTGATCGGTAACGGGCTGAGGCTCGCCAACGCCTGACCCGATCGACGAATTAGGGTCAGCCATGGCAACCATCACCATACTCAACGGTCCAAACCTCAACCTGCTTGGACAGCGTGAACCGGACGTTTACGGCCATCAATCGCTGGACGACATCGAAGCCATGTGCCGCGATCACGCAGCGGCGCTCGATATGGAGGTCGATTTTCGCCAATCCAACCATGAAGGTGTCCTGATTGACTGGGTCCATGAGGCGCGGCGCGTTGCCGATGGCTTGATCTGCAATTTTGGCGGACTGAGCCACACCTCTATATCGCTTCATGACGCACTAAGGGCACTCGAAATTCCGATCATCGAGGTTCATCTGAGCAATATTCACGCACGCGAAGCGTTTCGTGAGCACAGTCTGACTGCCCAAGCGTCGACCGGAGCAATCCTGGGACTGGGCGCGGAAGGCTATCGCTTGGCACTTACAGCAATGGCTGAGTTGGTGGACGGCTAGCGAGCAAGTCGCTATACCCCGCCAGCTGTCAGCTTCACCGCACTGGTGGGTGGCCTTCGTTCTGATTTTCAACAAGCAGTTTGTTCGTTCCCATGTCGAAATCCAAAGCCACGCTCGATCCCGATTTTATCCGTCAGCTCGCATTACTTCTCAATGAGACGGATTTGACGGAAATTGAGGTTGAGCAGGATTCGATGCGGGTGCGTATCGCCCGCACGCCGGCTCCTATCGCGCAGACCACCCATGTGGCTGCACCGATTGCACCACCGGCAGCTCCGTCTGCGCCAGCGCCCGCAGCCGGAACCAGCGCCAACGATCAACCAGCGGCAGGGCAGAGCGCTGATGGCGAAGCGGTGCGGTCACCGATGGTTGGCACCGCCTACTTGTCTCCAGAGCCGGGGGCTGACGCCTACATCAAAGTTGGCGATGAGGTCCGCGAGGGGCAGACCTTGCTCATCGTCGAAGCAATGAAAACCATGAATCAGATAGAGGCGCCGCGCGCGGGCGTCATTGAGGACATTCTGGTCAACGACAAGCAGCCCGTCGAATTCGGCGAGCCTCTCGTCGTGATCCGGTGAGGCTACGGCCATGTTCAAAAAAGTTCTGATTGCAAACCGCGGCGAGATCGCGCTTCGTGTGCTGCGCGCCTGCAAGGAAATGGGAATCGGTACTGTGGCGGTTCACTCCACAGCCGACGCCAACGCCATGCACGTTCGTTTGGCCGACGAAAGCGTTTGTATCGGGCCACCGGCGGCCGCCGAGAGCTACCTGAATATCCCGCAGATTTTGGCGGCGTGTGAAATCACCGAAGCAGACGCAGTGCATCCGGGCTACGGCTTTCTTTCGGAAAACGCGCGCTTCTCGGAGATCCTGGCCGCGCACAATGTCACTTTCATTGGGCCGACGGCTGAGCACATTGACACCATGGGCGATAAGATTGCGGCGAAAGAGACCGCAAAACGCCTTGGAATACCGGTGGTTCCTGGCTCCGAAGGGGCCATTCATTCGGTTGCTGACGCAAAGAAGCTCGCCGATGACATGGGCTACCCCGTGCTCGTCAAGGCGGCAGCTGGCGGTGGTGGTCGCGGCATGAAGGTTGCGCGCACGGCTGACGACCTTGCGAACGCGGTTGAAACAGCGCGAGCGGAGGCACGCGCCGCCTTCGGTGACGATGCGCTTTATCTAGAGAAGTACCTCGGCAATCCTCGACATATTGAGGTGCAGGTTTTTGGCGATGGAAAGGGTGCGGGTATCCATCTGGGCGAGCGCGATTGTTCGCTGCAGCGCAGGCACCAAAAGGTCTGGGAAGAAGCGCTTTCACCGGCGATCACTGCCGAGCAACGCGCGGAAATTGGCGGCATCGCGGCCGATGCCATCGCAGCGCTCGGCTATTCTGGTGCGGGAACCATCGAGTTTCTTTACGAGGACGGACAGTTCTACTTCATCGAAATGAACACGCGTCTGCAGGTTGAACACCCGATAACAGAGGCCATCACGGGGCTGGATCTGGTCGCCGAACAGTTGCGGGTTGCCGCCGGGCATGGGCTATCGATCAGCCAGGATGAGGTGTCCTTCTCCGGCCACGCCATCGAATGCCGGATCAACGCCGAGCACCCCGAAACCTTTCGACCCTCACCTGGACTTATTGAGGCGTTCCATCCTTCCGGCGGGTTGGGCGTCCGTGTGGATTCAGCGGTCTATGCTGGCTACAAAATCCCGCCCCACTACGACAGTCTGATTGGGAAACTCATTGTTCATGGTGACACCCGGGAATTGGCGCTCAATCGGCTGTCTCGGGCCTTGGATGAGTTCGTCATATCCGGAATTGAGTCGACCATCCCTCTGTTCCGACAACTCGTCCACGAAGACGATATTCGGAACGGGAACTATTCCATCCACTGGTTGGAGCGTTGGCTTGCGGAGAACGCGGAATCATCGCAGGGCTGAATTAGCGCCTTTCATCAAGCACCAACGATGCCTAACCCGATAACGGCAGACTTGCTTCTGGAAGCTTACGAGGTTGGCTTCTTTCCAATGTCGGAAGATGCGGACGACCCAAACCTGTTTTGGGTTAACCCGCCGATGCGCGGTATTCTTCCGCTCGATAGCTTTCATGTTCCGCGTCGGCTCGCCCGCACGGTCAGAAGTGATCTGTTTGAAGTGCGGGTGGATCATGATTTTGACGGCGTCATTTCTGGCTGTGGCGATGCTGCGCCGGGACGTTCCTCCACGTGGATCAATGCAGATATCCGCCGTCTCTATCGCGAACTGTTTGATCGCGGCCTCTGCCATACGGTTGAATGCCGCTATGACGGCGTTCTGGTTGGCGGGCTCTACGGGGTCGCGATCGGCGCTGCTTTCTTCGGCGAGAGCATGTTTTCCAAACGCCGAGACGCCTCAAAAGTGGCGCTGGTTCACCTTGTAGGACGTTTGATTGCAGGCGGTTTCACGTTACTCGACACGCAATTTATCACCGATCATCTGAAGCAATTCGGGGCGACTGAAATCCCAGCAATGGAGTATCGAGGACTGCTCGCGCGAGCGACGGCGCAAACTGCAGATTTCTTGCACTGGCCCTCTCAAGGGGTTGCAGGCGCAGAATCACTGCAGCCAATCAACCAGACATCGTAGACCGGGTGATCGATCGCGTTCAGTCCGGGGCTTTCCGCAAGCATCCAACCCGTGAAAATCCGCCTGATCCGGCGGTCGAGGGTCAGCTCATCCACCTCAAGAAACACGGTGGTTTTTTCTTGCTCCGATGGCGGCCGATCATAGCAGACCCGCGGCGTCAGCTGTAGGGCGCCAAATTGCACAGTCTCATCCACCAGCACATAAAACGAGTGAAGTTCACCGGTGATTTTGTCGAGGCCGGAAAACAGCGCAACTGGGCGTTCGTTGCGTAACACTGGCGCAGCGGTTTGCGCCCTCGAACCGATTGCGCCAACGGCAATTACGAGCAACGCGCTGGCGAGGCCAGCGCTGATCCATCGAAGCATGGTATGCGTGTTCCTCCACTTACGCGGCAAAGCCAGACTACCGCGCGTTTTCCAACGCCATCTTTGTGTTGATTCGGCGGTAGCTGAACAGCTCTGCTGGCTGTGTTGGGGCCGAAAAGCGCCAGATTCGCCATGCTGGCCGGTGGCCCGGTGTTTTAGTCGCCTGGGGACCAAGCTTCATAATCGCCTGTAGCCGCCGGGCGCTTAGCTGGCGTGAGTATGGAGCCATCTGGCCGGTACGCTCCGGGCGTTCCGGTCAAGTTTGGTTGATGCGGCCTCTCCCAGTCTTTCGGCGAATAGCCATCCTCGGTTGGTGGCGTGTCTGTCTTCTTGTGCATCCAACCGTGCCAGCCGGGAGAGATTTTTGATGCGTCTGCTTCACCCTTGTAGATTACCCAACGGCGCTCACCGTGCGGTGGGACATCAGCTCTGTAATAGACATTACCAAGCTCATCCTCGCCTACGCGCTGCCCTTTGCGAGCGGTAAACCACATGGTCCCGAACGTTTGATCCTGCCACCAGGTAAAGAAGCGGAGCAAAAACTGTTTCATGATTGTGCCTTGTATGGAGCGGTGCACGAAGCACACAAACTTGTGCGAAATTTGCGACAGACTGTCCAGCTTCGTCAGGGTTCTCACCCCTTCGTAGTTTCACGAATATCTACGTAAAACACCGAATGACGTTGCGGCTGCTTGGGGTTGCTTCGCCGGTTCAGTACTCAGCCGCGCTCCGACGCACTATCCACACTGATAGCGGGGAAAACCCCCCGCTCTTTTTTTACCGCCGTACGGTGGTTGACGGACGCATGCGAGTCGGGCCTCTTACACGCCGTTACGGTTTCGCCCGCCCGTCGTGGGCGAGTTTCAAGTCATGCGCTGTCAGGGTATCGCAGAAAAATGTCCGCACTGGGCCTTTTTGTGCGCAGGGTATTTTGCGCGTGAGTTTCACAAGATATGGTGTTAATTATTCGTTTACACACTACATCTAGCGTGCTTGAAGGTCAGGCCGACCTGCGTGGTGGCACGCTCCGACTCGATGTTTCGAAGTGGAGCCAGATTGCTCAACGTTTTCCGGCCACTTTGCCAGCGAAAGCTTTCGCTACGGAACTTTGTGACTGGTTTTAGAGAAGAATAATCGGCGCATACGCGCCACTTTTGGGGCTGAAGGAGCTTTTCGACGATGCGTGTTGCGCGGCATTTCACCAAACCTGATCAGACAGCTTATGCAGACCTTACGTTCCGCTCTGCGAACAGTGAGATTCGCAATCCCGACGGGTCAATTGTCTTTCAGCTGACTGATATTCAGGTTCCTGAGCAGTGGAGCCAGGTGGCGTGCGACATCATCGCCCAAAAGTACTTCCGAAAAGCCGGGGTGCCGGCGCGCCTGAAGAAGGTGGAAGAGAATTCTGTGCCGTCATGGCTTTGGCGTTCGGTTGCCGATGAGAAAGCGCTCGCCGAGCTTCCTGAAGATGAGCGCTACGGTCCGGAGAAAGATGCGAGGCAGGTTTTTGACCGGCTTGCAGGCACCTGGACCTATTGGGGCTGGAAGGGCGGCTACTTTGATGGCGAAGATGATGCCCTCGCCTTCCGCGACGAGCTGGCGTTCATGTTGGCGACGCAGCGCGTGGCGCCGAACTCTCCACAGTGGTTCAACACCGGATTGCATTGGGCCTATGGCATCGATGGCCCGGGTCAGGGACATTATTACGTAGACCCCGAAACCGGCGAGCTGACCAAGTCGCAATCCGCTTACGAACATCCGCAGCCGCACGCTTGCTTTATCCAGGGCGTCGGCGACGATTTGGTGAACGAGGGCGGCATCATGGACCTGTGGGTTCGCGAGGCACGGCTGTTCAAATATGGCTCGGGAACCGGATCAAACTTTTCCATGCTGCGCGGCGAAGGTGAGCGGCTCTCGGGCGGCGGCAAGTCGTCTGGCCTTATGAGCTTCCTGCGCATTGGCGACCGTGCGGCCGGCGCAATCAAATCCGGCGGCACAACCCGGCGCGCCGCCAAGATGGTTGTGGTGGATGTCGATCACCCCGACATCGAGACCTACATCGATTGGAAAGTGAAGGAAGAGCAGAAAGTCGCCGCTCTCGTCACCGGCTCAAAGATCGTCAAAAAGCACCTGACGGCCATCATGAAGGCTTGCGTTAACTGCGAAGGCGAAGGCGGTGACTGCTTCGAGGTCACCAAAAACCCGGCGCTAAAGCGTGAGGTTCGCGCCGCCAAGAAGGCACTGGTGCCCGAAAACTACATTCACCGTGTCATCCAATTCGCACGCCAAGGCTACACTGAGCTGGCGTTTGAAACTTACGATACCGACTGGGATTCAGAAGCTTACGGTACCGTCTCGGGCCAGAACTCCAACAACTCTGTTTCCATCACCGACGACTTCCTGCGGTCTGTAGAGAACGATGGCGATTGGGATCTGGTCGAGCGCACAACGGGCAAAGTCTCAAAGACGGTGAAGTCCCGCGATCTATGGGAAAAAATCGGCCACGCCGCCTGGGCGTCGGCTGATCCGGGTCTGCACTTCAACACGACCATGAATGACTGGCACACCTCGCCGGCGGCGGGTCGTATCCGCGCGTCCAATCCGTGTTCGGAATACATGTTTCTCGACGATACAGCCTGTAATCTGGCGTCGCTAAACCTGCTGCAGTTCAATGGTACCGGCCCCGAAGGCGAGAAAAACGTTTTCGATATCGAAGCGTATGAGCATGCCGTCCGCCTCTGGACGATGGTTCTCGAAATCTCGGTGGCGATGGCGCAGTTTCCATCGAAGCGAATCGCCGAGCTATCCTACGAATACCGGACGCTGGGCCTCGGCTATGCCAATATTGGCGGGCTGCTGATGACGTCTGGTATCGCCTATGACAGCGACGAAGCGCGAGCCATCTGCGGGTCGCTGACGGCAATCATGACCGGCGTGGCTTACGCGACCAGTGCGGAGATGGCGCGCGAGCTCGGACCGTTTCCGGGCTATGCTGCCAATGGACCGAATATGCTTCGCGTGATGCGCAACCATCGCAACGCGGCACTGGGCCTGAGCAGCGGCTATGAGGGGTTGAGCGTCGACCCTGTTCCGCTCGATCATGAAAACTGTCCCGACCAGCGGCTCATTGCCCATGCCATCCAGGCATGGGATCAAGCGGTAAACCTGGGCGAACAATATGGCTACAGAAACGCGCAAGCGACCGTGATCGCTCCCACAGGCACAATCGGCCTCGTGATGGATTGTGACACCACCGGCATCGAGCCCGATTTCGCATTGGTGAAGTTCAAGAAGCTAGCTGGGGGCGGCTACTTTAAGATCATCAACCGCGCGGTTCCTGAAGCGCTGCGCGCGCTTGGCTATTCCGAAGCAGAAATCGGGGAGATTGAAGCCTATGCGGTCGGCCACGCTTCACTGGCCCAGGCACCTGGGGTTAATCATGGCTCTTTGAAAGCGCGCGGCTTTTCCGACGATGCGATCAAGAAGGTTGAAGGCGCCCTCGCCTCAGCGTTTGATATTAAATTCGTCTTCAATCGCTGGACGCTTGGAGATGATATCGCCATTGATGAGTTGGGTTTCACGGACGAGCAGCTGAACGATCCGTCGTTCGAAATGCTCGCGGCGCTCGGCTTCGATGCTGACGAAATCGCAATGGCCAACGAGCACGTTTGCGGAACAATGACACTTGAAGGCGCACCGCACCTCAAGGAAGAGGACTATGCTGTCTTTGATTGCGCCAATCCATGCGGAAAGAAGGGCGAACGCTATCTGTCCGTCGAGAGCCACATCCATATGATGGCGGCGGCTCAGCCCTTTATTTCCGGCGCGATTTCCAAGACGATCAATATGCCGAATTCGGCGAGCGTCGAGGACTGCAAGAACGCTTACATGATGTCATGGAAGCTGGCGCTCAAGGCGAACGCTCTGTATCGCGATGGGTCAAAGCTGTCCCAGCCGCTCAACGCGCAGCTTCTTGCCGACAATGACGATGATGAAGATGCCGACGATGTCGCTGAGGCAATCATTGCGGCACCACAGGCTATGCGCGCGCAAGCGGTGGCGGAAAAGATCGTTGAGCGGATCATCGAAAAAGAGGTTCGCGTTCGCGAAAAGATGCCCGATCGGCGCAAAGGCTATACGCAGAAAGCACGCGTTGGTGGCCACAAGGTTTATCTGACCACGGGAGAATATGAAGACGGGCGTATCGGCGAGATTTTCATCGACATGCACAAGGAAGGGGCCGCCTTCCGGGCGATGATGAACAACTTCGCCATCGCCATTTCCCTTGGCCTGCAATATGGCGTGCCGCTTGAAGAGTATGTCGATGCGTTCACCTTCACGCGCTTTGAACCAGCGGGCATGGTGCAAGGTAATGAGACGATCAAAAATGCGACGTCCATTCTCGACTATATTTTCCGTGAGTTGGCCGTGTCCTACCTTGGCCGCTACGATCTTGCGCATGTTACGCCAGACGATCACGGTGCGACGACGCTTGGTAAGGGCGAAGATGCTGAAAAACCGTCCGCGAATTCAATCGTTTCGGCAGGACTGGTCCGCGGTAAGGTCGCAGAGCGTTTGCAGGTCGTTGGTGGCTCGACCGTCGCGGAAGCTCCAACGAGTGGCGGGGTGACGGCCTCGCTTTCGTCTGCGGCAGTGGCATCGAATGTCGCGATGCATTTAGGCGCAGAACCGGCGGTCGTCGCGTCTGCACCCGCCATTCGCCATGAACCGTCGGTAGCTGAACAACGCTCGATCGCTCGCATGAAGGGCTATGAGGGTGAAAGCTGCTCAGAGTGCGGCAACTTCACAATGGTTCGCAATGGTACGTGCCTGAAGTGCGATACCTGCGGCTCCACAAGCGGCTGTTCGTAGTTGGCTGCTCTGTGAGTGCGGCGTCGTCGCAACGATGAACATGTAAGGCCCGGCCGGTTATCAGGTCGGGCCTTTTTCTACGCACACGGCGAGCCTACTTACTCAATATGCGCGCGCACTCCCAGCCCATCGATGAAACGGCTAGCTTCAGGCAAAATCCGCGCGAGCGTGCGTTCTTCGATGATCCTTACGGGACTTACGCCAAATTGCATGCTGAAGCGTCCGACGAAGGCCCCATTTTATTTTGGCAGGACTATGGCCACTGGGTTTTCGGCGGCCTTGAAACCGTAAACGCCCTGTTCCGTGACAAGCGGCTGGGACGACAAATTCTCCATCGCATCCCAAGAGAAGAGCTTGGTTGGCCACCGCGGCCTCCACATCTGGCGGCATTTGACGCGGCCGAAGCACACTCGCTCCTTGAGCTCGAGCCACCCGATCACACCCGCCTGCGCGGCCTCATCAACCGCGCCTTTGTCTCGCGGCAGATCGAACAGCTGATCCCATCAATCGAAGAACGGGCTCAGAGCCTGCTGCGCTCCTTCGCACCTGATCACCCCGTCGATCTCATTTCACAGTTCGCCGAACCTCTCGCCGTTTCAACGATTGCGGACATGCTTGGGATCGACCAAAAACACGGACCACGCTTGCTCGCCTGGTCCCACGCGATGGTGAAGATGTATATGCCGGGACGAACCTCGTTTGACGAAACGGCTGCCAACACGGCTGCAAATGCGTTCTCCCAATGGGTCCGAGCGATTGTCCGAACGCGCCGGAAGGCGCCCGGAACCGACCTGCTGAGCCAACTTGTCCATATTGAAGACTCAACGGACCGTTTGTCGGAGGACGAGGTGGTGTCCACCGTGATCCTACTTCTGAACGCCGGGCATGAAGCCACGGTCCACGCAATGGGAAACGGGCTGCGCATTCTTCTGGATACCGGACGGGAGCGGCGCGCGGCCTGGCTGCAAGATGCCGACGCACTTGTTGAGGAGGTCCTGCGTTACGCGCCGCCACTACACATGTTCACGCGGTACGTGCTTGAAGACTGCGAGCTGTTCGGCCACCCCTTCAAAGCCGGAGACGTTGTTGGGCTCCATTTGGGCATGGCCAACCATGACCCACGCGCGATGGCAAACCCGCAACAGTTCGATCCTAGCCGGGTACCCGTCAAACAAGTCGCGTTTGGAGCCGGTATCCATTTTTGTATCGGCCACGCGTTGGCAAGATTGGAACTGGCTCGTGTCCTGCCGCTCATTTTTGACTTTGCTCCGGCTATCGAGGTGTGTGGTCGTCTGATCACCAAGGACGCCTACCATTTCCATGGCCTCGAAGCCTTGCCGGTCCGGCTCGAACCTGTCGCATGACGCCGATCCCGGTCTTTGATGGGCACAACGATTTGCTCGCGCGCCTGCATATTGCGGGCGGAGTGGAAGTGGCAGGAAGTTTCTCAACCGGTCGGGCGCGCGGCCATATCGATGCTCAGAAGATGCAATCCGGCACTATGGTGGGCGGACTATTTGCCCTTTGGGTGCCCGGTTCCGCAGGCCCTAGCGATCGTGCAGAGCGCGCGATGCGGCAAGCGGGATACGACGTTCCGCTTCCACCACCGGTGGACCGGATGACCGCAGCGCACGTCGTGAAGGACCAATTGGCGATTTTGCGCGCCATCGAGACTGGCGGTGGTTGCACTGTATGTGTGACCGTCGATCAAATCGAAAAGGCCATACAGGAGGGAATTCCTGCGGCGGTCATTCATCTGGAAGGGGCGGAAGCCATTGGCCCCGAATTCGATCAATTGGATGATCTGGTTGCGTCCGGTTTGCGGTCACTCGGCCCGGTCTGGAGCCGGCCAACGATCTTTGGCCACGGCGTTCCATTCCGGTTTCCGGCAACGCCGGATATCGGCCCGGGACTGACCGATGACGGCAAGCGGCTCGTAAAGCGCTGCACGGAACTGAAGATACTGGTTGATGTCGCCCATCTGAACGAAGCCGGTTTCTGGGACGTGGCCGCGCTGATCCAACAGCCAATTGTTGCAACCCATTCTAACGTTCATGCGCTGTGCCCGCACGCCCGCAACCTGACCGACTGCCAACTCGACGCCATTACAGAGAGCGACGGGCTCGTCGGTCTCAATTTCGCGACAGCCTTCCTGCGCGAGGATGGCCGGATGCGGTCAGACACCCCAATCGACATCATGGTCGATCATCTGGCCTATCTGGTTGACCGGATGGGAGAGACGCGCGTCGCATTAGGCTCTGATTTTGACGGGGCGGTCGTGCCCCGAGAAATCGGTTCAGCGGCCGGATTACAGAAACTCGTTGAAGCGATGCGCCATCGCGGCTTCGACGAGCCGCTCATTGAGAACATTTGCTGGAAAAACTGGTTAAGAGTTCTGCGCGCGATCTGGGGCGCTTAGCGTCACCACTAGTTGAGGCCCATCGCCTCCCTCATCTGATCACAGCGATCTGCTTCCGACACATCCGACTGGCCTGCGATGACAACAACATCGAAACGGCCTTCCAAGCCAAGACCTGTAAGACCCTGGCCCCCGGTCAACGTGGACCATTCGTCTGCTGTGTACGCTGCAATGCGCAGCATGGTAGGCGGTCGGTCGGTGCGCTCAAGTAGGTAAGGAATGGCCGCGTCCGCGCGCACATGCGCGCGAGCACCGATGTACAGAGTGGAGGAACCGCGCCCACGCCCCGCGATAAGCCGTCCCGCCATGATTCGCTCACGTTCCATCTGGTCCAGGGCAATCCGCCGCGCCATTTGCTCATCCACCGTTTCGCAGCGCGCATTGATGATATCGGGAACCAGAAGGGGAATGATGTCCTCGGTCTGCAGCCCATAGGTCGGAGCAACTTCGAGAAGCGCATCCGCTGACAAACTACCTATTGCACCAAATGCCGGGCGGTCCGTCCCCACTATGTGCGCTCGTACCGCGCCAGCCGTCTCGATCAGTGGCCGGTAAACCGCAAAATCTGCCCAGCCTAGATCACCCCATCCCACACGCTCTGCAAAGCTGTCGGGGTCCGACAGGCTCGTGCGCCGCCACTCATCGAGGTTTGACTGAAAATTTGCCGGAACGTGCTCCATAGCAAGCACCGGTGGGCGTCCCTGCCCTTTCTGCTCGAGGATGCAGCGCGCAAGTTCAACATGCTCAGCGGTACCATGGCGCTCGCCGACAAAAACCAATTGCGTCTGCCGCGCTTCGCCCAGCAACCGCTGGATCGTGGAGGGCGTACCAGTGCGCAGGTCGATAACGCGTTCGAAGCGACAGCTCTGGTCAGTTCCGCCTTCGGTCGACTGCGCAACGCTTTCGCCGTGCGGGCTTGCCACAAAAGCGGCGATGGCCAGGCAGAAAACAGGAGCAGACAACAAACGCATGGCGTATCCTTCTTTTCGAACTTGAATGGTGCAGTTTCGCGCAACAGATATGTAGTGCAGCTTGGCGTCAACGCTATGGTTGAAAGCTCTCAACCCTTCGCCTAGGAAGCGGACATGGACGTGGTGAGCGATCTCAAACCGAAACTCACGCTTAAGGTGTGTGGACCACGGGGCTTCTGTGCCGGGGTTGATCGCGCCATTCAGATGGTCGTGATGGCACTAAAAGCCTACGGCGCACCTGTCTATGTTCGGCACGAGATCGTCCATAACCGGTACGTGGTTGATGGCCTGCGTGATAAGGGCGCAGTCTTTGTCAAAGAGCTCAACGAGATTCCGACGGGGACCCAAGCGCCAGTGATCTTTTCAGCCCATGGCGTTCCCAAATCCGTGCCCGAGAACGCCCAGGCGTTGAACCTTATGTACTTCGACGCAACCTGCCCGCTCGTCTCCAAGGTACATAAACAGGCTGCACGGCATATGCGGCTAGGCAGACAGGTGGTCTTGATCGGCCACGAAGGGCATCCAGAAGTCATCGGTACAATGGGGCAATTACCATCGGGCGCGGTCGATTTGATTGAGACGCCCGAAGATGTCGCCCGCTACGAGCCACCAGACCCAGCTCAACTTGGCTATGTCACACAAACCACCTTGTCCGTAGACGACACCATGGAAGTCATAGTGGCGCTGAAAAAGAAGTTCCCCGAGATCGAGGACCCAGCGGGTGAATCGATCTGTTACGCGACCACAAACCGCCAAGAGGCCGTCAAGGCGGCAGCGCCGGGGACCGATCTGTTCCTGATTGTGGGTGCGCCCAACTCGTCCAACTCCAAGCGGCTTGTTGAGGTGGCCGAACGAGCTGGCGCCACGAAAGGGCTTCTCATAGCTGGGGCCGACGATATCCCGCTTGACGGGCTGAAACACGGCGCGGTCGTTTCACTCTCGGCAGGGGCTTCCGCGCCGGAGATCCTCGTTAACGCCGTCATTGATCGCTTAAAGCAAGACTTTGACACATCAGTTGATCTTGTTGTCACAGCTGAGGAAAATGAGCTTTTCCCGGTCGCAAAAAACCTGCGTGATGTTGTCTTGACCGCCGATGATATGCGTTTCGTGAACGGCTGACGGACGCATTCTGGACTTCTGATGGCCGTTTACACCGATGTCAGCGATGCCGACCTTGAAGCGTTTCTGAACGATTACGACCTCGGTGTCGTCCTCGCGTTTAAGGGCATTGCGGAAGGCGTCGAGAATTCCAACTTCCTTCTGCGCACCGAGGCCGGCAGCTTTATTCTCACCTTGTTTGAGAAACGAGTTAACGCCGCCGATCTGCCATTCTTCCTCGGTGTCATGGACCATCTGTCAGCGCGCGATATCACCTGCCCGAGCCCGATTGCGCGGCGCGATGGCGCTGTCCTTGGCGAGTTGTGCGGCCGGCCTGCTACCATCATCTCGTTTCTTGATGGCGTGGCCGTACGGCGACCAAAAGCTGACCACTGCCGGAAACTCGGTGAAACGTTGGCGCAGATGCACGCGGCGACCGCTGATTTCGCAATGAGACGCGAAAACACGCTTTCACTGGATGGTTGGATGCAACTCTACGACTTGATCCCAAAGCGTGCCGATGAGGCCTTTCCGGGGTTTCGAACCCGAATGGGGCGTGAACTGGAGCGCATGCAAACACGCTGGCCAAACGACCTACCGTCAGGCGTCATTCATGCGGATCTGTTCACCGACAACGTCTTCTTTCTTGGGAATGAGCTATCCGGCATCATCGATTTCTACTTCGCCTGCAACGATGCCTTCGCCTACGATCTTGTGATCTGCCTGAACGCGTGGTGCTTTGAGCCAGACCTCGCCTTTAACGTCACGAAGGCTCGAGCGCTGGTTGCCGGTTATCAGAGCGTGCGACGCCTTGAGCGGAATGAAGTGGAAGCCTTACCCCTGCTCGCCCGCGGTGCGTCCATACGTTTTCTTGTGACGCGCCTTTATGACTGGCTGACGGTACCCGAGGGCGCGCTTGTTGTGCCCAAAGATCCGCGGGAGTACGCGACCAAGCTCGCCTTTCATCAGGGCGTGGGTGATGCCCGCTTCTACGGGCTGGACTTTGACTGAGATGACGCAAACGCCAGTGGAGATTTGGACCGATGGCGCCTGCTCGGGCAATCCGGGGCCAGGCGGTTGGGGCGCTATTCTGACGTTCAAGGGTCATGAAAAGGAGTTGAAGGGCGGCGCTGAAGAGACAACCAACAACCGCATGGAGCTAAAGGCAGCTATTGAGGCACTGAACGCGCTGTCCCGACCGTCAACGGTGGAGCTGCATACAGACTCTGTCTACGTGAAAGACGGCATCACCCAATGGCTTCCCGGCTGGAAGGCGCGCGGCTGGAAAACCGCCGCCAAGAAGCCCGTCAAGAACCGCGATCTGTGGGAAGCGCTCGATGCTGCGCTTCAAAGGCACTCGGTATCGTGGCACTGGGTGAAAGGCCATGCCGGCAACCCCATGAACGAGCGCGCCGACGAGCTGGCCCGTGCAGGTATGCAGCCCTTCAAACCCTCGCCACCCAAGGGTTCAGGGGAATAGCGCGACCTGCTCCAGCGCCAGAGTCTCGTCCAATCCGAACGCCAGATTGAGGTTCTGCAACGCCTGGCCCGCAGACCCCTTCACCAGATTGTCGAGAGCAGCAACGATAATCACACGGCCGGGCAAACGGTCGGCGAAGACCCCAAGGTGGACCATGTTTGAGCCGCGTACATTCTGCGTTTTCGGAATACCGCCTTCCGGGAGCACATGCACAAACGGCTCCTCAGCGTACCGGCGCATCAGCGTGGTGCGGACATCTTGCGCAGACTTACCGGGCGCGAGGCGCACATGACAGGTAAGCAGTTCGCCACGCACCATAGGCACCAAATGCGGCGTGAAACCTACGGTGATTGGCTCGCCCGCGATCTTGGAGAGTTCCTGTTCGATCTCGGGCATGTGGCGATGATGACCAACCCCATAAGGTGATGTCCCCTCGCCCGCTTCAGAGAAGAGCATTCCCTGTTTCAACCCCCGCCCCGCACCGGATATACCGGTTTTGGCATCGATGATGATATCGTCGCCGGAGATGTCACCTTCCCCCAACGGCGGCAGAAGCGCGGTTAGTGCAGCGGTTGGGAAGCAGCCTGGGCATGCGATGATCTTGGCCGCACGAATGGCATCGCGGTTGTGTTCTGTCAGCCCGTAAGCTGCCTGCGGTTGCAGGTCCGGGGCAGCATGTTCGAGACCGTACCAAGTGGCATAGGTCTCCGGGTCACGCAGGCGAAAATCAGCCGACATATCGACCACGACGCATTCGGGGTTTGCGGCACGGATGGCCTGCGTGGTTGCCTGTGTTGTGCCGTGCGGAAGCGCGCAAATCACGCAGTCGATATCCGTCCAGTTGAGCTGTTCGATGCGCACAAGGTCAGGAAGGCCCATTCCCTGAAGATGCTCGAAGACAGCGCCGATGGGTTTGCCCGCATGCGCGTTCGCCGTGAGGGCGACCAACTCAATGTTCGGATGGCGAAGCGCCAGACGAATCGCGTCAGCACCTGTGTAACCTGAGGCCCCCAGAATGGCGGTTTTTATGCGCTTGCTCATGGTGCTTACCCAATCACGGACAACAAAAAAGCGGGGTGCCAACACACCCCGCTTTCAAATGACTAGATCGCAGACGGTGTCAGCGTTTTGAGAACTGGAAGGACCGGCGAGCCTTGGCTCGGCCGTACTTCTTCCGCTCAACGACGCGGCTGTCACGGGTGAGGAAGCCACCGGGCTTCAGAACGCCCCGCAGCTCCGGCTCGTAATGGGTCAGGGCCTTGGAGATGCCGTGGCGAACCGCAC